>JANMFL010000264.1:0-19101 GCA_031377945.1 Acidimicrobiaceae bacterium | reverse complement strand
GACTTCTCGCCTTTCGTTGGTTGCAGTGTCGACTTTCGTCGATGTTGCACAGGGGCCCCGAGTCATACACTCGAACGATGGCCTGGCTTCGCAGATGGTGGGCCCTGACCGCCCCGATGGCGATGCTGGCACCGAGCGATTCGGCTCATCCCAACACCGAGGGGCCTAGGACTGCGCGCGACTGGTCCGTCGACGCCGTTGCCTTCGTCATCGCCGCCGCTCTCGGGGCTCTCACCCTCAGCGTCGGCGTGGATAACTATCGGATGACCTCGGGACGGGTGGCCACCGACGCTGCGTTCGGAGCTCTTTGCTGTCTCTCACTCTGGTGGCGGCGGCGCTGGCCGTTCGGGGTGGCGCTGGTATGCGTCCTGCTGGGCGCGTTCTCGACGTTTGGCACGGTGGCCGGCCTGTTCGCCCTGGCCTCGCTAGCTGTGCACCGCCATGTCCGGCCCGTTCTTTTCGTCGCCGTTCTGTTCGTTCCGTCCGCGGTGGTGTGCTCGATCTGGCTCGGGCGTATCAATACCTGGTCGGTGATGCTGCCAACGTTCGCGCTTGCAGCCGCCGCAACCGCATGGGGCATGTTCGTCCGCGCTCGGCGTCAGCTCCTCTCCACCCTGCGCGACCGAGCGCAGCGGGCCGAGGCCGATCAGCTCGTCCGTGCCGAACGTGCGCGCCTGGCTGAGCGGACCCGCATCGCCCGGGAGATGCACGACGTGCTCGCCCACCGCATCTCCCTGGTGGCGCTGCACGCCGGTGCACTCGAGGTCGCACTCGACCTGCCTCCGGCCCAGGTGCGGGAGAGCGCAGCGCTGTTGAGGCCGACGGAACGAACAGCGCGGCGACGAGAAGGGCGGGCCGGACATGGCGGTGCACCGCCAGCGAGGACAGTGCGAACAGGCCGGCCACCGAGCCAGACGTCGAGAACGCGCCCAACAGGACGCACACCAGCGCCACACCGAACGGCCAGCGCCGCCGCCACCACAGTGAGAGACAGCAGAGGGCTCCGAAGGCGGCGTCGGTGGCCACCTGCCCCGAGGTCATCCGATTGGCGGTGACGTCGTCGGTCACGCTCAGGATGACGGCGCCGAGAGCGGCGGCGACGACGAACGCGCCGGCGTCGAAGGACCAGTCACGCGCAGTCCTGGGCGCCACCGTGTCGGGGTGAGCCGAGTCGCTCGGTACCAGCATCGCCGTGGGAGCGGTCTGATCCCACCATCTTCCTCGCCAGGACATGACCCGATCGTACGGCTCAGGGCCACCCGTGCACCATCGACGAACGTCGACAGTGCAACCGACGAAAGGTGAGAAGTCAGGGGTGGCCGGCGTCCTTTTGGACATCGGATCGTGGCCGCACGCCCGATGCGCCGTCGCGCCGGTCGGTTCAGGCTGGACACATGATCACGACAACCGCTCTGACCAAGCGCTACCACCAGGTTCCGGTCGTCCGCGACGTCTCGTTGCGCTGCGAACCCGGGACCATCACCGGATTTCTCGGGGCCAACGGCGCCGGGAAGTCCACCACGCTGAGGATGATCGTCGGGCTGGCGCGACCCGATCGAGGCACCGCGACCATCGACGGGCGACGGTTCGTCGAGCTCCCCAACCCCACCCGCGTGGTCGGGACGCTGCTCGACCCGTCGGCGATGCATCCCGGGCGCAGCGGCCGGGCGACGCTCACGATCGCGGCGCGGATGGCCGAC
Organism: Acidimicrobiaceae bacterium; assembly: GCA_031377945.1. Classification (GTDB taxonomy): domain Bacteria; phylum Actinomycetota; class Acidimicrobiia; order Acidimicrobiales; family Ilumatobacteraceae; genus UBA668. The sequence goes on along the minus strand of JANMFL010000264.1, from coordinate 17,401 downwards.
GTCGACACCAGGCGGGTCGAGTACCTGTTGGACCTCGTCGGGATCGCCGATGCCGCGGAGAAGAGGGTCGGCACCTACTCACTCGGCATGCGCCAGCGCCTCGGAGTCGCCCAGGCGCTCATCGGCGAACCGACGGCGCTGATCCTCGACGAACCGGCGAACGGGCTCGATCCCGAAGGCATCGCCTGGATGCGAACGCTCCTCCGCGACTTCGCCGACCATGGCGGCACGGTGCTGCTGTCGAGCCACCTGCTCCACGAGGTGCAGGCCACCGCCGATCATCTCGTCGTCATCTCCGACGGTGCCGTGGTCGCCGCCGGTCGGCTGGACGATCTGCTGGCCAGCTCCACGATCCTCGTGCGCAGCCCCGACCCCGGTGCACTTGCCGCGGCGCTGCAGGTGGCGCGGATCGACTTCGTCGCCGGACCGGGAGATGCGCTCACCGTGGACGTCGCCGAAGGTCGGGTCACGACCGAGGTGCTGGCGGGCGTCGCCCGTGACCACCAGGTGCTGCTCACCGAGTTGCGTCAATCCGACGCGAACGGGCTGGAACAGCTGTTCTTCTCTCTCACCGCCGCCAAGGCGGCTCCGCCCCAGGAGGCTGCAGCATGACCACATCACTCTCCCCCCGAACCCTCGGCGTCGACGCGGCACCGTCGGCCCCGGGACCGATACCGTTCTCACGGCTCGTCCGGGTCGAGTGGGCCAAGGCCACCGACACCCGCGCTGCCCGCTGGCTCCTCGTTCTCGTGGGGCTGTCGACCGCTGGGATGATGCTCGTGCCGGTCCTCGCCCCAACGAGCTTCGATCAGACGTACGCGACCTACCTCCGCGTTGCCGCGCTCGGGCTGACGATCCTCCTGCCTGTGGTGGCGATCCTGATGCTCACCGGCGAATGGAGCCAACGCAGCATCATGACCACGTTCACGCAGGAACCGCGACGTGTCCGCGTCGTCAACGCCAAGTTGGCGGCGTCGCTGATGTTGAGCGGTGGCGCGGCAGTCTTCGGCGGGGTGGTCGCCGCGGCCGGCCTCGGGCTGGCGTCGGCTTCGGGGCGGGTGCTGGAGGCGGACCTGACCGCCGGCGCGATCGCCGGCTATCTGCTCTTCGTGCTCCTCAACGTCCTCGCCGGCGTGGCGCTCGGGGCGCTGCTGCAGAGCTCGGCGACAGCCATCGCCGCCTCCTTCGCTCTCCCTGCCGCCTTTGCCGTGATTGGCACCGCGTCGACGCTGGTCGCTGACTGGATCGACATGTCCACAACCTGGAACTGGGTGCTCGAGAACGACTGGGCTGGTCACGTGCCGCAGATCTCGGTCTCGGTCCTCTTCTGGGTGGCGGTCCCGCTCGCCGCCGGCGTCGTCCGGACGATCCGTCGCGACGTCACGTGATCGGCTCGACCCGGAGCGGACCTAGACGTCGAACAGGCGATCCTGCTGTGGCGGCGGTGTCGTGCCGCTCGGCGGATCGTCGGAGGCCGGTGTGTCGAACGGTCCGTTCGCCGCGGCGACGGCCAGCCGGTCGACGAGCTCGTTCATCCGGTCGCCCGAATGCCCCTTCACCCATCGGAACGCCGGCTTGCGTTCGAGCACGAGCTCGATGAGCGGCTTCCAGATGTCGACGTTGGCGACCGGCTCCTTCTTCGAGTTCTTCCACCCGTTCGACTGCCACTTCACGTACCAGCGATCGCGGAAGCAGTGCACGACGTACGTGCTGTCGCTGACGATGGTGATCTCGTCGCTCTCGACGGTGCGCAGCGCTTCGAGCACCGCGGTCATCTCCATCCGCTGATTGGTCGTGTGCGCTGCCCCACCGCTGCCGCACACCACACCCTCGGGAGCGATGGCCCACGCCCATCCCCCGGGCCCAGGGTTGCCCTGGCACGCGCCATCGGTGAAGACCTCGATCACAGCAACGCCGCCCGCAGCAGGGCCTGACCGAGGAACTCGTCGGCGATGTCGGTGGCGACATCGGTGGTCCAGTGCACGCTGTCGGGTCGGGCGGCGGCATCGGTGGCCCACGCAGACGCGTCGACCCACGAGGCCAGGTCGACGACGCGCACGCTGGGCCGCGTCGCGGCGATGTCGGCGATCACCCGGTGCAGCACGTCGTGACGCGCCGGATCTGCCTGTTGATCGTCGGTGGCGGTGGGCGTCGGCAACGGCACTGGCTCCTGCACCCACGCCACCCGCGGCACCCCCTCGTCGAGGATCGCGTCGGTGAAGGTGGACAGAGATGCGAGCATCGCGGCCTCGAGTTCGGGGTCGGTGGGCGACAGAGCTGGGCCGTCCTTGGTGAGGCTGCGATCGAGCACGTCCCAGACCGTGGTGAGCACCATCACCAGGTCCGGTCGCAGCGCGGCGATCTTCGACGGCACGACGTCGTTCACGTAGGGACCGCAGGCGGCATCGACGTCGCGCTCACCGAAGATGCCGAGGTTCTGGTAGCCACCCAACACGACGCCGCAGCCCGCACCGGTGACGAGTTGGACCTGAGCCAGCGTGGGATTCGCGGCAGCCCAGGCGACAATGCCGGCACCGGTGGCCTCGGCCGTGGAATCTCCCACGACCACGATGCGGACCGGCCGCGGCGGCACCAGCGCCGCCGTGGTGGTCGACGCTGTGACCGTCGTGGAAGGCGCGACGGTGGAAGGCGCGACGCTGCTGGCCACGACGCTGGTGCTGGGTGGTGCGGTCACCAGCGGCGCGACGGACCCGGTGTCGATGGAGGCCGCAGCCGCCTGGTCGGGGTCGACGCCGTAGAACTTGGCCGTGGACGGCACGAGCAACACCATCGCAGCCACGACGGCGGTGCCGGCCAGTGCGGTCACCAGGGTCCGACTCGGCACGAACCAGTCGCTGCGGCGGACGGGCTTCTCGATGACGACGTACGAGGCGATCGCGATGGCCAGCGTGAACGTCCACTTCATCGCCAGGTCGACCGCGGTGGGAAACCCCCACGCCTGTCGATCGATGAGCACGTAGACGGGCCAGTGGAACAGGTACACGCCATAGCTGATCTTGCCGAGCGCGACCAACGGCCGAGCCGACAGCGCGGTCCGCATCGCCCCCGGCACCTGGAGGCCGTAGATGGTGAGCGCGCTCACCAGACCGACCAGTGGCAGCGCGCCCTGGTAGGCGGGCCCACTGCCGTCGGGGAAGAGCACGCAGGCGACGACCAGCACGATCATCCCGGTCGGCGCCAGGAACGAGGCACGCGCCGGTGCGGGACGCTCGGCGACGATGCACGCCACGAGCGCACCGAACAGGATCTCGCCGATGCGTGCAGGCGTGGCCCAGTACGCGGCGTCGGGACCCCACACCTGGGCGATCACCGGGGCCGCGATCGCCGACAGCACGGTGAGCCCGGCGACGACGCGCAGCGGGCTCCACCCGCGACGGTGGCTCCACCAGGCGATGCCCAGGAACGCCAGCGGCCACAGCCAGTAGAACTGCTCCTCGATGGCGAGCGACCAGTAGTGGTCCAGCGGACGCCGAAGGCCGGCCTGGGCGGCGGTGAGGTCCGCGTAGCTCTCGCCGCTGGCGAGCTTCACCCAGTTGAAGACCTGCAGCAGCGCACCGATGACGTCGCGGCGCAGCTTGGTGATGCCGTCCCACGCACCGAAGGCGGCCAGGACGCACACTGCGGCGACGCACACCAGACTCGCCGGCAACAATCGGCGGGCGCGCCGCGTGTAGAAGGCCCTGGCGTCGACGGTGCCCGACGCGGCGCGCTCGGTGAGGAGCAGCGACGTGATGAGAAACCCGCTGAGCGTGAAGAACACCGACACGCCGAGATAGCCCCCGCTCATCCAGCCGAACCCGGCGTGGAACAGCAGCACTGCAGTGACCGCGAAGGCGCGCACGCCGTCGAGCGCAGGCTGATAGGCGATCGTCCGACGACTCATCGGGGGCGATGGTAGGGCGAAGAGGGACGGCTCACGCGGTCAACCCGGCCCCGGACGGTGTCATCCGGTGACGACGGGGAGGCCAGCGGCCTCCCAGTCGGCGATGCCGCCCATGTCGCGCACGTTGGTGAACCCGGCCTTGACCATCGCGTCGGCGGCCAGGGCACTGCGCCGACCACTGTGGCAGTAGACCAGGTAGGCCGCGTTCTTGGGCAACGCCTCGATGAGCGAACTGAACTGACCGCCCTCGAGGTCCAGGTTCACGGCGCCTTCGAGATGCCCCGTGGCGAACTCGTCCGCGGTGCGCACGTCGATGATCGTCAACCGGTCGCCCATGTCCTGGATGACCAGCGAGGCGTCCTCGACGTCCACCTTCTCGACCTCGCGGACCACGGTGTCGCTCCCGCATGCGCCGAGCGCCACCACGGCAGCAAGTGCTGCGACGGCGACGCGGAGCCGGTTTCGACGTGTCATGCACCGAACTCTAGAAGCGATTGCCCGGCCTGCGTCGTCGCCGCCCCCTGTGCCACACTGACCCGATGCGAACGAGATCACTGCTCGTGGTGGCGTCCCTGCTGACGAGCACGATCGCCGTCGCCGCCTCGAACGGGACCGTCAAGGCCGGCCCCGCGGGATGCACCGCCGCCCCGACCGGTTTGGTCCTGAGTTGCGATCACCTCCTGCCCACCGTCCGCCTCCGCGGCGCCATCGGCCTGGTCGGCGACTCCGTCCTGCTCGGGTCGTCACCCGGCATCAGCAACCCGTCGGTGCCCACGTTGCTGGGCCAGCAGCAATGGGGCCCGATCCGAATGACCACCGCACTCGGCATGCGAACACGCAACGACGGTTCGCCGCCGGGCTCGGCCTGGTCGGTGGTGGGCAGGTGGAAGGCGGCCGGCTTCACACCGAAGGTCGTCGCGATCAACATCGGCGCCAACCACCTGGGCGACTGCACCCCTGCCACGGTGACGGCGTGCAAGAAGAAGGTCGACGAACTGCTCAACCGCATCTTCTCGCTGTGGCCCGACACGCAGGTGTGGTGGGCGAAGATCGTGCAGATCGCGTACCCGTCAGGCACCTACACCCCGGCGATGCTCGGGTGGAACGCGGCGCTCGACGCCGCGGTGAAGGCTCGCCCGGGCAGCGTGTACGCGTGGAACTGGCCGGCGGCGCTGAAGGCGTCGGACATCGTCACCGACATCGGTGGCATCCACCCGGTGTCGGGAACCCAGTACGTCAAGCGCAACCGGCTCATCGCCGACAACCTCACGCTGTCCATCCGGTCGAGGTTCCTCGGGCAGAGGGCGACGCCGGCCACGAGTAGTCCGGCCGGCGGGTTGTCGTTCGCCCCCGACCGTTCGACGCGCATCATCTACTCGGGGCCCTTGGCCGCCGGCGTCGACACCGTGCTCGACGTGTCGAGTGCAGTTCCCAGCGGCACGGGCGCCGTCGCGCTGGGGCTCACCTCGTCCAGGCCGTCCGGGGCCGGCTACGTGACGCTCTTTCCGTGCGGCACGACCGCGCCGAAGGTCTCCAGCCTCAACTTCGCCGCCGGCCAGGCGCGCAGCGCGCAGGCGGTCGTGCGCCTCAACCCCGACCGGCGGCTGTGCGCCCGCGCGTCGGTCGCGACGAACATCCGCATCGCGATGCAGGGTTCGTTCGTGCCTCCCGCGGCCGACACCGACACGTTCCGGTTCCTGACGCCGACCCGATTGCGCGACACCGCTGCCACCAACAAGGTCGTCGACCACACCATCACCCTCACCGAACCCACCCTTGCGGGAGCAGACATCGACGGCGCCGCGGTCACGGTGACGATCGATCGACCCAGCGCGGGCGGCGGTGTCACCGTGTACGAGTGCGGCGCTCCGCCGCCCGCCGTCGTGAAGGTCCCCGCTGGTGTGAACCTCTCGTTCCTGCCCGGCGAGACCGCCGCGGGAGCCGTGTACGTGCCGGTCTCCGCGTCGAACACGATCTGCATACGCGTGAAGATCGCGGCGGGAAGCACGTTCCGTCTCATCGTCGACCGGACGGGCGTGTTCACGAAGGACGGAGCCGGTGCGTTCTTCGTGCCCGTCCAGGCGAAGCGAATGCTCGACACGCGCAACGGCGCCTACCGCGTCGGCGGTTGGTTCGGCCGCCATCAGGCGTTGCAGGCGATCGACGTCAACGCCGCTCCCCCTGGCACCATCGGCGTGTCCGGCACCGTGACGATGGTGAGCCCGGTGACCACCGGGTACATCACCGCGAGCGGCTGCGGCCCGCGGCCACTCACCTCGACGGTGAACGGACGGCCGGGCAGCGCCGCGGCGAACACCGCCACCTCGCAGATCAGTGCGCAGGGATTGCTGTGCCTGTACTCGTCGACCAACACCGACACCGTCTTCGACGTCGCGGGTTGGTGGCAGGCGGCATGAACCGCACCGTTCGCACCGTTCGCATCGTCCGCACACTCGTCGCCGGTGCTCTGGCCATCGCCTCACTGGCGCCCGTCGAGGCCGTCACCGCGTCGATCGCCGCGGCCGCCGCGCCACCAGCGAAGCGGCTGTTCGTGGTCAGCGACTCGGTGGGACTCGGCGCGATCAACGCACTGACGGCGAAGTTCTCGGGCTGGCAGGTCACGGTCGCCGGCAAGCCGGGGCTGTTCACCGAACAACTCGCCGGGTACGTCAACTCGGCACCATCCAGCGCGTTCGGCGAGTCGGCCGTCGTGGCGACGGGGTACAACTACCCGTACTGGGATGCGCCCCGGTTCGACCGGTCCGTCGACCTGATGGTCGCGGCGCTGAAGGCCCGAGGGGTTCGGCGCATCTTCTGGGTCACGATGCGCGAGGTGACCCCGGCGTTCTACCCGAAGTGGAACGGGCTCGAGGCGGCGTACCGCACGCTCTACCTCGCCTACCCGGGCGCGAACGATCAGCTGCGCCGGGCCACCACCCGCCACCCCGAGCTCTCGATCATCGACTGGGCCGCCAACGCCGACATCGGCGGCCTCACCTACGACGCCATCCACCTCAACCCGACGGGTGCCGCCCGTTACGCCAACCTCGCGTTCACGACGGTGACGACCGGGTCCACGCGACCGGCGGCCGGGTCGGTGCGCGCCATTCCCGTGCTCGGCCGGAACGGGGTGCCGACCGATGCCGTGGCGGTCTCGGTGAACGTCACCGTGGTGAACCCGCGAAGTAGCGGTCACGTCACGCTCTACCCCTGCGGGGCAGCGGTACCCACGGTCAGCACCATCAACACCCGCGCCGCCACCACCATCTCCAACGGGGCGGTCGTGGTGGTGGGTGCGGACGGCGCCATCTGCGTCACCTCGTCGGTCGCCACCCACGTGGTGGTCGATGTCAACGGCGCGTTCTCACCGACGTCGGGTTTCGTCGCGCTCACCCCGGCCCGGGCCAAGGACACTCGGCCCGGTGCGGTCCCGGCATCGGGTCGCACGATCCCCGTGTCGCTCGCCTCCCTTCCCGGTGCACCCGCAGCCCCCTTCACCGCAGTGCTCAACCTCACGGCCCTGGCCACCGCGAACGGCGCCGTCCGCGTGTTCACGTGCGGCGCGGCCGTACCGAAGTTGCCGTCGATGGCGACTGTCGCCGGGCAGATCCGCAACTCGAGTCAACTCGTCCGCACCGACGCACTCGGGAAGGTGTGCGTCACCACCACCGGTGGCGCCGACGTGATCGTCGATCTGATGGGCGCGTTGGACCACACCGCCGACATCCGCCCCACGACGATGCGACGGCTGCTCGACACTCGCAGCGGCGGGCGAATCGCCGGCGGCGCCACCGTGCGCATTCCCGTCGCCGGGGTCGGCGCCACGCCATCGGCACCTCCGCTGAGCGGGGCGTTGATCAGTCTGACGATCGTGGCCCCGGCCGATTCCGGTTATGCGGTGGCGTTCCCCTGCTCCGGTGGAGCGCCGCGGACGGCGTTGGTGAACTTCGTCGCCAACCGGGCCGGCTCGAACTCCGGCATCGTCGGTGTCGATGCCGCCGGCGCGATCTGCGTCCGCAGCAACGTGGCCGCCCATCTCGTGGTCGACTACGGCGGATGGGTGGGCAGTGGACTGAGCACGTTCCCACCGGCTCGCGTGCTCGACACACGAGCCGGCTGACCGTCCGACGTCGGAGAGTTACCTGCGGGTAGCGGTGGCAGACTGCTGGACATGATCTTCGACGGTTACGTCAATCAACTCCCCGACACCGACCCCGGCGAGACGCTCGAGTGGCTCGACAGCCTCGATGCCGTCATCGACACGCACGGCAAGACCCGCGCCCGATTCCTGCTCAGCAAACTGCTCGAGCGCGCCCGCGAGTCGCAGGTCAGCTTCCCGGCGACGGTCAGCACCCCGTACATCAACACCATTCCGCGTGAAGCCGAGCCGTGGTTCCCCGGCGACGAGTACATCGAGAAGCGCATCCGCCGGTTCGTCCGCTGGAACGCAGCCGTCTCGGTGGTGCGCGCCAACAAGTCGGCCGACGGCATCGGTGGCCACCTCAGCACGTTCGCCTCGAGCGCGTCGCTGTATGAAATCGGTTTCAACCACTTCTTCCGCGGCAAGGACGACGGCAATGCCGGCGACCACGTGTACTACCAGGGCCATGCCGCGCCCGGTGTGTACGCCCGCGCCTTCCTCGAGCGTCGCCTCGAGGAGACCGACCTCGACCACTTCCGCCGCGAGATCGGTCGCAACGGGCAGGGGCTGAGCAGCTATCCGCACCCCCGCCTCATGCCCAACTTCTGGGAGTTCCCGACGGTCAGCATGGGCCTCGGCCCGCTCACGGCGCTCTACCACGCCCGGTTCAACCGCTACCTGCTGAACCGCGAGCTCGACGACACCAGCCAGAGCCGCGTGTGGGCGTTCCTCGGCGACGGCGAGTGCGACGAGCCCGAGACCCTGGGCGCGCTGTCCCTGGCCAGCCGCGAGAAGCTCGACAACCTCATCTTCGTCGTGAACTGCAACCTGCAGCGCCTCGACGGCCCGGTGCGCGGCAACGGCAAGATCATCCAGGAACTCGAGGCCGTGTTCCGCGGTGCCGGCTGGAACGTCATCAAGGTCATCTGGGGCTCGAAGTGGGACGAACTGCTCGCCCAGGACAAGGACGGCGTGCTGCTCAACAAGATGGGCAACACGGTCGTCGGTGAATTCCAGCGCTATGCCGTCGAGCAGGGCGGCTACATCCGCGACAACTTCTTCGGTCCCGACCCGCGCCTGCGCCAGATGGTCGCCCACCTCAGCGACCCGGATCTGGTGAACCTGCCGCGCGGCGGCCACGACTACCGCAAGCTGTACGCGGCGTACAAGGCCGCCACCGAGAACCTCGGTTCGGGTGCGCCCACGGTCATCCTCGCCCACACGGTGAAGGGGTGGACGCTCGGCCCCGGCCTCGAGAGCCGCAACGCCACCCACCAGATCAAGAAGATGACCACCGAGCAGATCCGCGACCTGCGCGACCGCCTGCACCTGAACGACGAGATCCCCGACGAGGCGCTCGACGGCGATCACATCCCCTACTACCGCCCGCCCGAGGACTCGATCGAGTACCAGTACATGATGGAGCGCCGCCGCGCCCTCGGCGGTTCCATCCCGAAGCGCATCGTGCGCCCGCGTCGCCCGTTCGGCCTGCCCACCGACAGCACCTTCGAAGAGCTCCGCAAGGGCTCGGGCGAGCAGTCGGTGAGCACCACGATGGGCTTCACTCGGCTGCTGCGCAACCTGTGCCGCGACGAGCACATCGGCCAGCACGTGGTGCCGATCATCCCCGACGAGGGACGCACCTTCGGCATGGACTCGCTGTTCCCCGCGTTGAAGATCTACGCCTCGCAGGGCCAGAAGTACTCGCCGGTGGACCACGACCTGCTGCTGTCGTACGCCGAGTCGGCGAAGGGTCAGATCCTGGAGGAAGGCATCACCGAGGCCGGCTCGTTGGCCAGCTTCATCGCCGCCGGAACCGCGTACGCCACCCGCGGCGTCCCGACGATCCCCTTCTACACGTTCTATTCGATGTTCGGCTTCCAGCGCGTCGGCGACCTCATCTGGCAGGCCGCCGATGCCCGCGTTCGCGGTTTCCTGATGGGTGCGACTGCCGGCCGTACCACGCTGCTCGGTGAAGGTCTGCAACACCAGGACGGTCACTCGCTCGTGCTGGCCAGCACGGTGCCGCCCGTGCAGGCGTACGACCCGGCGTTCGCCTACGAGGTGGCGACAATCGTGCAGGCGGGCATCCACCGCATGTACTCGCCCGACAGCACCGACAAGGACGTCTTCTACTACATCACCCTGTACAACGAGAACTACCCCATGCCGGCGATGCCGGAGGGGCTCGACCCCGCCGACGTGGTGCGCGGCCTGTATCGCTGGCAGGCAGCACCCGAGGGCACCGAACGCCGGGCCACGGTGCTGTTCAGCGGTTCGGCCAACGGCGCGGCTCGCGCTGCTGCACAGGAGCTGCTCGAGCACCACGGCGTCGGCGTCGAGTTGTGGTCGGCCACGTCGTACAAGGCGTTGCGCGACGAGGCACTGGCCACCGAGCGCTGGAATCGTCTGCACCCGGACCAGCCCGCCCGCACCCCCTTGGTCGCCGAGGTGCTCGCCGACGCGCAGGGCCCGCTGCTGGCGGTCACCGACTTCATGAAGATCGTGCCCGAGCAGGTCGCCCGCTTCCTGCCCGGACGCACCTTCGTGCCGCTCGGCACCGACGGCATGGGCCGCAGCGACACGCGCGAGGCGCTCCGTCGTTTCTTCGAGGTCGATGCCGGTCATGTCGTGGTCGGCGTGCTCAGCGCGTTGTTGTCGGAGGGCAAGGCCGGCGTCGACGAGGTGCGTGCCGCGATGGAGCGTCACGGCATCGACGCCGACGCAGCGGACCCCGCCCACACCCACTGACGTGGCGCGTTCGGCCACGACCACACGCAACCTGTCGATCGCCGCGGCCGGCGTCATTCTCGGCGCAGCCCTGTACGGGCTGGTGCGCGCCTTCACCTCGAACTGGGACGAAGTCAGCGATGCGCTGCAGGACGCCAACTGGTGGCTGCTGGCGCTCGCGGTCATCGTCGCATTGTTCGCTGTCGCGCTCGTCGGCGACCGGTGGCACGCCACGCTCGAGGCACTCGGTTCGCCGTCGCGGCGCAGACGATCGTTGCGCTGGTTCTTCACCGGCCAGATCGGCAAGTACGCACCCGGCGGCGTGTGGCACGTGGTCGGCCAGGGCGAACTCGCCCGACGCGGTGGCATCCCGCGGCGCACCGCGTACGCCAGCGTGATGATCTGCACCGTCATCCTGGTCGGCGCGGCGGCGCTCACGGTCGCGGTCGGCGCGGCCATCCCACGCCAGGCCGCCACACCGTGGTGGGCGGTCGGACTGGGCGCGGGCATCGTGGCCACGCTGTTCGTCCCGCCCGTGCGTCGGCGCATGCTGCGCGTCGCCGGAATCGCCGACGCGACGGCGCTCCCCGCCACGACCCTGGCCCGGCTCATCGTCGGATCGGTTCCCGCGTGGCTGACCATCGGCGTCGCATCGGCCCTGGTCAGCGAGGCCCTTCGTCAGGATCTCGCGTTCGGCCGGGTGATGCTCGCCTCCATCGCCTCATGGCTGGTCGGCATCGTCACCCTGCCGGCACCCGGCGGCATCGGGGTGCGCGAAGCGGTGTTCGCCGCCGGCCTCACCGGCGGCACGGGCGGCGTGTCGAGTGCGGCGGCAGCACTCGTGGCGCTGATGGCCCGGCTGGTGTTCGTCGTCGCCGACGTGATCCTGTTCCTCGTGGCGCGCGTCCTGCGCTCCCACCACCCCGACACCGACACCCAGGTCGAGGTCAGCGAGTCCGCGACGTCGCTCTGAGCATCGTCCACGGCATGGGCGACGCGACCTCGTGCACGTCGAAGTACTGACCGACGAGTTTGGCGAACGACCAGCGGTTCCAGTGGTTCACATGGCCGGGGGTGTTGCCCCACTGCCGCACGTAGCGGCCGCGAGCCATGTTGCCGGCGCGCCAGACGGGCTCGAACGGCACCGAGAACACGACCGTGCCCTGCACCACGCGGGCCATCTCGCGCAGCGCTCGTTCCGGGCGGGGGATGTGCTCGAGCACCTCGATCGCAAGCAACAGGTCGAACTCGGCGTCGGCGAACCGCAGTGCGGTCGCGTCGCCGAACTCGGCGGTCACCCCGCGGCGGGTCCACTCCGCGGCGAGGTCGTCGTCGGGAAGGTCGATGCCCTGCACGGTCGAAGCGGGGAAACGCGTCGCCAGCCGTTCGAGGATCTCGCCCTCGCCGGCGCCCACCTCGAGCACCCGGGTGGGTTGCAGGCCGTCGAGCATGTGGTCCAGCGTGGACAGGAAGCCGCGCATCATCCGCTGCTCGATGCGGTTCGTGCTGGCGTACTTGTCGTAGTGGTTCCCGATGGGTCCAATGGGCTCGGCCGACATCCCGACGAGGGTAGCGGCGCTGCTCGGCGGGTTCGCCGCACCGCTAGCGTCTGGTCGATGTCCCCGCTCCCCGACCGCCCGACGCGGCTGATCATCCAGATCCCGTGTTACAACGAGGAGGCGACGCTGCCGGCCACCATCGCCGACTTGCCGCGGCAGGTTGCGGGGTTCGACATCGTCGAATGGCTGGTCGTCGACGACGGCAGTGCCGATCGCACCAGTGAGGTCGCACGGGAACTGGGCGTCGACCACGTGGTCCGTCACCGACGGAACCGCGGCCTCGCCGCCGCGTTCCTCACCGGGCTCGACGCGGCGCTCAAGCTGGGCGCCGACGTCATCGTCAACACCGATGCCGACAACCAGTACGACGGTTCGTACATCGGCGCGATCACTGCGCCGGTGCTCGCCGGCGAGGCCGACATCGTGGTCGGCGAGCGGCCGATCGAATCGATCCCTGAGTTCTCCGGTCTGAAGAAGCGGCTGCAGCGGTTGGGGAGCTGGGTGGTGCGGCGGTTCAGCGGCACCACCATCGCCGACGCAGCCAGCGGCTTTCGCGCCTTCGACCGCGAGGCGGCGATGAAGCTGCACGTCTACGGCAAGTACACGTACACGATGGAGACGCTCATCCAGGCCGGAGCGGAGGGCCTGCAGGTCATGTCCGTGCCGATCCGGGTGAATCCGCAGACCCGACCGTCGCGGCTGGTGAAGAGCTCGGCGCAGTACGTCCGCCGGTCGGCGGCCACCATCGTGCGCAGTTACGCCATCTATCGACCGTTTCGCTTCTTCTCGGGCATCGCCATGGTGCCGGCCATCCCGGGGGCGCTGCTCATCTTGCGTTGGCTGGTGTTGTACTGGGCCGACGACGTGTACACGCCCCGACTGCCCAGCCTGATCGCGGCGATCACCATGCTCGTCATTGCCGGCCAGTTGTTGGCCATCGCCTTTCTCGCCGACAACACCGCGACCTCGCGACGACTGTTGGCGGAGAGTCGGTTCGAGTCGCGCCGCGCCGAACTCGACCGCCAACAGCACGAAGCGGACCGCGACGCCGCTACGGACGACTGAGCAGCCGCCGCACCAACTCGCCCGGCATGTGCGCGACGCCCGACGCGAGCGCGGACAGATGCACCCGCGCCGGCGCGTGACGCAGCCGGCGGACCGACAGCCACAGGCCGCGTCCGACGGTGCCGAGCGAGCCGTGCCGGGCCAGCACCCGAAGGCGGTTGCGTTCTTGGAGGAAGCGCGTGCGGTCACCGAGCGACGCCGTCGTGGCGCTGCCTTCGTGCCACACGACCGAGGCGGGAACGCAGCGATAGCGGAACCCGGCGCGGGCGCCGCGCAGCCCGAGCTCGACATCCTCGTAGTACAGGAAGAAGCGCTCAGCGAAGAGGCCTGCCCGATCGAGGAACGCCCGACTGAACACGACGGCGCCGCCCGTGAACAGTTCGATGTCGCGAGCGTCGGCGAACGCGGGGCCGTCGAGCATGCCGATGCCCACGTCGGCACCGGCACCGGTGGCGTCGAGTTCCACACCCACGCTGTTCACCGTGGGCACGTCACGGCCGGCGTACAGCAGCTTGGGCTGCACCGCCCCGATGGTCGCGTCGGATGCCAGTTCCCTGAGCAGCGGCTCGGCCCAGCCGACGGCCACGTGGAGGTCGTCGTTGAGCACGGCCACCACGTCGGCCCCCTCCTCGAGGCTTCTCCGGATGCCGGCGTTCGCACCCGCTGCGAAGCCGCCGTTCGAGGCCTGCGTGACCAGCTCGAACCGCGTCGTTCCGGTGCTGCTTCTCAACTCGTCGGCCAGCACGGCGGTTGCCTCCCCACCGTTGTCGACCACGATCAGCAGGTCGACGCCGCCGCCATCGAGCACCGACCTGACGGCGCGCTGCAGACAGCCCGCGGGCGGGCGGAAGGTGACGACGACGACCGCGAACACGGTTGCCTCAGGGACGCGGCCGCGGCCGACCGAGCGGGTCGGCAGGGTCGCGCAGCCTGGCGCCCATCACGTCCCACGAGTCGAACCGGCCGGTGTGGGTGATGCGCGCATCGTGTCGCGTGAAGTACACGCCGGTGAGCACGGGCAGGGGCTGCAGGTCGTGTTCGGAAGCGATGCGGACGATCATCTCCCAGTCGATGAACCGTTGCAGCGACGCGTCGAACCACAGCTGCTCCACGGTTCGTCGCACCGCGAGCGCGCCGAGGTCGATGTAGTTGCCGTTCGACAGCCGCGGCCCGTCGAACGGATCGATGTAGAGCATGTAGGCGTGCTCGCCGGGGCCCACGCCAGGCTCGTACTGACGGAGTTGCCCGCCGTACACCGCCGCGACGTCGGCCTCGCGATCGCCGAACTCGGCGATCGCCTTCAGCCACCACGGGCCGATGACGTTGTCGTCGTCGAGGAACGCGACCCACTCGCCGGTGGCCATCGACAGACCGACGTTCCGCGCTGAGGCCGCACCGACTCCCTCGGTCCGTCGTACGAGAATGCGGGGGTCGTCGAGCGAGTCGAGGTACGCCGCCGTGTCGTCCTCGGACCCGTCGTCGACCACGAGCAGCTGCCAGTGCGGATGGGAACTCCGCTGCACCGACGCCACCGCCCGCCCGAGCTGGGACCGGCGGTTGCGGGTGGCCATCACGATGCTGACCACGGTGTCGCCGTCGTAGCCGGTGTGCTCCATCGCCACCGTTCCCGACATCACCCGGCTGAACGCCTGCAGGTCGCGCACACCTCGCTCGGCCTCGTCGGCCCGCAGGGTGAGCGTCGAGATGGCGCCGTTCAGACGGTCGATCCCGAGCCGCGCCCGGACGGCCCCCTTCACACGCTGCAACACGTGGAGCAGCGTAGTCGCAGCGTGGCGACATTCGATGACGTTCGGGGGATAGCGTGACGAAGATGTCTGCCGTCGAGGTCGCCGCCTCCGTCGACCACCTGTCGAAGAACTTCCGGGTCTTCCACGAGCGCCACCAGTCGCTCAAGCAAGCGTTGTTGAACCGACGCCGCGGGGCGTTCGAAGAGTTCGCCGCGCTCGACGACGTGACGTTCGATGTGCGCAAGGGCGAGACCTTCTCGGTCGTCGGCCACAACGGTTCCGGCAAGTCGACGTTGCTGAAGTGCCTCACGAACATCCTTCGTCCCGACGAAGGCACCGTCACCGTTCACGGCAAGATCTCGGCATTGCTCGAGCTCGGTGCCGGCTTCCACCCCGAGCTGTCGGGACGAGAGAACGTGTTCCTCAACGCCGCCATCCTGGGCGTGCCGCGCAAGGAGATCGCCGCGCGCTTCGACGAGATCGTCGCATTCGCCGAACTGGAACGGTTCATCGACCAGCCGGTGAAGAACTACTCGTCGGGCATGTACGTGCGCCTCGGTTTCGCAGTGGCGGTCAACGTCGACCCCGATGTGCTGATCGTCGACGAAGTGTTGGCCGTGGGCGACGCATCGTTCCAGGCGAAGTGCATGAAGAAGATCGAGGAGTTCCGCGACCGTGGTCGCACGATCATCCTCGTCACGCACTCGCTCGAGAGTGCGGCGACCATCTCGCAACGAGTGGCGTGGCTCGACCACGGCCACCTGCAGATGATCGGCTCGCCCGACGAGGTCATCGCCGCGTACGCCGAGTCGCAGCTCGGTCAGACCGCAGCGAAGATCCTTCCCACCGGCGACGTGGACATCGAACACCTGGAACTGCTCGGCCACGACGGCTTGCCCATCGAGCAAGCCACTACCGGACAGGCCACGACGCTGCGCGTGCGGATGCGCAACGCCACCGGCATCGCGACGTGTCGAGTCACCCTGGTGCTCCGCGGTCACGGCGGCGCGGTGCTGGCGCAGACGTCGTCACCGACGCTCGAACGCCGCGCCGATGGCAGCTTCGAGGCCAGCTACGCCGTCGGTTCACTCCCGTTGTTGAGCGGGAGCTACTCGCTGTTCGCCGATGTGCATTCGCCCGATGGCGAGCGTCTGCTGGCCCACACCGCCGACCCGCTGGTGCTGGACGTCACGCCTGGCGACGATGCCGACGAGGGCATCATTTCGCTCGGCGGTTCGTGGTCCTGACCGGTCGTCAGAGTTCTCGCCGTCAGAGTTCTTCGGCGAAGCGCCCTTCCAGCTTGGTGAACACCCACCACCCGAACAGCAGCGTCACCAGGCCGTAGCTGAAGAGCAGTCCCCAGTCGAACATCGCGGGGAATCGCAGGTCGTACAGAAGGTTGCGCATCACGCGAGCCATCACGGCCATGGGAAGGTGGTCGTAGATCACGAACGCCCAGTGCGGGATACGGGCTTCGACGACGCTGGGCGGATACACCAGCGGTGTGGTGAAGAACCACGCCTGGGCGACGATCGTCCAGAGGTAGGTGAGGTCGCGGAAGTAGACGTTCGCCGCGCCGAGGGCCAGGGCGATGCCCGCGGTGAACATCGCCAACATCAGCGCTGCGACCACCACCAACGGCAACCACAGCACGACCGTGAAGTTGCCGAGGACCAGCAGCACCACGGACAGCACGCCAACTTCGATCGCGAACGTCAACAGCCCGGCACCGACGGTGGCGAGCACCAGGTGTTCCCTCGGGAACGAGACCTTCTTCACCAACGAGGCATTGGTGACGATCGATGCCATGCCCGTGGTGACCGAGACGTTGAAGAAGCTCCACGCGAGCAGCGCGCTCAACAGGAACGCCGCGTACGACTGCAGGCCGCTGGGGTCGCCCTTCGGAGGCTGTGTGTCGAAGACGACACCGAACACGAAGGTGTAGATGAGCATCGTGGCGAGCGGGTTGAGCATCGACCAGGTCCAGCCCAACACACTGCGCTTGTAGCGCGACCGCATCTCGCGGAGTGTGAGATTCCACAGCAGCTCACGCCGTGCGATGAGTTCAGTCGCCGACGACACAGAGCCCTCCGTTCATGCGACCGCCGAGTGTATCCCTGGTGCATCGCTACGATGCGGTCGCCTCATGCGACGCAACCCGAACGCTTCTCCTGCCGCTGCCCCCGTCGGCCACCAGGCCGTGCGCGACCTCGTGCTCGCCGGTGGACATTCCGTGCTCACCAGCGACGTCTTC
>JANMFL010000386.1:0-3546 GCA_031377945.1 Acidimicrobiaceae bacterium | reverse complement strand
ATCGTGGTCTCGAGGATCACCGTCACCCAGCCGAACACGGCGAAGTTCGGCAGGACGATCTCCTCGGTCAGCCAGGTGAACGGGGCGAACGGGGAGTTGCGCGTGACCGACTCGGAGTACTTGTACAGCCCGCCTCCCGTCTACTGCGCGTCGAAGGGCGCCGTGAACCAACTCGTCAGGGTCCTCGCCCTCGAATGGGGCTCGCTCGGCGTGACGGTGAACGCGGTCGCGCCGACCTTCATCCACACCCCCGGCACCGCCGAGCGGCTCGACGACCCCGAGTATCTGCGCGGGGTTCTCGACCGTCTCCCCATCGGCCGCGTCGGCACGATCGCCGACGTCGCCGGAGCGGTCGTCTACCTGGCTTCCGACGCCGCCGCGATGGTCAATGGCGTGGTCCTTCCCGTCGACGGCGGTTGGACCGCGCAGTGACCCTCCGGTGCCGGCGACCGCGACCGTCGCCTGGTCCGTGTTGTCGGAGATCACTGCTTCCGCGAATGGCGACGAACGACGACGCGAGCATCCCCGACACGGTCGAAGTCCGCGACGAGCTGTGACCGACTCCACGCGGTTCGAGTCGAGCGTTGACGCCCGAACGCTGGCACGCTGGCAGCCATGCAGCAGCGCGACCTCCTGATCATCGGCGGCGGACCTGGTGGCTCGGCCGCCGCAATGGTCGCGGCACGTGCCGGGTTGAAGGTCACCGTCTTCGAGAAGGGGCCGCACGGGCGCGACAAGGTGTGCGGCGACGGGCTGACACCGCGGGCGATCGCGGCGTTGAACGAACTCGGTGTCGACCACTCGGTCGCACACCGCATCGACGGGCTGCGGATGATCGCCGGCAAGACCACCCGTGAGCTGGCGTGGCCCACCACCGGCCGCTTTCCGAACCATGGCGCCGTGTGGCCCCGTCACCGCCTCGACACGGCACTCATCGACATCGCCGCAGCCGACGGTGCCGAGGTTCGATTCGAGGCGGAGGCTTTGCCCGTGCTCGAGGGCGGCCGGGTCGTCGGCGTGGAGACCGGCGGCGAGCAGTTCCGGGCTCCCCTCACCATCCTCGCGGCAGGCGCACAGGGCATGGCAGCCAAGATGGTTGGCGCCGAGCGCGACCCCGACGAGCCGTTCGGCCTGGCCATCCGCGCGTACGCGCCCACCCCGCGCCACGCTGAGCGCCACCTCGAGGCGTGCCTGAGCCTGCGCGACGAGCACGGCACACCGGTTCCCGGCTACGGCTGGATGTTCCCCGCCGGCGACGGCACGGTGAACATCGGCGTCGGCGCGCTGAGCACCATGAAGGGGTTCAAGAAGTTGAACCTCAACCGACTGCTCGACCAGTACGCCCGCATCGTGCGCGAACCGTGGGGATTGGGCGAGTACGTCGACAAGCCGCGTGCGTGGCGGTTACCGATGAGCAGCGTTCGTCGCGTCGGACCGGGCTGGGTGTCCATCGGCGACGCGGCCGGCTTCGTGAACCCGATGAACGGTGAGGGCATCGACTACGCACTCGAGAGCGGCATGCTCGCGGTCCAGCAGTACCTCGCCGATCCGGCTCGGGTGGAGGCCGACTACGACCGCGTGGTGGGCGAGCGGTTCGATGCGTTCCTGCGCACCGGCCGCCGGTTCAGCTTCATCATCGGCCACCCATGGCTGCTCAAGCCCGGCCTGCGCGTCGCAGTGGGCACACAGACGACGGCCGACATCACGCTTGCGGTGATGGGCAACCTCATCGACAGCGCCACTCCAGGCGCATCCGGTCGAGTGATGCGCGTGGCCGACACCACGTTGCGGTGGGCCGACCCGCTGCTGCGACGCACCCGCGCCACGTCCTGACCGAGGCAGGTGCTCACACGCGCGTGCGAGCGCTCCTGACGGCGAGGACCGCGACGATCCCGGCGACGCCACCAGTCGTGCTCATGTCACCGAATGCCGCTGGGGAAGCCGGCCGACACTGCGTTGACGATGACGCCTCGCACTCGTTCGACGTTGGCCCGCATCACGGCGAACACCTCGTCCATCGTCACAGGAGGGTGGCCGTCGAAACCGGCGTCGTAGTCGGTCACGAGGGCCAAGCCGGCGTAGTGCATGCCCAGTTCGGCGGCGAGCACCGACTCCGGGTAGCCGGTCATGTTCACCACATGCCATCCCATCGACCGGAACCACCGACTCTCGGCACGGGTGGAGAACCGCGGGCCATTGATGACCACCATCGTGCCGCCGTCGACGACGTCGACGCCGGTCCGCCTCGCGGCAGCGACGAGATGGTGGCGCAGGTCGGCGTCGTACGGCTCGGCGAAGCTCTGGTGGTGCACGGAGCCCTTGGTTCCCAGCTCGCCCGGCGGCCCCCCCACGTCGTGGAACGTGTCGGGCCGCCCCCACGTGCGATCGACGAGTTGATCGATCACCACGATCTGGCCCGGGTGGATGTCGGGTTGTAGCGATCCCACCGAGCACGGCGCAATCAGCGAACGCGCACCGACGGCGTGCAGTGCCCACACGTTCGCCCGGTACGGCACGCGGTGCGCGGCGTACTCGTGGTTCCGACCGTGGCGTGCCAGGAACGCGACACGACGGCCGCCGATCGTGCCGATGGTGATCGGCGATGCGGGCGCGCCGAAGGGCGTGTCGATCACGTGTTCCTCTGCGTCGTCGAGGAACTCGTAGAACCCCGACCCGCCGACGACGCCGATCACCGTCGGTTCGCTCACACCGCTTGCTGCATCCACTACTGCGCTCCTTCGTACTCGACGGCCGCATCAGCGGCGGCGGGGTTCGCCGGGACTGCGGCCGCGTCGACACTGGCTGCGCCCCGGCGGGCGAGGCGACGCTCGATCGCCGCCCAGACGGCGAACGACAACCCCACCACGACCCAACCTGCGACGACGTCGATCACCCAATGTTCTGCGAGATACACCAGGGTGACGCCCATCGTCAACGGGTAGGCGAGAAGGGCCACCCGCACCCAGCGGCGACGGATCCGGGGGAACCAGAAGACCACGGCGACGAGCGAGAACGCGGCGTGCAGCGACGGCAGCGCCGCCACCGGGTTCGCCCAGTCGCGTCCGGTCTCCCAGGCGTGGACGAACGAGTGGAAGCCCAGCGCATCCCATCCCCGACTGGCCGGTCGTTCGAGCGGCGGGAGGGCGTTCAACGGGATGCTCGTCGAACCGCCGGCGGCCATCCACGGCGGTGCGGTCGGGAGCAACACGAACGACATGCATGCGATCGCCAGCACGGTGGCGAAGCGACGCATGAAACGTACCCACTGGTCCCGATGGCGTATCCACAAGAACGCCATGAGTACGACGGGCACGATGAAGTGCGAGTAGTACACGACCGACGCGACGACGTCGTACCAACGCACGTGATCGGGCGAGAAGAACCGCTCCTGCATCCATACCGTTGGATCCGCTCCGCCGAACATGAAGCGATCGATGTTCCGCACGCTCTCCACCTGCAAGGGCATCCCGACGCGATCGGCGGCACCACGGGTCTCGTCGTAGGCGATCCACATCGCGGCGTAGAGGAGGAAGTCGACGGCGAGGG
>JANMFL010000368.1:0-3192 GCA_031377945.1 Acidimicrobiaceae bacterium | reverse complement strand
GCCGCGAGCGACCCGGTCACGGCGTTGTCGTCGCCGGTACGACGCTCGCCGACGTCTGGATCACTGGACGCCGCTGGACCGGTATCGCCTCGATGGGCGCGTCGTCGTGGTCACCGGCGCGTCGTCGGGTCTGGGGCTGGTCGGAGCCGAGCAATTGGCGCGCTGCGGCGCGACCGTTGTCCTCCTCGGTCGCGACCGAGCCAAGACCGAAGGCGTGCGGGCGGACCTCGCGGCACGTACGGGCAGCGATGCGCTCGACGTGGTGGTGGCCGACATGGGTGACCTCGATGCTGTGCGTGCCGCCGCCGAGCAGATCGCGTCGCAGCACGATCGCCTCGACGTGCTCGTGCACAACGCCGGAGCGCTGACCGCAGATCGACGTACGGCACCGAGCGGCCTCGAACTGGTGGTCGCGAGCCAGGTGGTGGGTCCGTTCCTGCTCACCTCGTTGTTGCTCGATCGGCTTCGCGACAGCGCGCCGGCGAGGGTGATCACGATGTCGTCCGGTGGCATGTACGCATCGCCGCTGCGTGTCGACGACCTGCAGATGGGCGACGACTACAAGGGCAGCGAGCAGTACGCCCGAGCCAAGCGAGCCCAGGTGACCCTGAACGAGATGTGGGCAACGCGAGTCCCGGCTGCCGAGGTCGTCTTCCACGCGATGCATCCCGGCTGGGCCGACACCCCTGGAGTGCGCGACTCGTTGCCCACGTTCCGCAAGATCGTCGGTCCGCTGCTGCGAACTCCCGAGCAAGGGGCCGACACGTTGGTGTGGTTGGCAGCCGACGACGGCGAGCCGCTCGCGACCTCGGGTGGCTTCTGGCTCGACCGGCGGCGACGTTCGTTGCACAAGGTGCCGTCGACGAAGAAGAGCGACACACCCCGACGTCGTCAGCAGTTGTGGGACTGGGTGGTCGAGGTCAGCGGTGCCGACCTCGCCGACCTTTCCGACGTTTCCGACCTTCCCGACGTTCCGGGGGACGGACCTCAGGCCAGTTCGTAGCGGATCGGCAGCGTCTTCAGGCCGCTGACGAACGAGCTGCGTACCAGCGTCGGCTCGCCGGTGAGTTCGACGTGCTCGATGCGCGGGAGCAGCGCGCTGAACATCGCCTTCATCTCCATGCGGGCGAGCATCGCGCCGAGGCAGTAGTGCACGCCGAACCCGAACGCGAGGTGCTTGTTCGGGGTGCGGCCCACGTCGAACGTGAACGGATCGGCGAACACCTCCTCGTCGCGGTTCGCGGCCCAGTACGACAGCAGCACGTCCTGGCCGGCCTTCACCGTGGTGCCGCGGATGTCGTAATCGACGGTGGCGGTGCGCATGAAGTGCTTCACCGGTGACGTCCAGCGGATCATCTCGTCGACCGCGGTCGACATGAGCGACGGGTCGGCCTTCAGGCGGGCCAGCTGCTCGGGATTCTGGATGAGCGCAAGCATGCCGCCGGACATGGAGTTCGACGTCGTGTCGTGGCCCGCCGTCGCGGCGATGATGTAGTAGCCGAGCTGTTCCTTGTGGCCGATCGGCTCGCCGTTGACGATGCCGTTGGCGATGACCGACGACAGGTCGCCGGTCGGGTTGGCCTTGCGGTCGGCGGTGATGCCGTCGAAGTAGTTCACGAAGTCGGCGACCGTCTGCAGCAGGCCGGCGTAGGCGTCTGCGTCGCGCTGGAAGTCGGGGTCGTCGGCGCCGAAGAGCTCCTGGGTGAGCTTCAACATGCGCGGGTAGTCGCCCTCGGGCAGTCCGAGGATGGCGAGGATGACGTAGAGCGGATACTGCATGGCCACCTGGGCGGCGAAGTCGATCTCGCCGCCGGCGTCGACCATCTGCTGCACCGAGCGGTCGGCGAGCTCTTGCAGGCGGGCGTCGAGTTTGGCCAGGTTCTTCGGCAGGAACCACTCGGCGGTGAGGTTGCGGTGGTCGCGGTGCTCGGGGTCGTCCATCTGCACCAGCGACTTCACCAGGTGGCCCTGCAGTTCGCGTTCAGCGTCGGCCGCCTTGTCGCCCAGGATGGCGCGCGGGGCATTGAGGAACTCGTTGTGGTGCAGTTCGACGTCGAGGATGTCGGCGTGCTTGGTGAGCACGTAGAAGGGGTTCACCGTCTCGTGCTCCACCCACTGAACTGGTGCTTCGTTGCGCAGCCGGGTGGTGACGCCGTGGAAGAAGTCCTCGTTGGTGAAGGTGTCACCGGTGAGAAAGGCCTGGCCGCACTGTTCGATGGTCAGCGACTGCGGGTCGGGAAACGTGGTCATGATGATGGCTCCCAGCGGGTCGGCGACCGCACCGCACGGCCGTCGCCGGAGACTCTAGGGACGGTCATCTCGGCCCTCGTCATCGGCGGTACCAGCGCCAGGTCGTGCCAGGTCGTGCGAGTGTCGTACAAGTGTCGTGCGGCGCCACCGGCCATTGACGTGCTCACGTCGGTAGGGTTGACCACTGGATTCTCCCGTCGGCGGATCCTCGTCGAAGGAGGACGCCATGGCCAGCAGCGCCGGACGTGCGAAGCGTGACCGTGAAAAGGCTCGCCAGGAGAAGCAGGCAATCAAGCGTGAGCGTCGTCAGGGCGCCGGCGAGACCGACACGGTCGACGACGATGCGCCGACCGTGCCGTCACGGCCGCAGGACCAGGTCCTCGCCGATCTCGCCGCCTTGCACCAGCGGTTCGACGACGAGCAGATCAGCTTCGACGACTTCGAGGACGCGAAGGCCGGCCTCCTCGCGGAGCTGCAGCTGGGCTGACCGAGCGGCGTTGCGCCGACGGTGCAGGGCTGACGGCCTTGCGAGGTGCGGGTTCACCCACGAGTGACTCGATGATGCTGTGACCCGGGGCGACGCGGGTGATGATCGGTTCGATCTTCGCTGCGCGCGCCAGCGACTTCACATCGCCGGCTTGTTCGGGGGTCATGATCGTGACGACCACGCCCTCCGACCCGGCGCGGGCGGTACGGCCACTGCGGTGGAGGTACGCCTTGTGCTCGGCCGGCGGGTCGACGTGCACGACGAGGGTGACGTCGTCGACGTGGATCCCGCGAGCCGCGATGTCGGTGGCGACGAGCACCCGCACGCTGCCGCTGCGGAAGGCCTCGAGGTTCCGGTCACGCGCGTTCTGCGCGAGGTTGCCGTGCAGGTCGACTGCCGGCACCCCCGCGAGGGTGAGCTGGCGCGCAAGCTTCTTGGCGCCGTGCTTCGTGCGC
>JANMFL010000349.1:0-6888 GCA_031377945.1 Acidimicrobiaceae bacterium | reverse complement strand
CGGCGAGGTCGGGCAAATACTTGGGCGGGCCAAGCACGCTCTCGACGTATTCCTTGGTGGCCTTCTCGTGCACGTCTTCCAGCTCGGCGAGTCGCATGGCGACCTTGCGGCATACCGATCCGATTTCGCGCTCGAGACCGCGCACGCCGGCTTCGCGGGTGTAGCCGCCGATGGTGGCGCGCAGCGCCGCCTCGTGGACGGCGACCTCGTCGTCGGCCAGGCCGGCCCGCCGCAACTGCCGCGGCAGGAGGTACCGCTCGGCGATGAACACCTTCTCGTCCTCGGTGTAGCCGTCGAGGCGGATGAACTCCATGCGATCGAGCAGCGGACCGGGGATGGTGTCGGCCACGTTCGCCGTGGCGATGAACACCACCTGGCTGAGGTCGAGCTCGATCTCCAGGTAGTGGTCGCGGAACGTGTGGTTCTGCGCCGGGTCGAGCACCTCGAGCAATGCCGCTGTGGGGTCGCCGCTCCACCCGCCGGCGCTGACCTTGTCGACCTCGTCGAGCAGCACGACGGGGTTCATCGACCCCGCCTCGATGATCGCTCGCACGATGCGACCCGGCTGGCTGCCGACATAGGTGCGGCGGTGGCCGCGGATCTCGGCCTCGTCGCGCACCCCACCGAGTGCGACACGCACGAAGTTGCGACCCATCGCCTTGGCGATGCTCTCGCCCAGACTGGTCTTGCCCACGCCTGGCGGGCCGACGAGGGTCATCACGCCGCCGGCGCCGCGGCCCTCGCTGTCGGGGATGTCGCGGTCGGCGCGGAGCTTCTTCACGGCAAGGAACTCGACGATGCGGTCCTTCACATCGTCGAGGCCGTGGTGATCGGCGTCGAGTTGGGCGCGCGCAGCGTCGAGGTCGAGCACGTCGTCGGTGCGTACGTTCCACGGCAGTTCGAACACACGGTCCAGCCAGGTGCGCACCCACGAGTGCTCGGGCGACTGGCTGCTCATCCGTTCCAGGCGGTCGATCTCCTTCTGGATGAACGTGCGCGTCGCGTCGGGCAGCGTGAGCCCGGCGACCTTGGCGCGGTACTCGCCGACGACGTCGTCGTCGCCCTCGCCCAGTTCGTTGCGGATGGCAGCCATCTGCTGGCGGAGCAGGTACTCGCGTTGCTGCTTGTCGACACCTTCGGTGACGTCGGCACGGATCTTCGTGGTGACCTGCAGTTCGGCCAAGTGGTCCTTCGCCCACGAGGTGACGAGGAGGACGCGGTCGTGGACGTCGACCGCGTGCAGCACGTCGCGGCGCTCGCCGTCGGGAGCGTCGCGCCACGCGGTGACGGCGTCGGCGAGTGCGCCCGGCTGCGACGTGGTGCGCAGGATCTCGGGCAGTCGACGGCTGCCACGGAGCTTGGCGACCTCCTCCAGGACCACCCGCAGTTCGCGGGTGGCGGCGTCGAGCCGGGGCGTGGGCCGCGGCTCGACGATGAGCTCGACCTGGGCGTGGGCGGCGCCACGGTCGGACGAGTGGCTGGCGACGATGTGCGCCCGCTGCTCGGCCTGCACGATGGCGGCCTGTTCGCCCGTGGGGAGCATCGCCGTGTTCGGCACTCGAGCGACGACGCCGAGGTGGCCGCGCTCGGCGGAGGGAGCCTGACCGGCCGGTTCGTCGCCCGGACCGATGAGCAGAACACGGCCGTCGGCGGCCGCGGCGGCCTGGACGGCGAGACGGATGGCGTCGTCGGACAGTGTGATCGTGACCACGGTGCCGGGGAGGACGACGGCGGGGAGGGGCAGCACCGGCAGGGTGACGGTGCGGTCCGTGAGGGGTGAGGTGTCGGACATGTGCTGAACCTATCGGCAGAAAACTTGATCGCAACCGACTCAGGTTTCATGATGTCGGTCTCGAAGCCAGGGTGGCTGGTACCTTCGGGCGATCGGCGCTGCACGCGCCCGGCACGGGGAGGTCTCGGAATGCGGTCACTCGCAAACGTGCGCACGATGTTGATCGCCGGCGGTGCGGTGCTGGCGATGGCCGCGTCGCTGCCCCATCCAGCCGCTGCCGGTGCCGTCCCCATGGTGCTCGGCACGGTGGACTGCGAACCGACGACCGGAGAGCAACTCATCACCTGGAACTGGACGAACTCGGCGTCCGAAGCCGTGAACTTCGATTCGGGTGTCGCCGACGGCAGCGCGCTCACCGCAGGCTCGTTGGTGTCCGACGTGGTGGGCATGCAGCCCGACACAGGCCTCGTCGTGCAGGGCCTCGCCCAGGGCGAGACGATCGCCTCGGCCGATGCGGTCGGTACGGTCAGCGTCACGCTGATGTGGGTGCGCACCACTGCCCTCACCACGTTGCAGGTGGTGGGATCGGTGCTGCTGTTCGGCGACTGCGCGTTGCCCGAGACCACCGTGCTGCCCGAAACGACGGCGGTGACCACGACAGTGACCCCGACGGTCGTCGCCACCGCGCCGCGGACCACGTCGGCCGTCGGCAGCGGCGGGGGCCGCATTCCGCGCACCGGCAGCGACCACACCTTGCTGTCCCTTGGCGCCGGCTTCATCGTCGTCGGCGTGGCCTTGCTCGTCGTGCGTCGGCGAGACCGTATGGCCGACACGTCTCAGCTGCACTGATACCGTCCGAACAGCGCGCAGCGGGCGCGGGCAACAGCAGGAGGCCGTCATGGGCAGCAAGAGTTCGATCGCATGGAAGGTCGCGGGCGTCGCCGCGCTCGTCGCGTCAGCAGCAGTGGTCGGCGGCGCCGGAGTTGCGTCGGCGGGTCAGTCGTCCACGGTGACCGGTGTCGTCACGTGTGACACGGAGCTCGGTGAGCAGGTCATCGACTGGACACTGGCGAACAACACGACGTCCTTCATGGACATCTCTGGTGCGACGATCGACGCCACGGCCCTCACGGCCGGGTCGTCACTCGACACCAGCGTGACGATGAGCCCCTTGTTGAACATCCTCAGCCTCGGCACTTCGGTGGGCACCTCGTCGGCCAGCGGCGATGCGGTGGGCGTGCTCGGGTTGACCGTGAGCGTCTACTTCAACCAGAACGACAGCTTCGGCACCGTCACCGGCACCGTGACGTTGGCCCCGTGTGAGGCTGCGCCCACCACGACGGTCGCCCCGACCACTGCTGCGCCGACGACGGTTGCGCCGGAGACCACGGCGCTGGCCGCGGGCGGCGGCTCGCTGCCGGCGTCGGGCAACGACAGCACCCTGCCGATCCTGGCCGGGCTGATGGTGGCGACCGGCGGCGGCTTGCTGCTGCTGCGCCGCCGTACCGTCACGAACTGAGTTCCGCAGCCTTCGCCAGGGCGTCGTCCCAGCTCGCCCTGGCGGAGAGCAGCGCTCGGAAGGGCATGACCATCTTCGGCATGCTCACACCGAGCACGCCGCGCAAGCGGCCTTCATACCCGTAGAGCGCCGCGAATGCGCCGTCGGTGCTGCCGGCGAACACGTGCACGTCGTCGCCGCCATGGGCGCGCCCGACGAACTGGATGCGACTCTCGAACTGGTCGCTCCAGAAGAACGGCACCGACAGGTACGGCTGAGCGTCCTGGCCACGACTGACCGCGAGCAGGTTGCGCGCGGCAGCCGCGCCCTGCTCGGCCGCGTTGGTCCAGTGTTCGACGCGCATCTCACAGTCGTCGTGGCCCTCGAACACCAGGTTCGGCCAGCGCA
This sequence comes from Acidimicrobiaceae bacterium, assembly GCA_031377945.1. Lineage (GTDB taxonomy): Bacteria > Actinomycetota > Acidimicrobiia > Acidimicrobiales > Ilumatobacteraceae > UBA668. The sequence goes on along the minus strand of JANMFL010000349.1, from coordinate 3,250 downwards.
CGCAGTCGCCTGCGGCGTAGACGCCGGGCACACCGGCGTACAACGTCGCGTCGCAGACGATGCCGTCGCGCAGTGCGATGGGTGACTCGTCGAGCCATTCGGTGGCGGGCGACACACCGACACCCACCACCACGACGTCGGCCTGCACCAGTTCACCGTCGGCCAGGCGCACGCCGGTGACGTGCGTGCCGTCACCTTCGATGGCCGACACCTGCACGCCACAGCGCAGGTCCACCCCGTGCCGCCCGTGCACGGCGGCGACGGCGACGCCCATGTCCACGCCGAGCCCGCGGATGAGCGGCGCTGGGCCGCCCTCCAGCACCGTGACCGTGCAGCCCTTCTGGCGAGCGGTGGCGGCGACCTCGAGTCCGATGAATCCGGCACCGATGATGACCACCCGTGCCGTGCCGTCGGCGATGCGGTCGCGCAGGTTCATCGAGTCGGCGAGCGTGCGGATCTCGAGCACACCGTCCAGATCGGGCTGGCCGGGCAGCCGGCGAGGCGACGACCCGGTGGCGATGATCAGCCCGTCGTACTCGAGCTCTTCGCCGTCGCTCAGGGCGATCGCGCCGCGATGGGCGAGTAGCGCCGAGGCGCTGATGCCGAGGCGCAGCGTCAGGCCGAGTGAGTCGAACTCGTCGGCCTTGCGCAGGCGAATTCGTTCGGGTTCCCACTCGCCGGCGAGCACCTTCTTCGACAGGGGCGGGCGGTCGTAGGGCAGCTCGCTCTCGGCGCCGATGAGTGTGATGCGGCCTGTGTAGTCCTCCTGGCGCAGCGCCTCGCAGGCGCGCAGGCCTGCCAACGACCCTCCGACGACGACGAGGTGCTCCACGGTCAGCCCCGGCAGCCGTCGCCCGCGATGGTGCAATGGTTGTCGTCGACCGGTTCTCCGGCGACGAGCGCTGCCACCCAGTCGCGCAACGACACGCCGTTCTGCGTCTCGGTGTAGAAGCCCGGCGAGCCGATGACGGTGTGGCTGTCGCTCGGGCTGATGTAGCTGAACAGTTCGATGCCGGCGGCCTCGACCTGGGCCTCGTTCTTGTCGATGAGTTCGACCAGGTTGTCGGCCGAGATGCCGGCCAGGCTGCTGAAGAACGCCTGGGTCTGGTCGTAGGCGTAGTCGTGGCGGGCGAACACGATGTCGGGTGCGTGCTTGCCGGCCTGGACGAACAGGCCGGGGAAGCTCCACTGCTCGACCGTCATGCCCTCGTTCTCGGGCCAGTCGGGGACGGCGTTCATGGTGCCCCACGCGCCACCGATGACGGCGTTGATGCCGGGGATGTCGGGGTAGGCGCCCGAGCCGTCGGCGATGACGGTGATGCGTGCGTCGGGCAGCAGATCGTGGGCCATGCCGGCGTACAACGGGTCGGGCACGGAACCGGCACTCTCGCCCGAGACGACGAGTTCCTTCGCGTCGGGGAACAACTCCGCCAGGGTGTCGAGCGCCGCAGACCCGTTGGCGAAGCCCTTGTGCTCGATGACGACACCGTTGCCGTAGTCGTGCGTCGAGTTGCCCAGGTGCACGTCGCCGGTGCAGTACGGCACGTAGACGATGCTGAAGTCCTGGAACGGGTTGGCCGGGTTGGCCATGTCGAAGATGCCGCTGGTGCGGCCCGCGGGCGAGTCGTCGGTGCGCTTGAAGCTGTCGCTGTCGGGACCGCAGGTGCCGGCGTCGAAGCACGCGCCGCCGCCCTCGAAGAAGAACAGCACCTTCTCGGGGTTCGCCTTGCGGACGAAGTAGGTGAACCCGCTGCCGTCGAAGCACATGCAGTCGGCCGGTGCGTCGACGGCCTCCCAGCTCAGCTGAGTGACGTCGAGCGCGGTCGTCTCGGGCCGAGCGATCGTCTCGGGCACCGTCGAGGCCGTGGTCTCGACGGCCGTCGACCCAGTGGGCGCGGTGGTGGGCACGGTGGTCTCGACGGCCACCGTGTCGCCGTCGGAGGAACAGGCGGCGACGAGTCCGACGAGGACCGCAGCGGAGAGGATCAGCTTCCAGAGGCGCATCGTCGCAGCGTACCTCCGAGGCCCATCGCGGTACGGTGGCGATGTGAACTGGGACCAACTGGTGCAGGGGGTGGAACTGCCGTTCCATCCGGATCTGAAGGTGCCGGCGCTCACCGAGGTGCTGTTGCCCGTGCCGCAGCCCGAACCCGTGGGCGATGTGCAGGCCGCGGCGCACGCCGACGTCGTGGCGCGGCTCGCCGGTGACGTCACTCCCGGCATGACCGTCGCTGTCGGTGGTGGCAGCCGTGGACTCACCGACCGCGTGCCGTTGCTCCGCGGTGTCATCAGTGGGCTGCGCGCCCTCGGTGCCGAGCCGTTCCTGGTGCCCGCCATGGGCAGCCACGGCGGTGCCACGGCCGAGGGGCAGCGGGCGATGCTCGAGTCGCTGGGCATGACGGAGGACGCAGTGGGTGCCGAGATCCGCGCGTCGATGACCACCGTCGAGGTGGCGCGCACTCCCAGCGGCATGCCCCTGTACCTCGACGAGCACGCGGCCGGCGCGGATCGCATCTTCCCGGTCAACCGCATCAAGCCGCACACGTGCTTCAAGGGTCCCATCGAGAGCGGCTGCACGAAGATGGCCGTCGTCGGTTTCGGCAAGCAGCCAGGCGCCGCGCAGATCCATGCGTGCGGTCCGGTCGAGATGCGCAACCGCATCCTCGATGGCATCGAGGCGTTGCGCGGGTCGGGCCGCATTCTCGGTGGGGTCGGCACCATCGAGTCCGCGAGCGGTGCCGTGGTGACAGTGCAGGCGCTGCGCAGCGACGACGTCGGCGGAACCCTCGAGCGCGAGCTCACCGAGTACTCGCGGTCGCTCGTGCCGGCGCTTCCCTTCCCGCAGATCGACGTCCTCATCGTCGACAAGGGCGGCAAGGACATCAGCGGGACGACGATGGACCCCAACGTCACCGGACGGTTCTGGGTGCATGGTCTGGCCGACATGGTCGAGCCCGACGTGAGCACCATCGTGCTGCTGTCCATCACGCCGGTGTCGGGCGGCAACGTGCTCGGTGTTGGCTTCGCCGACTTCATTCCGTCGTCGCTCGCCGTGCAGATCGACTGGAAGAAGACGTACATCAATTGCTTCACTGCCGGCATCGCCGGCGTTCGCCGCAGCCGCATGCCGATGGTGCTGCCCAGCGACGACGATTGCATCAAGGCGGCGCTCAGCATGTGCGGGCGCGCGTTCAACCAGTCGGTCTCGTAACCCGCGCGTACGTCGTCGTCGACCAACACGTGGTCGTCG
>JANMFL010000296.1:0-1963 GCA_031377945.1 Acidimicrobiaceae bacterium | reverse complement strand
GGTCGACGCCGTCGTCGCGGCCTGTCGCGGCGCGGCGCCGCGGCCACTACCGGCCTGGCCGTTGGACGACGTGCAGCGCATCGGTCTGGCGACAGGGTTGACTGCGTTGGCCGGACGGATCGGGCTGTTCGACGACGCGGCCGACGACATTCGCTCGTACGTCGCCGAGCAGCAGACCGAGGTCGCCAAGCGGGCCGAACGATTCCGCTCGCTGACGCCGCGGGTGTTGACGGCGCTCGCCGCCGCCGACGTTCCCGTCGTACCGGTGAAGGGTGCGCTGCTCGGTGGAAGTGCCGGTGACGGCGCCGTCTGGACACACCCCGACACACGGCCGATGAGCGACATCGACCTGCTGGTGGACCCGCGCCATCGCGCGCAGGCAGCGGCCGTTCTGGTGCGCGCCGGATGCTCGCTGCACGCGAGCGAGGATCACGAGGACACGTTTCTGGCATGGGGCGACGGCAGCGTCGGACGTACCGACGGCGAGTCGGCCGCGCACAACGGTCGCGTCGAGGTGCACCCGGGGTGGCAGGAGTTCCTCCACGGTTACACGGTGCACGGGTTCGATCCGTTCGAACGGGCGGGGCGGCGGACCGACGATCAGTGGCGGCTCGACGCAGCCTCGTTCGCCGTGCACGTCATCGGCCACCTCTCCTCGACCGTCGTGCGCGCCGAAGTACGCGCCGTCAACCTGATCGACGTGTGGTTCCTGCACGAGCGCGGGATGGACTGGAACGGGGTGAGCGAAGCGATGCGAGATCTCGACCCGCGGCTGACCACGCCGGGGCTGTGGTTGGTCGATCGTTTCGTGCCCGGCGTCGTCCCTGGAGTGTTGCTCGAGCGGGAGTTGGCTCGATTGCGCGCCGCGGTGACGCTCACCGTCTGCCCGCCAGCGGCGCTGTTCCGTGATCCCACGCAGCGGACCACCGGCAGGTGGCGTGCCGACTTCACCGAGCACCGTGCGGAGCGTGTCGCCGTGGTTCGCCAGCTCGGTCGGTCGGCGCGAGGTCGATTGCGATGACACTGCTGCTGGCCGTCGTCATGCCGCCGGTCACCGACCTGGCGCCGGTGGACGCCGTGGAGCATTGGACCACCGTCCACGAGACGGCCCACGCGTTGGTGGCACGCGACGTCGTCCCGACGGTGCACGGTCGTCACTCGACCACCGCCGCCGAGGTCGAACGCGACGGTGTTCGGTACCGGTTTCACACCTCGGACGCCTCGCTCGTGGCGTCGGTGCGAGCGGAGCGCGCCGACGCAGTGCTCGTTCACGGCCTCGGCTGGACTCGACTGCTGTGGCGACTCCGGCACGTGGGGGCGCCGATCCTCGTGCAGCACCACGGGGAGCAGGTGTTCGTCGGGCGTGCCCGATGGGGTCATCGAATGGTGCGCCGCCACGTCGCCGGCTACCTGTTCACCGGCGTGCACGGTGGACAGGTGGAACCGTGGATCGACGGCGGCGTCATCGCCGCGCACGCACCGTTGTTCGAGGTGCTCGAGGCGGCGCCGATGCTGCCGGACGACGACGGCGAGCCGGTGGTGCTGGATGGGCGCCCGGCCGTGCTGTGGGTCGGTCGGCTGATCGAGGGCAAGGACCCGCTCTGCGCGATCGATGGGTTCGTCCTGGCCGATCTGCCCGACGCGCATCTTCACCTACTCGCCACGGACCGGTCGCTCGAGCGCGAGGTCCGAGCTCGCATCGCCGAGGTCGGCGGTGTCACATCACGGATTCATCTGCACGCGCCGGTGCCACACGACCGGATGGGGGCCTGGTTCGCCGCTGCCGACGTGTATCTGTCGACCAGCCACCACGAAGCGGCCGGCTACTCGCTGCTCGAAGCCATGAGCAGGGGTTGCGTGCCCGTGGTCAGCGACATCGCACCGCACCGAGCGTTGGTCGGCGACGTCGGTTTCCGATGTGCGGTCGGCGACCCGACCGCCGTCGCCGGCGCGCTGCGCCGCG
>JANMFL010000293.1:0-4703 GCA_031377945.1 Acidimicrobiaceae bacterium | reverse complement strand
GGTCGACGCGACGTCACCGGCTGAAGCACGGGCTGCGACACGGCTGCGACATGGGCTGCAACACGGCCGAAAAATAGGCTGAGGTACCGCCCCTGGACCTGGTAGCGGGCGGACGGGCCAGCTCCAGAAGCGGTACCTCAGATCAATCACGGTCGCGGTCGCCAGGAGGAGGTCGCGCCGTGTTTGTTGCAGTTACATTACAACGGACCTCAGATTGTGTCAACCTTTGTCACAATCGAGATCGATTCATCACTTCCCGCGGTGGAACCCCTGCTCAGCGAGTTCAGACCGTACGAACGAGCAGGGCGTCGCCCTGGCCGCCACCGCCGCACAGGGCGACCGCGCCAAGCCCGCCGCCACGGCGACGCAGTTCGTGCAGGATGGTCAACGCCAGACGGTTGCCGCTCATGCCGATCGGGTGGCCGAGGGCGATCGCGCCACCGTTGACGTTGACGATCTCGTCGCTGATGCCCAGGTCGGCCATCGAGGCGATGCCCACGGCGGCGAAGGCCTCGTTGATCTCGAACAGGTCGACGTCGGCGATGGTCTTGCCGGCACGGGCGAGCGCCGCCTGGATGGCCCGGCTGGGCTGCTGCAGCAGCGACGCGCTGTCGGGACCGGCGACCATGCCGTAGCTCACGAACTGGCCGAGCGGGGTGACGCCGCGGGCGTTGACCGCCTTCTCGCTCATCAGCACCACGGCCGAGCCGGCATCGCTGATCTGCGACGCGTTGGCGGCGGTGATGGTGCCTTCCTTGTCGAATGCCGGCTTCAGCCCGCCGAGCGACTCCATCGTGGTGTCGGCGCGCACGCCTTCGTCGGTGTCGACGATCTTCGGGTCACCCTTGCGCTGCGGGATGCTGACGGCGACGATCTCGTCGGCCAGACGGCCGGCGGCGATGGCAGCAGCGGCGCGCTGGTTGCTCTTCATCGCCAGGTCGTCCTGCTGGTCGCGGGTGATGCCGCCGCCGGCGTAGCGCTCGGTGCCGAGGCCCATCAGGCAGGCGTCGAACGCGCACCACAGACCGTCCTTGATGATCGCGTCGGCCAGTTCGGTGTTGCCGTAGCGGAAGCCGCCGCGGGCGCCCTGGGCCAGGTACGGGGCATTGGTCATGCTCTCCATGCCACCGGCGACCACGATGTCGGCTTCACCGGCCATGATCATCTGGTTGGCGAGGTAGATGGAGTTCAGGCCGCTGAGGCAGACCTTGTTGATGTTCACGCTGGGGACGTTCATGGGGATGCCGCCTTTCACCGCGGCCTGGCGCGACGGCACCTGGCCCTGGCCGGCCATGAGCACCTGGCCCATGATCACGTGCTCGACCTCTTCTGGCGACACGCCCGCACGCTCGAGCGCCGCCTTGATGGCGAAGCCGCCGAGATCCGCGGCGGAGAACGAGGCGAGCGCGCCGCTCATCTTGCCGATGGGCGTGCGGGCTCCGGCGACGATGTACGAACCAGACATGTGAGGACCTCCGAGGACGGGGCGGGCGACGCGGTGCCCGACGGGCGATGCGGCTACGTGAGCGCAGCGTATTCATCTGCGGTTACCCGACGGTAATGCGGAGCCCCCACCGGCGCCGTAGCGAACGAGTGCAGGCGATCAACCGGCGCCTACGGCACCGTCACGGCCTGGCATGTGGCCGGTGGCCCGGTGGCGCCGCCCCACCGCAGCATCCACGCGCACACCGAGTACGAGCCGGCGGTGAGTGCCGTGAACGTCTGGTCGAAGCCGTGGAACGGACCGACCATCTGTACGAGCGACGGGGGGAGACCAGCGCGGCTCACGTTGGCGGTGACGGTGCGCCTCGACACCGTCGAGGTGGCGACGCGTGTGACGGTGATGCGGACCGGGACGGGCAGATCGAACCGCCCGTCCAAAGCCGTTCCGCGGACTCGCAGGGTGCCGGTGCTCGAGAGCGGTGCGTCGAGCGAGATCACCGAGGCGGTGTTCGGCCGTTGCGCTGCGATGCCGTTCAACGCTGCGTACGCCTCGGCCGTCTCGTAGCCGAACGCCCAAATCGCGATACCGCTCCATCCCGCGTTCAACGCGGACTGGGCGCTGGCGCGAAGTGTCTGCGCGTCGGGGACGAACACGACGTGGGTGACCGTGCACGTCACGATGCGCGGGGTCCCCAGACGCACCGCTCGCTGCAGACCCGATCCGGCGGACCTGGAGATGGTGCTGACCTTGGTGGTCGGGGGAACGTACGCCGGCGGCAACCGGGTGGGGCCGGTGACCTTCTCGGTCCAACTGAGCGTCACCTCACCCGACGAGTGGCGGACCGGCGTGGCGCCGTGCGCGTTCGCCAGGCCGGCCGTCTCGCGCATGGTGATGCTGTCGACCGGCTTCAGTGCGCCGTCGGGGCACGTCTCCTTCGAGTTCTGCTTCGTCCACCAGTGACGGCCGTAGGCGGGCACGCCCAGCTGCAGCTTCTTCGGCGGCACCTTGGCGATGTTGGTGCTGTAGTCGATGACCGAGTCGACCCAGAAGTTCGGTGCGATCGGACCCGGGTTGGTGATGCTCCAGTCGTAGACCATCAACCGCAGACGGTCGACGTACGGGGCGATCTGTGGCTGGGCGTAGAGCGTGTAGCCGCGACTCCCCGCGTTCCACACCGGCGGGACGGTGACCGAGAGCAACTTCCCCTTGGCGTGCAACGTGCTCGACAGCAGCCGCACGAAGGCCACCCATTGCGGCGTGATCGTGGTCCAACTGGATCGCGACACCGACCACACGAACTCGTAGTCGATGTCCACTCCGTCGTACCTGCCGGCGACGGCGCCCGCGACGATGGCGTTCACCGTCGTCGTGCGGGCGGTTGCCGTCATGAACCCGGCCGTCGACGAACTGAACAGCGTCTGGAACACCGGGAGGCCGGCGCCGTGCGCCGTGGTGACGATCGCGTCGAGGGCGGCCGACGAGCCGAACAGCGAGACCTCACTGAGCAGCGGCGCCGAAGTGGCTCCAATGATGGCGGTTCTGCCGGACGTGGCCTGCCAGTACGGAATCCACCCGCTGACGAATCGGTTCGGAGCAGCCGGTGTGGCCGCGGAGGCAGGCACCGACACGATCGTCAGCAGCAATGCTGCCGCGACCAACACTGCCCACCGTGTTCGCGTGACCACGCAGTCAGGCTAGTGGCGTGTCCCGCATCGATGGCCGCGGGGTCGGCGGCGTAGCGTCGTCGACGGTGACTCGATGACCTCGTCCGTGGCCGTGTCGGCCGGCACACGATCGTCGGGCCGTACCCTCGGTGTGGCGGCGGTGCTCGGCGCCACCGTGTTCTGGTCCTTCGGCAGCGTTCTCGGCAAGGCCACCGGAGTGTCCGGTGTAGTGCTCGGCTTCTGGCGAATGTGGATCGCCACGGTGTTGATCAGCATCGTCGTGGTCGTCACCCGGCGGTGGCCGTCGTGGGCCGACATCCGTCGAGCCGCTCCGATGGGCGTGGTGTTCGGGTTCAACATCTGCGTGTTCTTCATCACGCTGCAGTACGTCAGCATCGCGGTCGCACTGATCATCGGCGCGCTCACGCCCGTGGTCGCGCTGCCGATCGCGGTCATCTTCATGGGCGAGCGGCTGACCGTGTTGAAGGTGGTGTGCGCGAGCGCCGCGGTGGCCGGCGTCGTCGGCGCCGTCATCGCATCGCCATCGGGTGACGACAGCAGCAACACCGTGGTCGGCTACCTGTGGGCCGTTGCCGCGTTGCTCATCTGGGTGGTGTATCTGTTGGCGAGCAAGAAGGTGCGGCGCGAGGTCGAGACCGTGCGGCTGATGTGGGTCGTGTCGATCTCCGGTGCCCTGGCGGTGTCGGTGCTGGTGCTGTTCGTCGATGTCGATCTGGGCGAGATGCAGGGCTCCGACTGGTGGTGGGTGCTGCTGCTGGCGCTCGGGCCCGGGCTGCTCGGTCATGGCCTGTTCGTGTGGGCGCAGCCGCGTGTCGACTCGTCGGTGTCGTCGGTGCTGATCCAGGCCGAGCCGGTCGGCGCGTCGATCGCCGCCTGGGTGTTCCTCGGCGAGGCGGTCACGCTCGCTCAGGCGCTGTCGATGTCGGTGGTGTTGGTGGCGCTCGGCGTGCTCGCCTATCGCGAAGCACGCGAGGACCGTGTGGTGCTCGACGACGCGCTCACGTGAGCCCGAGGTTTTCCGACAGGCCAGCCCTGACCGAGGGAACGCGACAACCCCGGTGCTGCCGGGTTGCCTCCGTCGGCCTGCTGCTGCTGGCCTACTTCTGCTGGCCTACTTCTGCTGAATCGTGACCTTGGCGATGTCGATGCGTTGCAGCGGCGGGCCGTCCTGCGGGTTGGCCACCGCGTCGAGCGCCGTGATGACGCTGAGGTCATCGTCGCTGACCTGACCGAACAGTGTGTAGTTCGGGGGCAGCTGCGTGCCGCTGTCGCCGGTGATGATGAAGAACTGGCTGCCGTTGGTGTCGGCGCCCGAGTTGGCCATCGCCACCGAACCGATGCGGTACGGCTCGATCTTGTCGAGCTCGTCGGCGAACTCGTAGCCGGGACCACCGGTACCGGTGGCGGTGGGGTCGCCGCACTGCACGACGAAGGTCTGGATGGCCCGGTGGCACGTGGTGCCGTCGAAGTAGTGGAAGCGAGCCAGGTTCACGAAGCTGTTCACCGTGTTGGGGGCGATGTCGTCGCGCAGCGCGACGTGCAGCGTTCCCTGCGTCGTCTCGACGACCGCGGTG
>JANMFL010000291.1:0-2920 GCA_031377945.1 Acidimicrobiaceae bacterium | reverse complement strand
GCAACCCGCTCGCCGTGGTGGTCGACGGCGTCGGGCTGACGACCGACCAGATGCAGCGCTTCGCCAACTGGACGAACTTCTCCGAGACCACGTTTCTGCTGCCGCCCAACGACCCGGGCGCCGACTACTCGGTGCGGATCTTCACCACCACCACCGAGTTGCCATTCGCCGGACACCCGACCATCGGGTCGTGCCATGCCTGGCTCGCGGCCGGCGGGGTGCCGGGCACGCCCGGCGAGGTCGTGCAGGAGTGCGGCGTGGGGCTGGTCCGGATCCGCCAGGACGGCGGCCTCCTCGCGTTCGCCGCACCGCCGCTCCTGCGCGACGGCCCACTCGACGACGACACGCTGGGCGAGGCGGTCCAGGCGCTCGGCATCACCACCGACTCGGTGGTCGACGCGGCATGGATCGACAACGGCCCGGGCTGGCTGGGTGTGCTGCTCAGTTCGGCCGACGAGGTGCTCGGACTCAGCTGCGCGAACACCAGTCTGAAGATCGGCGTGATCGGGCCCTACCCGCCGGGCGGACGGTTCGCGTACGAGGTACGCGCCTTCTTCCCCGAGGGCGCCTCGACGTTCGAGGACCCCACCACCGGCAGTCTGAACGCGTCGGCGGCGCAATGGCTGGTCGGAGCCGGGCGATTCACCCCGCCCTACCGCGCGTCACAGGGCGCCGCACTCGGCCGGGCGGGGGTCGTGTACGTCGAAGCCGACACACACGGCAACGGGCTGTGGATCGGCGGCGACGCGGTCACCTGCGTGTCCGGCACCGTCGAGCTCTGACGCCGAGTGTCCCGATCAACAGGCCGAGGTGCTCGACGACGGGCGCACAGAGCTGGGACACACGAGCCCGCATGGCCACTGGGCGCGACACGTCCCAAATCCGGGTCACTCCGCGCCCGTGGGGGCGATTCGTCCCACTATTGGGACGAATCGCGCCCAACCTCCGGCGCAGAGCTGGGAAACACGAGCGGTCGCGGGTCAGCGCTTCTGCTGAAGGCGGGCGACGTACGCCGCTGCGCTCGCACGGCCCTCTTCGTCGCGCAGACCTGCGTACAAGCCGTCGGCGTCGGCCCAGCTGCGCCCGGTGCCGACCATGCTCTCGGTGACGGCGTTGACGTGCGCCTTCGTCTCGAGCAGCGCGAGCTTCGGCTTGTCGAGCAACTGAGCGATCAGTGCCTCCACCTCGTCGTCGAGTGACGCCTCGGGCACCACGCGGTTGACGAAACCTGCGGCCTTGGCCTCGGCGGCGTCGAACGGGCGGCACGTCATCACCAGTTCCTTGGTGAGTGCCGGGCCGATCTCGCGCACCAGCCGCGGGATGCCACCCCACGCGAGCGGAATGCCGAGATCGACCTCAGGGATGCTGAACCGTGCGGTGTCGGCGGCGACGCGCAGGTCGCATCCTGCGGCCACGATCAGGCCGCCGCCCACGCACCAGCCCTGGATGCGGGCGACCGTCACGGCGCGCATCTCGTCGAGCGCGCGTCCCATTCGCCAACCGACCTGGCGGTCCTCCATCGGTGCCGCCGTGCTGAACGCCGACAGGTCGGCGCCCGCCGAGAACGACCGCCCCGCGCCGCTGACGAGCACCACCTTGAGGTCGTGGTGCTCGTCGAACCAGCGGGCGGCGAGCTCGATCTCGTGCAGAGTGTGACTACTGAGCGGGTTGAGCTTCTCGGGACGGTTCAGGCGCAGTTGGCCACGGGGTCCGTCGACCGTCGCGACGATGGTGTCGAAGTCCGCGACGTCGGTGGTGGGCGGAGTGGATGGCACGGTCATGGCCCTAATCGCAGCAGCTGTCGCGCCAGCCGCACGAACCGCACTTGAAGTGGGCGTGCTCGGGGTGCAGCGACCCGCCGCACTGCGGGCACTCGGGGAACACCCCGAAGCGGACACAACGGTCGTTCGCGGCACCCGACGCGGCGGGCACGGTGGTGGTCTCGGCAGCCATGTGGAAAGTGTGCCATCGCAGGACCACGCGGGGCGGGACCACTGGTCGTAGTCTTGACCCGCGGGTCAAGAGACCCCGCCAGCACGACCCCGCCAGCATGACGACCAGCACCCACGAGACGATCGACCACGGGTTCACCCCGGGCAGCGCGCGGGCGGCGTTGGCATACCCGCGCTTCCGGCGCATGTGGGCGGCGAGCTTCTCGTCGAACATCGGCACATGGATGCAGAACGTCGTGCTGCCGCTGTACGTGCTCGACCGCACCGGCAAAGCCTCGGTCGTGGGCATCATGGTCTTCGCCCAGCTCGGTCCGCTGCTGTTCCTGTCCATCCCCGCCGGTGTGATCGCCGACCGCTTCGACCGCCGCCGCTGGCTCATCGCGATGCAGTTGGTACAGCTGGTCTTCAGTGCGATCCTCGCACCGCTCGCCGCCGCCGACGCTCCCATCTGGAGCATCTTCCTCGTGGCACTCGGCGTCGGTATCGGCAACGCCCTGAACGCCCCCGCGTGGTCCGCCATGCTGCCCACGCTCGTCAGCCGCGCCGACCTGCCCGGCAGCGTGTCGCTGAACTCGACCATGATCAACGGCTCGCGTGTCGTCGGCCCCATCGTGGTCGCCATCCTGCGCTCGGCGGGCGTGTCCATCGCTCAGATCTTCCTCATCAACGCGGTGACCTACCTGTTCGTGATCGTCGCGCTCGTGCGCACACCCATTCACCAGACGAAGCCCCCGCCACGCGAGCCCGGGATGCGACAGTTCACGTCCGGGCTGCGCATCGCCAGAGCCAATCCAGCAGTGTGGCGACTGCTCGTGACGCTGTTCACCTTCTCGCTGCTGTCACTCCCGTACGTCGGCCTGTTCGCTGCGGTCGCCCGAAAGAACTTCGGCCTCGAGAAGGGCTCGACCACCTACGAGTGGCTGTACGCGACATGGGGCTTGGGTGCTGCGATGGGCGGGCTGGCCATC
>JANMFL010000287.1:0-6904 GCA_031377945.1 Acidimicrobiaceae bacterium | reverse complement strand
GCCGATCTCACGACGGTGACGCCGTCGGTGGCGATTTCGGCGATCGACCCGACACGCCAGTACATCGCTCGTATCTGGGCAGTGAACGACTTCGGCCAGAGCGCGCCGGCCTCGATCCTGCTCGGAAGCGACAAGCCCGGTCTGCCCACCGCGCTGGTTGCCACACGTGACACGAAGAGCCCCAGTGTGGTGCACCTGTCGTGGCGCAGCCCGGCTCACCTCGGTTCCGGTCCCGTGACCCGGTACGAGGTGGTGTATGGCATCGGGCGGCTTTCGAGGACGATGGTCGTCGCAGTGAACAGTGCGGACATCGCACTCGACGCCGCTCGAATCGGCTACATCGCCGTTCGCGCCTGCAACACCGCCGGTTGTGGCGTGATCTCGACGGTCACGAAGATGCTCGCCACCGGCGCGGCGGCCCAGCCAGCCGTCACGGCGAACCCGTTCGTCCTGGTCAGCAACATCGGTGCCACCGTCACGGTCGAGACCCGTGGCCTCATCGGTGCCGGAAGCCCGTACCCGCGCCTGGTGTTCCGGGTCTTCCCGACCATGGGCAACGCTGGCTACACCGACACACAGATCGGCCAGAACGGCGCACGGATCCTGACGTATCGGACCGTTCCGAAGGGGACGTACACCGTCGCCGTGAGTGGCCTGCCGACCACCGGCACCGAGGTCGAGGTCGCCCGCAAGGTGATCGTCATCGGCGCCGACGGGCAACTGGCCGCCGCAGATTGGAAGGTCATCCGCGGCAGCGCACTGATCGGTGCGAGCAGCGTGTCCATGCAGGTGGCGGGGGAGAACCGTGTCCTGACGGCCAAGCCACTGCAAACTCCCGACATGGTGCTGACCACCACGGCAACGTTGCAATCCGGTGCCGGCTACGGCATCTGGTTCCGCTCCGGCCTGGATGCAGTGTCTCGGATCTATGGCTACAGCTTCCAATACGACCCGTTGTACGGCAATGCCTTCATCATCCGCCACTGGTATCAGGGCGCAGAGTGCGGCACTCCGATCGCAAAGAAGGCGTTCCCAGCAGGCTGGGCGATCAACGCCAAGCACCAACTGGTGGTCGTTGCCAAGGGCGACACGATGTGGGCCAGCATGGACGGGCAGGAGGTCTTCCGGGTGAACAGCCTCGCTGCTGCCGCGAAGGCGAGCTCCTGCGGGTTCCCACTGCCGCAGGGAATGCACATCGGCTTCCGTACCTGGGGCGCGAGCCCCGCGACGTTCGTGGGGACCACGCTCAGCTGAGCGGCGCCCACGAACCCGACTGCATCTCGAGGCGCCGGTCCGTTCCCGTCGGGCCGGCGCCTCGTCGCGTCTGCGCTCGCGAGGTCGTAGGACACCTGGAACAGATACCCAATTCATCGAGATCGATTCTGTCGATTGGCAGAAATCTTCAAGCCCGAACTCATCGACATTTCGAACACACGGCGCGATGGTGTCTCATTCTCTTGGCAAGGGCGAAGGGAAAGAGGGATCATCATGTATTTGTTCAGCAGACAGACGGTACTCAGCGGCGACGCAGCCGCCGGCGGCGAGTGGGCGGTGAACATCGCCGCGCGGGTCACCGAGGTGACCGGCGTTCCAGTGAGTGTCTGGGCCGCGTGGTTCGGGGCTCCGCTCGGCTCCATCTCGTGGAGCGCCTGGGTCGATTCGCTCGACGGATTGTCCACGCTCGCTGCGGTGGAAGGCGACGCCACCTACATGGCGATGGCGGAGGAGGGGCTGCGTTTCAACGCGACGCCGCACATGATGAGCTTGCGCTCGCCACTGCACGGTGGGCCGAACCCGGACCAGCGCCCGCCCATCGGCGCCGTCGCGACCCTCACCACGGCTGTGGCCGCGAACGGACAACTCGGCGCCGCTGCGGCATGGGGGGTCGAGGTGTCGATGCACGTCGAGACCGTGACGGGGGAGCCGGTGATGTGCATGGCCGACGCGTTCGGCACGTTCGGGCAGATGACGTGGATCGGCATCTCCGCTGATGCGAAGGCAGCGGATGCGGCGAACGACAAGATTGCCACCGACGCCGGGTACATGGCCATGCTCGACCGAACGGGACCCCTGTTCGTGCAGGGGGCCTCGCACCGAGTGATGTCGGTACGGATCGGGTGAAGCAGCGGTTGGGTCTGCCCACCTGACATAACGAGGATTATGGGCGTTGTCGCCGAACCCGTCTCATCAGCGGGGTGGGGTCATCTCGCGGTCGCGCAACGGTCGCCCGGCCTCGAGCAGCCAGTCGACGATGTCGAGCAACTCGCGTGCCGAGGGCTTGGCGCCGGCAGCACGTAGATCACGCTCGGCGTCGTTGACGGCGCACGCCAGCACGTACAACTCGTCGTGCAGCGCGTCGAGCTCGCTCTTGGTGACCACCAACTCGTGTTCGCTGAGCTGCAGTTCGCGTGCTCGCTGCTGACCGACCCAGTGCCACTGGCGACACGCCTGCGAGCAGAACTTCCTCGGCCGACCCATGCCTCGTTCCGGAAACACCCGCCGGCACCACTTGCAGCGCGACCGTCGCTCCTGCGGATCATGGTCCACTTTCGTCATGACGAAACTCTAGGACGATGGATGGGTGCGGGCCGTGCATCCCCTCAGCGGTCGGTGAGCGTGCCGGCAGCGCGCCAGGCCGCTTCGGCCCGGTCGAGGCGGTCGGTGGCCTCCGCGCGCAGTCGGTCGGCGACGCCGGCCACAGCGAGGTTGGCGAACGCCATGGTGCCGACATGACTGTCGAACGGTCCGCCTCCGGCCGCCGAGACGGTGAAGGTGCGATCTGCCAGGCCGGCCAATGGCGACAGGAGGCTGTCGGTGATCGCAGCCAGCCACACTCCCCGCCCGTGAGCCTCCCCTGCTGCCTCGACGACCCACTTGTCATAACGACGCAGGTCGATGGCGACCAGCGTGTCGGTGTCGCGCAGCATCGCCAGAGTGCGGCGCACGGCGACCTCGTTGCCGTCGATGAGCGACACATCGTCGCGGAGCGCACGGAGGTCGCCGAGGAGTTGGTGCGCGACGCCGAGCGACGCGTCGCCGGAAAGGATGAACGCTCGCGATCGCACGTCGGCCAGATGGGCGACCAGATCGTCGAGCGCCGCGGCATCGACCGCCCGGAGCGTGGTGGCCACGTTGTCGATCTCGAGGTCGAGGTGCCGTGCGATCGCATCGGTGGCCGCCGGTTCGCGAATGCGTTCCGCCGCCGGGCGCAACTGGCGCGCCAGCGCGTGCTGCACCGCTCCCTGCAGGCCGGTGAAGCCGTCGTATCCGAGCTTCGACGCGAGGCGTACGACCGTGGCGGCACCCGAGCCCGCTGTGTCGGCCAACTCGGCGACCGTGCCGAACGCCACCAGCTGAGGCCGAGCGAGCACCACCTCGGCGACGCGTCGCTCCGCCGGCGTCAGCTGCGCCCCCGCTTTCCCGATCCGCTCCTCCACTTCCACGGCGGGCAGCGTAGTCGCCGCCGCCGAGGCGAAATGTCGTTCCAGAATCTGCTAGCATTGGAACGTCCGTTCCACTCGACGGCCGTTCATTCGCTGACAGGAGCACACCGCCATGACCACGCTGATCGAGCACGCGACCCCCGTCGTCGTCGAGTCACCGGCCTGGCCAGCGTTGTCGGTCCCCGACGTGCCGCTCGGTGACGAACGCTTCGTCCGGGCTGCCGGTCACGCAGCGCAGCGTATTCCGGCGGTGGTCCACGACGCGTTGGTCGACTTCGCCGATGCGGCGCCGCAGACCGGAGCGATCGTCGTGCGCGGCGTCCCGGTGGGCGCGCTCGCCCACACGCCCGAGTCGCCCATCGCCCCGACGCACAAGGACCTCTTCAGTGAGTTCGTGCTGATGATCGCCGCCCGTCGACTGGGCCAGCCGGTGGGCTACCAGCCCGAACACGGGGGCGATCTGGTGCAGAACCTCGTCCCCACCAAGGACAACGCCCATCGTCAGGTGAGCACGTCGTCGGGCGTCGACCTGATGTTCCACACCGAAGCCGCGTTCCACCCGCACCGCCCGAAGTACCTCCTGCTGCTCTGCCTCCGCGGCGATCCGCACGCCATCACGACGCTGTCGTCGATCTTCGAGGTGCTGCCGCTTCTGCCGGCGCGGGTCGTCGACACGCTCTTCCAGTCCCGGTTCCGAACCGCCGTGGACGAGAGCTACCTGCACGGTCGGCCGAACGTGCTCGGTGCCCCCATGCCGGTGCTGAGTGGCGAGCGCGACCGACCGTCGATGGTGTTCGACGCCGACCTAATGGTGGGGATCGACGCCGAAGCCGACGATGCGCTCCGTGCATTGAGTGCCGTCGTCGAATCGCATCACACCGGGCTCGCGCTCGAGGCGGGCGACCTCCTCGTCGTCGACAACGACGTCGCCGTCCACGGTCGGTCGTCGTACCAGCCGCGCTGGGACGGACGCGATCGTTGGATCCAGCGGGCGATGGCGGTCACCGATCTGTCGGCCAGCGCCGGCGAGCGCGACGGTCGCGTGATCGTGACCCACTTCGGCGCCTGACATGGCGCTCCGTTCCATTTCGGAGCGGTCGGTCAGTAGGGTGCGACGATGACGACGCTCCTGGCCCGATGGTGGTTGCTGCTCTGGCGTTGGGACACCGTGGCTCATGACGGACCGATGCCGCAGCGGTGCGTGGTGATCGCCGCGCCGCACACCACGAACTGGGACTTTCCCATCACGCTGGCGATGGCCAGGGTGAGCGGCGTCCGCATCTCGTGGCTGGGCAAGGCGTCACTGTTCAAAGGGCCGATGGGCCCGATCATGCGCCGACTCGGCGGTGTGGCCGTGGATCGATCGGCACCTGGCGGCATGGTCGCGGCGCTGGCAGGCGAGCTGCGGACGCGCGACGAACTCCGCCTGGTGGTACCAGCCGAGGGCACTCGCTCGCGCACCGAGTACTGGAAGTCGGGCTTCTATCGCATCGCCGAGTCGGCCGAGGTGCCGATCGTGCTCGCCTTCGTCGACCGCAGCACGCGCAGCGGGGGGTTCGGTCCGGCCATCGAGGTCACCGGCGACGTACGCGCCGACATGGACCTGATCCGCGCGTTCTACGACGGGAAGACGGGTTTGCACGCCGATCGATTCGGCCCGATTCGCCTCCGCGAAGAAGAGGCCGATCCGAGCGCGATCGTCGACTGACCGACGGCGTCGACCTGGATGAGGCGATCGACGCCATCCACGTCAGGCACCGCCGAGTGCGAGCCATTCGTCGAGGACAGCGGAGTCGCCACCGGTCTCGACCGGACCCGATGGGCGACCCCACAGGCGCAGCAGCAGTGTGGCGGCCGGGGCGCTCAGTTCGGCCTGCACCGGCGCATCCGCCGCCAACAGTGCGGGCAGACCGCTGGTGCCGTCGATCGCCCAGCGGTGGCCGGTGTCGGTGCTCTGCACGGCGATGCGCGTCGCCGGCGTCGTCGCGCGCTCACGGGAGAGCATGCGCGGCAGCATGACGGTCCAGTACTCGTCGACGCCGTCCGCCGCGAACGACGCATCGATGGTCGGGTGCATCCCGATGGCGTGTTGCGCATCCCAGCGGTGCACCGACGCCTCCTGCGCCTGACGTCGCGGCCACAGCCCCGCCACCTTCGGCTCCACCGGGAACGGGTGCCACGTCGGCGCGGCCGGGTCGAGCAGCTGCAACTCGCCCAGCAGGCGGTCGGCGCCCGTTCGGACCCAGGCCGCGACCTCCGTTGGTGTGTCGCCGGTGGGGACGTCGGTCGGGTCGGCGGTGGGCGGCGCACCGAGGGCGAGCGCTCCCAGCACCCAGCGGTGCACCTCGCCGAGGTGCACCCCGAGCGCCGACAGTGTCCAACCCGGGCAGCCGGCGATCGGGGCATCGGAGGGCCCGTTCGCGACGGCTCCGACGAAGGCGTCGAGATCGGCGCGTAGCAGTGCGAGATGGTCGAGGCTCATGGCGGTGCACGATAGGTCCGGCAGAATGGTCTCGATGTCGTCATTTCCCAGCTCCATGCCCCCGGCGCCCGAGTGCGCATTCGCCAGTGACAATGCTGCCGGCGCCCTGCCCGCTGTCGTCGAGGCAGTCGTCGCGGCGAACGCCGGACATGCGCTGGCGTATGGCAGCGACCGTTGGACCGCCGAGACCGAGGACCGCTTCCGCGACCTCTTCGGCCCCACCAGTTCGGCCTTCCTGACGTGGAACGGCACTGGTGCGAACGTGATGGCACTCGCGACGATGGTGCAACCTGCGGATTGCGTCGTCTGCACAGAATGGGCACACATCGCCGTCGACGAGGCGGGAGCCCCAGAGAGGGCGCTGGGTGCCAAGCTCCTCACGCTCCCTTCGTCGGACGCCAAACTCGTGCCCGAACAGCTCCGCGGTCTGGAGCATCTGCAAGGTGTCCAGCACCATGCGCAGCCCGGCGTGGTGAGCATCACCCAGAGCACGGAACTGGGAACGCTCTACACGCCAGACGAAGTCGCGGCGCTGTGCGACACGGCGCATGCGATGGGCATGCTCGTGCACCTCGACGGGGCACGCATTGCCAATGCGACCGCCGCGCTCGGAGGGACACGGCAGACCTTGCGCGCGTTCACGGTCGAGGCCGGGGTCGACGTGGTCAGCTTCGGCGGCACCAAGGCCGGGCTGCTCGGTGGCGAGGCGGTCGTGTACCTGAACCCGGCGCTCGCGAGGCGGGCCACCTACGTCCGCAAGATGGTGAATCAACTGCCGTCGAAGATGCGCTTCGTGGCCGCACAGTTCAACGCGCTGTTGCACGACGACCTGTGGATCGCGTCGGCGCTGCATTCGAACGCCATGGCGACGCTGCTGTACGAGCACACCCGCGACATCCCTGGAGTGCGGTTCGACGCTCCCCCGGCCGTGAACAGTCTGTTCCCGTGCATCCCTCACGAGGCGATCCACAGGTCGTCG
>JANMFL010000254.1:0-2147 GCA_031377945.1 Acidimicrobiaceae bacterium | reverse complement strand
CGCACTCCCGGTCTGCACCGAGGCATCGACCTGCAACTGGTCGAGGCGCGACTGGAACACCGCACGCTGGTCGACCAGGCGTTGACGCTCGGCTTCGAGTGCCGGCCGGTCGGCGTCGTTCGAGTTCGAGAGCTTCGTGTCGAGGTCGGCGATCTGCACGTCGAGATCGCTGACCTTGTTCTGCACCTCGGCCGCGGCATCGAGCAAGCTGTTCACGTTCTGCTCGCGACGCACATCGATGTACGCGTCGACATAGGCGTTCGACAGCTGCGCTGCCACCTGCGGGTCGTGGCTCTGCACCTTCACCGAGATCACGTCGGTCTGGCCGACGGCCGAACCGGCCACGTCGGGCAGGTCGCCGGTGATGCCCAGGTTCTCGCGCACACGATCCTCGACCGTGTTGCCCTCGAGCACGCGGATCTCGGTCTCGATCAACCGCGCCGAGTTCTGCGCGCTCTGCTGATTGCTGTTGAACACGTTGTCGCCGTTGGCCGAACGGACGAGCATCTGTGCTTCGCCCTCGTAGATCTTCTTCTGCTGCGACACCATGAACATGGCACCCGCCAGCGTGACGATCACCGCGAGCATGATCAGCCCACGGCGCCGCACGACCACGTGCCAGTAGTCGCGCATGGTCATCTCGGGCGCTTCGTCGAACACGGCGCGGCCGCTGGCCGTCGTCTTCATCATGCGTTCGTCGTCTCAGTGGGAACGGTCGAGGCCGGCACGGTGGTGACCGGCACGTTCACCTCGGGCAGCGACGTCGGCCGTCCGCCCAGGGCCACGCCCGCGAGGGCGCCCACGACCACGACGCCCGTGACGAGCGGCCACTTCGAACGATTCATGCTGTCCTCACCCAAGAGCACCCCGAAGGGCGTGTCGTCACTTCTTCTTGACGACGGTGAGCGTAGTGCTGGCGACCTTGCCAGGTGAGCCAGGACCCAGGGCGACCACGCTGTACTCGCCCTCGGTGGTGGGCGCCTTGATGTCCTTGGTCTTGCCGCGGCCCTGCTTGTCGACCACGATCTCGTACACACTCGGCGCGTACCCCTCACGGGCGATCGTGACGACCACGGTGGACTTCGGGGTGAAGCCGCGGACCTGGATCTTGAACTCCTTGCCGATGCGGACGGTGTTCGGCGAGACGGACACGAAGACCTTCTTGGTCTCGTACTTGCCCTCGTTCTCGTTCTTGTCGTCGCCGCTCTCGTCGTCGGAGTCGGTGTCCTTCTTGGGGCCTTCGCTCTGCACCCTGATGCCGGCGTTGGTGATGGCCTTCACGGCGTCCTTCTGAGCGTCAGCGGTGACGGTGGGGTTCGGCGACTTCGCCTCACTGGCGTCGTCTCCACCTCCCACGATGAACGCGCCTACCACGATGGCCACGCTCAACACCACTCCCACAATAGCGATGACACGCTTCATGATTCCGTCCCAACTGTCTCCCGGTGCGGAGAGGCTAGCAGCAGTGGCGTGTCTGTGGAAGGAGTTGAACGACTCAATTCACGCTCCTGTAACTCGTGCAATATGCTCCGACGATGGCGACCGCGCCGCCCCAGGCGGCACCTCCGTACCCCACCACGCTGGTCGTCGCACTCTCGATGGCCGCGGGCTTCCTGGTGACGGTGGGCCAGGTGCACCCCACCGGCAACACCAAATGGGACGTCGTGCTGGTCGGGTTTCTTGCCGGAGCCTGTATTCACGCCGCCACAGAAGCCCCCTGGTGGGTGCTGTCGGCCGCCGCCGTCGCCGCCGGAGCCGCCACGTGGCGTGACGGGAACTGGCAACTGGTCACCGTGGCCGTCGGGGCCCTGGCGCTGGCCCTGGTGACCGCCCGCTACTTGCTGCCGCTGGTGGCGGGCGCATCGGCAGCGCTGACCATCGCGGTGCTGTGCCGGCTGGGCAGTGGACCGTTCTTCGGCGCAACATCGGTGTTCGCGCTGCTGGTCATTGTTTCTCTTTTCCTCGTCAGCCTCGGTCACCAACCGAAACCGACCCGCCGCATCGTGTGGGTCGGCTTGACGACCCTGGGCGTGCTGATGGTGGCCGGCGCCATCGGGTTCGCGGTCGCCGCCGGCAGCGCCGTCGACGCCCTGTCGCGCGGCAACGACGCCGCGAAACGGGGTATCGACGCCCTGAAGGCCGGCGAC
>JANMFL010000244.1:0-5287 GCA_031377945.1 Acidimicrobiaceae bacterium | reverse complement strand
CAACCGCGACCACAACGACAGCCCGACCTGGCCGAGCAGCGCCACAGCCAGCAGGCCGGCCACCACCGCAGCGCTAGCGAGACGAATCCATCGAGGACGACGTCCGAGGGCATCCAGCACGAGCCACAGCCCGGGCGCGGCGAGGATCACGACCAGCGGCACGAAGTCGACCAGATACCGGTGCCAGACAGCCCAGAACCCGAGGGTCGTCAGTGCCGCGAGCCCTGCGGCGGCTGCGGCCGCCCGCCACACTGCGCCACCGCGTCGCACCACCCACACCACACCGACGAGCGCGAGCATCGCCAGCACCGGTGCCGATGTGAAGATCGAACCCGAGTGCCAGAAATGCATCGGGGTGCTGGCCGCGCCGGTCGGAGGGTCGACGAACTCCACGAAGGGGAACAGTCGTGTGGGCTGCATGAACCGGGGCAACGGATCGAAGTAGCGCGCGACCGTGGTGGGGATGTACCGCAGGCTGAACAGCGAATCGTCCGTGAATGCCGCCGCGGCGCGCAACTCCGGCAGGATTTGATACGACTGCTGATATCGCGCAGGCGCGCCCCACAACAGCCGAAAGCGACTGAAGTTGACCGCGGAATAGGTGACCACTGCGGCCGCCGCGACGACGAACGCGACGAACGCTGGTCGCCACGCTCGGCGGAGCGCCAGCAGCCCGGCGAACATCACCAACATCAGCACCGGGATCAAGCCGACCGACGGGCGCGAGTTGATCGCGACGATGGCCCCCAGCGCCATGAACAGGACGTCGCGATGCCGACGCCCGAACCACCATTGCTGGGCTGCATCAACCCCCCACAACGCTCCGGCACAGCCCCATGCGATGGCCTCGTGATACACCATCGAACGCGACGCGAGATACAAGAACGGGCTGAACAGTGTCGGCGCGGCGGCGATGAGTGCGTACCACCGGTATGACAGCGGTCCAGCCCCACCGCCCGTGCGACCGAGCTGTCGTTGCGCCCGGCGCGTCAGCCGTGCGGTGGCCACGCCGATGACCACGACCGCGGCGAGGCAACTGAGCAGGGTCAGCCGTCCGTCGAGCCCGTGGAACAAGACGCGAAACGGAACCCGAAGGACTGCAGGGAAGATCCCGAAGTACATGTACGACCCACGCGGGGTGATGAACTCCTCGACGCCGAGAGAACCTCGCGGCACGTTCAGCCGACCGTGGAGAAGGCTGTTGGCCTGGATGTCGAAGAAGTTCTGTGTCGCAGCATTCGGAACCGCGAGGATGCGCCAGGGGCGACCGAGGGTTCCGAGCATCCAGAAGCCGGCGACCGCCACGGCGACGCCGATTGCTGTCCAGCGGCGGACCAACGGGTCGAGCAGTCGACCATCACCCTTCATCTGCTCAGCCATCTGCTCAGCCATCGGTTCGGCCATCGCGTCAGCCGTCGGTTCGGTCATCTGCTCGGCCATCTGCTCGGTCATTCAGACCTTGCGGACAGCCGTGATCGTGATGTCGCCGCCTGGGAACGGCGACGCCATGGTGAGCTGGTCGCCCGCGCAGGAGGTCACGGTGAACACGCCCACCTGTTCGTCGTCGAGCATGCGGTTGTCGTTCAGTTGTTGCAGCGTCTCTTCGAAGATCGGAGGAACGGTCTCGCCCAGCGTGAGCGTGACCAGCGCGGTGACCGTGTTGAAATCGTCGAACGACGCAATCGCGGGGCCGTCGGCACCCACGGTCCATCGGCCTGCACCGACGCCCTTGAACGAGCTGCTCAGGGTGCCCTGCTGGCCCGCCGTGGTGAAGCTCGCCGTCGCAGGCGTCATCGGCCCGAAGTCGATCTGGAACTGGTTGTCGGCGCCGAACGAGATGTCCATCCCGTCGCCGCCGCCGACGGGGGTGACGTCACCGATCGCAGCCTGACTGGGCGCGTCGAGTGCCGTGGACACCCACTCGCCCACCTCGCAGCGGCCGGTGACATCGACCAATGCGAGCGTCGTCGTGGGGCCTGGGGCTACGGTCGTGGGCGACGTCGTGTCGGCGTTGGTCGTGCTGGCCGCGCTGCCACCGTCGCTGCTGCAGGCTGCGAGCCCGACCATCGCCACACCGAGGACCCACACGTTCTTGCGCATTCGCTCATGCTGGCACCTCGTCGGCGCTCGTTGCCAGCACACCGCTACCCTGACCTGTCGGATGTCGCTCTCGTCGCTGCCTCGCCTGCTCCGTACCGAGCCTGCACTCACCCAGGCCATCGGGTCCGAGAGCGGATTCGTCGCCGTGCCCGAGGCCGCCCGCGCCATCAGCATCGCTGCTCTCGCGCAGTTGAGCGATCGCCGACCGCTGGTGGTGGCCTGTCCCACCGGTACCGACGCTGGTCAGTTGTACGACGACCTCGCGCAGTTCATGCCTGAGGGCGACGTGGTGTTGTTCCCTGCTTGGGAGACGCTTCCGTTCGAGCGGGTCAGCCCCAGCGTCGAGACCATGGGTCGTCGGCTCGAGGTGCTGTGGCGCCTTCGTCACCCCGACCGGGCTCCCCGCGTTGTCGTGGCCGGCGTGCGCGCCCTGCTGCAGCACCTCGGCCCCGAGGTCGACCGCATCGACCCGATCGAGGTCCGCAAGGGCGCCATCCTCGACCCTGACGAGCTGCTCGCGACGCTGGTGCACCACGGCTACCGACGCGAAGAGCTGGTCGAGCACCGTGGCGAGGTGGCCAAGCGCGGTGCCATCGTCGACATCTTCCCGAGCACGGCCGACGCACCCATCCGCATCGACCTGTGGGGCGACGAGGTCGACCGTCTCACCGAGTTCGGCGTCAACGACCAGCGCAGCACGCACGATCTCGACGAGGTGCGCATCTTCCCCGCACGCGAACTGATCCCGAGCGACGAAGTGCGCTCGAGAGCTGCACGACTCGTCGCGAGCGAACCGTGGGGCCGCGAGCAGTGGGAACGCCTCAGCGAAGGCTCGTTGTTCGACGGCATGGAGAGTTGGCTGCCGTGGCTGGTCGGCGACGAGCGTCTCCTCACCGACGAGCTGCCGGCGACGGCGAAGGTGGTGCTCGTCGAGCCGCGCCGCATGCGTGACCGCGCCAACGACCTGCTCGCCGAGGAGGACGACCTCGCCAAGGCACTCGCAGGCACGTGGGGGCGGAACCCGGAGCTGCCGTTCCCACGGCTGCACGCCGAGACCGACCGTCTGCTCGCCGCCGGCCAGGCCGTGTGGACCATCAGCAGCGCGCCGGAGACACCCGACTCACCGATGGTCAACGCCAGCGGCTGGGGGCCGGTCGTCGGCGACGGCGAAGGTCTTGCCAATCGCCTCCGCGACCTGCTCGTCGACAAGTTCCGCGTCGTCGTCGCCGCCGACGGCA
The DNA here is from genome assembly GCA_031377945.1 of Acidimicrobiaceae bacterium. Classification (GTDB taxonomy): domain Bacteria; phylum Actinomycetota; class Acidimicrobiia; order Acidimicrobiales; family Ilumatobacteraceae; genus UBA668. The sequence goes on along the minus strand of JANMFL010000244.1, from coordinate 1,949 downwards.
CCGGTTCCGCGCAACGCCTCGCCAGCCTGCTGCTCGATCGCGGACTCGACTTCGCGATGGTCGGCCCCGACCACGACCTCACCACTCCCGGCGGCTACATCGTCGTCGCGCCGCTGCACCGCGGCTGCAACGTCCCGGCGGCGAAGGTCGCCGTCATCGCCGAGGCCGACCTCACCGGTCGTCGCCGCGCACATCGTCAGGCTCGGCCGCGCAAGCGCCAGGGCACCGGCCTGTTCGAGGACCTCAAGCCGGGCAACTACGTCGTGCACCACCAGCACGGCGTCGGCAAGTACGAGGGCATGGTCAAGCGCACCATCGGCGGCGTCGAGCGCGACTACCTGCTCCTGGCCTACAAGGGCGGCGACAAGCTGTACGTGCCGAGCGACCAGATCGACACGCTCCGCCAGTACGTCGGTGGCGAGACTCCCGTGCTCAACCGGCTCGGCGGCGCCGACTTCGCGAAGAACAAGTCGCGCGTCCGCAGCGCGGTCCGCGAAATCGCGCAGGAACTGGTGGTGCTGTACCAGAAGCGGGTGCACTCGGCCGGCCACGCGTTCGGCATCGACACCCCGTGGCAGCACGAGATGGAGCAGTCCTTCCCGTACGTCGAGACACCCGACCAACGCACCGCCATCGACGACATCAAGCGCGACATGGAGAGCACGGTTCCGATGGATCGGCTCGTGTGCGGCGATGTCGGCTTCGGCAAGACCGAGGTCGCGATTCGCGCAGCGTTCAAGGCCATCCAGGACGGCAAGCAGGTCGCGGTGCTCGCCCCGACCACACTCCTCGCCACGCAGCACGGGAACACGTTCGCCGACCGCTTCGCGGGCTACCCCATCCGCGTCGAAGTGCTCAGCCGCTTCCTCACGGCGAAAGAGGCCAAGAAGGTCATCGAGGGGTTGAAGACCGGTGAGGTCGACTGCGTGATCGGTACGCATCGGCTGTTGCAGGACGGCGTCGTGTTCAAGGATCTCGGACTGTTGGTCGTCGACGAGGAGCAGCGTTTCGGTGTCCAGGCGAAGGAGGCGATGAAGAAGCTGCGGCACAACGTCGACATCCTCACCCTCTCGGCCACGCCCATCCCCCGCACGCTCGAGATGAGCCTCGTCGGCATCCGCGACCTGTCGTTGTTGCAGACTCCCCCGGCCGATCGGCAGCCGATCCTCACGTTCGTGGGCGGCTACGACGAACGGGTCGCGGTCGAGGCCATCCGCCGCGAACTGCTCCGCGAGGGTCAGGTGTTCTGGGTGCACAACCGGGTGCAGTCCATCGACACCGCTGCCAGTCGCCTGCGCGAACTGGTGCCCGAGGCGCGCATCGCCATCGCTCACGGGAAGATGGACGAAGGCTCGTTGGAGCAGGTGGTCGTCGACTTCTGGGAAGGTCGCTTCGACGTGCTGGTGTGCACCACCATCATCGAGAGCGGCATCGACATGCCCACGGTGAACACGCTCGTGGTCGAACGCGCCGACCTGTTGGGCCTCGGGCAGATGCACCAGCTGCGTGGTCGAGTGGGTCGCAGCGGGTCGCGGGCGTACGCCTATCTGTTCCACCCGCCCGATGCGCGACTCAGCGACGAGGCGTACGAACGGTTGCGCACCATCGGCGAGGCCACCGAGCTGGGCAGCGGCTTCAAGATCGCGATGCGCGACCTCGAGATCCGCGGCGCGGGCAACCTGCTGGGCGAGTCGCAGAGCGGGCACATCGCGGCCGTCGGCTACGACCTGTACTGCCAGATGGTGAACGAGGCGGTCGCCGAGATGAAGGGCGAGCCCGTGAAGGAACCCGCCGAGGTGAAGCTCGACGTGCCCACCGACGCCTTCCTGCCCACCGACTACGTGCCGAAGGAAGAGCTGCGCCTCGAGGCCTACCGACGGCTGGCCGCGGTCACCTCGGCGGCCGAGGTCGACGACATCCGCGTCGAGTGGGAGGACCGCTACGGTCCG
>JANMFL010000083.1:0-5217 GCA_031377945.1 Acidimicrobiaceae bacterium | reverse complement strand
GGTCGCGGTCGACGGACTCCATCGCCCGGCCCATCGCCGACGAGATCTGCAGCAGGTTGGCCATGCGCCGCACGTCGGCGGTGCGATTCGTGCCCGCCGCGTGGAGGAGCGCCGGGTTGAAGAACACCGCGTCGCCGTTCTGGAGGGAAAGTTGGACATGGTGCTCGGCGAAGTACGCGGCGAACTCGGGACGTCGCCACGCGAGATAGCCGAGCGGGTAGCGATGCGTGCACGGCAGGTACATCGTCGGACCGGTCTCGATCGGCATGTCGCCGTGCGCCACTGCGCCCTGCAACGTCAGCGCGGCCGACAACGCATGCGCATGGGGCGGAAACGACTCGGCGACCTGGTCGCTCTGAAAGCCGAGGTGGTAGTCGCGGTGCGGCGCCTGCGCCTGACCACCGGGATTGACGACGTTCACCTGCGAGGTGACCTGGTACCACGGCCCCAGCCAGGCTGCGCTCACCAGCTCGATGACCGGACAGGCGTAATACCGGGCGAACACCCCCGGATCGCTGACGGCGAGCTTCTCGAGCGCGTTCCACACACGGTCGTTCGCTCCGGGGACGGCGAAATGATCGCCGGACTCCACGCCGTCACGACGTTGCTCGTCGATCAGCGCACGAAACACGGCGGTCGCGTCGTCGACCACATCGGCGGCGACGGCACCGATGAACACGGCGATGCCCGGGCCGGCGTCGCCGAACGCTGCGGCGAGCTCGGAGAGCACCGTGGCGCGCCCGGCCGGCGTCGTCGCGACACCGGCCAACTCCGAGGCGTCGTACACGAGCGCACCGTGATCGAGTCGCTGCGCCAACGGGAACAGCGACATGTCGACACCGCGGTCGACGAGCGCGACGAGGTCCTCGAGCCGACTGTCGCCAGCAGCGAACCACCTCGCAGCCATCTGCGTCAGCCGATCTCGTCGCAGCGAACGACTCGACCCTCACGAACGCTGAGCCCCGCAGCGAGCCCGATGACCAGCGGAGCTCGGCCAGCCGCAGCGTCGACGGGCGACGGGCCACCCTCGGTGACGTACTGCACGAACGCCTTCCACTCATCGACGTAACTGGGGATGTACCGGTCGAGGAAGAAGTACGGGATGGTGGTGCCGAACGTGCCATCGGCCGTCCGACGCACACCGGTGTGAGCGGCCGGGTTCTCGCTGGCGGCCATGCCGCCCGAACCAAACGCCTCGACCCGCTGGTCGTAGCCGTAGACCGCCTGGCGACTGTTGTCGATGGTCGTGATCGCGCCGTTCTCGTGCAGCAACGTGACGACGGCGGTGTCCACGTCGCCGGCCTCACCGATCGCCGGGTCCACACGGACGGCAGCCCTCGCGTAGACCTCCACGACCTCGCTGCCGGTCACGTACCGAGCCATGTCGAAGTCGTGGATCATCATGTCGAGGAACAGGCCGCCGCTGACCTTGACGTAGGCGATGGGCGGCGGCGCGGGGTCGCGAGAGGTGATGCGCACCATGTGCACGTCGCCGACGGCGCCCGCGACGACCGCGTCGCGGACCGACTTGTGGGCCGGGTCGAAACGACGATTGAAGCCGATCTGGATGGGCACGCCCGACGCGGCGACGACCGCCAAGGCCTGATCCACCTGGGCCAGATCCAGCGACACCGGCTTTTCACAGAAGATCGCCTTGCCCGAGTTCGCCGCCGCGATGAGCAGCGGCACATGGGTGTCGGTGCTGGTGCAGATCGCCACTGCATCGACATCGGGCGACGCGAACACCGCGTCGGCATCGGTGGTGTGGGGCACGCCCAGCTCGGCGCCCACCGAGGCAGCGGCTTCGCCGTTGACGTCCTGCACCATCACGAGCGTTGCGCCCGGGATCTGCCGAGCGAGCAACTCGGCGTGCATCTTCCCGATGCGCCCAACCCCCAGGACGGCAACACGGACGGGCACGTGGATGGGGGAACTGGTCATCGAGGGGTCTCCTGCAGCGTGGGCTTTGGCGCGTCGCCGGCACCCTGAACGGATTGGTCGTAGTCGACGATGTTGCCGGTCGTCATCCCGCTGCGCTCGGACAGCAGGAAGACGATCAACTCGGCGACCTCGGGCGGCTTGATCAGTCTGCCGGTCGGTTGACCGGCTTCAGCGGCCTCGAGCCAACCATCGCTCGCGCCGTGGTACCGCCGTTGCACGGCATCCTCCGCCGCGGTGTCCATCCAGCCGGGATTCACCTGGTTGACGCGAATGCCGTGACGCATCAGCGAGAACGCGACGTTCTTGGTCATCGTCGCCAGCGCTCCCTTCGAAACGCAGTACGACAGGATGAACGGCTGACCGCCGTGGCCGCTGACGGATCCGATGTTCACCACCGAGCCCTTCACCCCGGCGTCACGCATCAACTCGGCGAGCCCCTGAAGGAGGAAGAAGGGTGCTCGAACGTTGACGGCCATCATCGTGTCCCAGCCGTCGACCTCGGCAGTCCACACGTTGTCGCGACCGGTCGAGGCGGCCACGTTGACCAGGCCGTCGGCGACCCCGAACTCCTTGCGAACGGTGTCGACCACACGCCGCGGCGCATCGACGTCGGCCATGTCGGCCGGCACGTACACCGCGCGGACATCGTCGGTCGACAGTTCGGCGGCGAGCGTTGCGCCCTTCACTGCATCGCGGCCGACGATGACGACACCGGCGGCCCCCTCGCGAACGATGGCGCGAACCGTCGCTTCGCCGAGGCCCTGTGTGCCGCCGCTGACGACGATCACCTTGCCATCGAGCAGGCCCATCAGACCAGCCTCTGCTGCTGCTTGCCCGCCTGCATGGCCGCGTACGCGGCCTGCACGGACGGACGATCGCTCACCTCGGGCACGCCGACCTCCCAGAAGGCGCCACCCTCGGTCCACGAGTACGCGTCGGTACGCATTGCGATGACCGTGGTGCGGGCGGCCGCTCGGGCCCGTTGCAGCGCAGCATCCAGTTCGGCGACGGTGGTGACGTCCTCGGCGAGGCAGCCCATCGATCGGGCGTGCGCCGCGAAATCGACGTACACCAGCCGTTCGTGCCGAGTGTCCTCGAGCTGGTTGTTGAACGGGGTGCCGCCCTGGTTGATCTGCAGCCGGTTGATCACGGCGAACCCGCCGTTGTCGCAGACGACGACGATGAGCTTGTGGCCGGACAGCACCGACGAGTACAGGTCGCTGTTCATCATCAGGTATGAGCCGTCACCGACGAACACGACGACCTCGCCGTCGGGCCGGGCCATCTTGGCTCCCCACGCGCCACTGATCTCGTAGCCCATGCACGAGAACCCGTACTCGCAGTCGAAGCTGTTCAGGTGCTCGGCCCTCCAGCCGTTGTTCAGTTCGCCGGGGAAGCCCCCTGCGGCGCTGACGACGTAGTCGCCGGGCTGCTGATTCCGGTCGGCGACGCCCACGACCTGCGCATACGTGGGGAGCCCGCTGGAACCGACCGCGACGGGATCCGCCAGCGCATCGATGGAGGCGTGGTAGCCGGCGGCAGAGCGACCGGCCTCCGCCCGCCAGGCGTCGTCCGTCGCTGCGTCGGCCAACATCGCCGACAGCTCACCGAGGGTCACCAACGCGTCGCCGACGACGGGGACGGACCGGTGTTTACCGGCATCGAATCGGGCCGTGTTCAGGCCGATGAGCCGCGTCGAAGGATCGCTGAAGACGGTCCACGATCCGGTGGTGAAGTCGCCGAGCCGAGTGCCCACGGCGAGGACGACGTCGGCCTGCGCGGCCATCGAGTTCGCGCTGGCGCAACCCGTGACACCGAGTGGCCCGGCGTACAGCGGATGACGGGCGGGCACCGATGCCTTGCCCGCCATGGTCTCGACGATCGGCACTCCGTGGCGCTCGGCGAACTCGAGCAGTACGGCCTCGGCCCCCGAGTAGTGCACTCCCCCTCCGGCCACGATGAGCGGACGCTTCGCGTCGCGCAGCAGCGCTGCCGCCTCGGCGAGGCGATCCTGATCCGCACGTTGGCGAGCGATGTGGTGGACCGTCGTCGCGAAGAGTTCCTCGGGGAAGTCGTATCCCTCGCTCTGCACGTCCTGCGGCAGCGCCAGGAACGCGGGGCCGCAGTCGGCGGGATCGAGCAACGTGGCGAGCATCTGCGGCAACGACGAGATGAGTTGCTCGGGGCGAGAAATGCGATCCCAGAACCGGACCACCGGTCTGAATGCGTCGTTCACCGACAGGGTCGGGTCGCCGAAGTGCTCGACCTGCTGCAGCACCGGGTCGGGCACGCGACTGGCGAACGTGTCGCCACTGAGCAGCAGCACTGGGAGGCGGTTGGCGTGGGCCACACCCGCCGCCGTCACCATGTTCAGCGCACCGGGCCCGATGGACGTGGTGGCCACCATCACCTGCCGCCGTCGCATCGCCTTCGCGTAGCCGATGGCGGCCAGCGCCATCCCCTGCTCGTTCTGCCCGCGCCAGGTGGGCAGGGCGTCGCCCGCTTCGTGCAATGCCAGTCCCAGTGCGGTGACGTTGCCGTGACCGAAGATGCCGAAGACCCCGGGGAAGAGCGGCACCTCGGTACCGTCGACGCCATCCCCCCCGAGCACGGTGCGCTGGGCGACCAGGAAGCGGACGAGCGCGTGAGCGGTGGTGAGACGCATGGTCACTCCTTCGTGAGATCGACGACGTCGTGCCAGGCGCCGTCGGCCCAACTGTCGAGGAACGCCTGTTGAACACTGACGAACTGCACGGCCTCGGCGAACCCGGGCACGTGTTGGCGCCGCGCTGCGACGGACTCGAGGAACTCGTGATCCTCGATGCAGATGAGGTCCTCGAAGCCGATCCCGTTCGCGCTGCCCGGCACGAAACGACCGTGGTGCGGGAAGCGGTCGCCGCCGTACACGGTGGTGAAGCCGGTGTGCGCATGATCGGCAGCGACGTACACCTGGAGCTCGTTCATCTTCTCGAAGTTCCAGCGGATGCAGCCCTTGGTGCCGTACACCTCGAACATGTTCTGGCTCTCGGGGCCGACCACCGAGCGACACGCCTCGAAGGTGCCGCGGGCACCGTTGGCGAAGACGCACATCATGCCCACGTAGTCCTCGTTGGTCACCGAGCCGGTGGGGTCGCCGGGCGCACCTCGGTCGTAATGTGTGCCGCCGCCCTTGGGCAACGGCCGATCGCGGATGAACGTCTCGCCGGTGCCGACCAGCTTGGTGATCGGGCCGACCAGCGAGTGGGCCAGGTCGACCGAGTGGCTGAGGATGTCGGT
>JANMFL010000164.1:0-3891 GCA_031377945.1 Acidimicrobiaceae bacterium | reverse complement strand
GCCTCGGCCATGGCCGAGTTCGCTCTCACCGACAAGGCCTTCACCAAGGCCGTCACGCTGAGCAGCACCGACGACGTGTACTTCTCGGGCAACCCCGAGTACTTCACGACGGTGTTCACCGAGGGCGGCGGCGAGGTGCTGGGCGACTACGCGTACAGCCTGGCCGACACCGACTTCTCGACCCAGGTGAACGAGATCGCCAACCTCAGCGACAAGCCCGAAGTGCTGTTCACGGCGATGGTGATGCCGCAGACGCAGACCCTGCTCGAGCAGCTCGACGCAGCCGGCCTGGGTGACATCGTCGTCATGGGCGTCGACGGATTCGACGCCACCGTGGTGTGGAGCGCCGGCGACATCGCCAACGGCGTGTTCTTCGCCGCACACACGTTCCCGCAGGACACCAACGACGTCGAGCAGTTCCTGGCCGACGCCAAGACGGCCGGAGCGAACATCGAGACCATCAGCTTCGGCGCCCTGTCGGCCGACTCGGTGCAGATCCTCGCCGCAGCGGCCACCATTGCCTGCTCGACCGAGCCCGACAAGCTGACCGAGGCCATCGACAACCTCGAGAACCTGAAGGTCACCACCGGCAGCGTCACCTACAAGGACCGTGCGGGCGTGCCCGACAAGGACGTCGTCATCCTCACCGTCGAGGGCGGTGAGCCGGCGTTCGTGAAGGCGCTGCGCCCGGCGAACGTGCCCGACTGACGGTTCGACTCGCCCCCATGCTCGAGGTCGACGGCATCACGACGCGCTACGGCGCGATCACCGCGCTCCATGGTGTCTCGTTGGAGGTGCGCGCCGGTGAGCTCGTGGCGCTGGTCGGCCCGAACGGTGCTGGCAAGACCACGCTGTTGAACACCGTGGCCGGGCTGTTGCGCCCGGCCACCGGCGGTGTGCGGTTCGAGGGCGTCGACATCACGGGCGCCGAGCCGGCCACGTTGGTGCGCAAGGGTCTTGCACTCGTGCCAGAGCACCGTCGCATCTTCAAGGACCTCACGGTCGAAGAGAACCTCCGGCTCGGCGGCACCACCGCGTCGGGGACGGAGCGCAAACAACGCCTCGAGGAGGCCGCCGACGTCTTTCCGGTGCTGCGGGCCAAGTGGAACACCTCGGCCGGCTTCCTCTCCGGTGGCGAGGCCCAGCAGTTGGCCGTCGCCCGGGCGCTGATGAGCAACCCGCGTCTGCTGCTGCTCGACGAACCGACGATGGGCCTCGCTCCCACCTTGGTCGACGTCGTGTTCGACCTGCTGCAACGGTTGCGCGAGCAGGGCCGCACGATGCTGGTGGTCGAGCAGAACGCGCATCGCATCCTGCAGATCGCCGACCGCGGCTACCTGTTGCGCACCGGCAACATGGTCGCCTCCGGCACCGGCGCCGAGCTCGCGGCCGACACGTCGTTGTTCGAGTCGTTCATCGGCGGCGCCGCCGGGAGCGCGTCGTGACCAAACTCGTCCAGACCCTGGTCGACGGACTTGGCGTCGGCAGCACCTACGCCCTGTTGGCCCTGGGCATCTCGCTGATCTTCGGCGTCATGCACCTGGTGAACTTCGCGCACGGCGAGCTCATCACCGTCGGCGCGTACACCGCCTACTTCTTCTTCCTCCACGGCGGCAGCTGGTGGTGGATGCCGCTCGCGATCATCGGCGCCGCCGTGCTGGCCTCGGTGAGCATGGAGTTCGTCGCGTTCCGTTGGGTGCGGAATTCCAGCCCGTTCACGTTGCTGTTGACCTCGTTCGCCATCGAGCGGATCTCGCACGCGCTGTGGCAGATCTTCGTGTCGCCCAAACAGCGTGCATTCCCGAAGCCCGAGTGGGTGTTCAACCAGTTCCAGGTGCTCGGCGTCAGTATCGAGGTGATGGACGTCGTCACGATCGCCGTCACCATCGCCACGCTGTGCGTCACGGCCGTGGTGTTCAAGCGGACGATGTTCGGTATCAGTGTGCGCGCTGCGGCGGAGGATTTCGACGCCGCGCGGCTGATGGGCACCCGCGCCAATCGTGTCATCTCGGGTGCATTCGCCTTCGCCGGTCTGCTCGCCGGCGTCGCCGCGACGCTCATCCTCATGCGGACGCCCGCTGCCGAACCGAGCATGGGCTCGGACTGGCTGATGAAGGCGGTCATCGCTGCGGTCATCGGCGGCCTCGGCAGCTTCAGTGGCGCCGTCGTGGGCGGCATCGCGCTCGGACTGCTCGAGACGCTCACCCGTGCCTACCTGCCCGAAGTCGCGACCGGCTGGGACAAGTTCTCGACGGCGGTGGTGTTCATCATCATCGCCATCTTCTTCGTCGTCCGACCCGACGGCATCTTCAAGGTGTCGCACGCGGAGCGAGTGTGATGAGCGGCATCCTGCAACGCACGCTGCGCAGCACGTTGGGCAGTGCGGTCCTGCTGTCGGCCGTCGCGGCCGTGGCGATGCTGTACACCAGCACCGGCGGCACGTCGCGCTCGTCGCTGGTGTCCGAGTTGCTGGCCAACTTCATCCTCGTGCTCGGCATTCAGGTGTTCATCGGCAACACGGGCGTGTTGAGCTTCGGCCACATGGCCTTCGCTCAGATCGCTTCGTACGCCGCTGCCGTCGTCGCCATCCCTGTGGCGGCAAAGGCGAAGTCACTCCCCGACATCCCATTCGGCCTGGCCGGCGTGCACATGAACGCGCTCGAGGCCACGTTGTTCGCCGTCGCCGTCACGGTGATCATCGGGGCACTGCTCGGCGTCGCCGTGTGCCGCGCCCATGGCCTGGCGCCGACGATGATCACGCTCGCGCTGCTGTTCGTGGTCGAGCAGCTGGTGAAGAACTGGAAGGAACTCACCCGCGGTGCGGGCGGACTGTCGGGCATCCCCATCATCCGTGGCAACGGATGGCTCTACGTCGGTGCCTTCGTCGCACTGGTGATCGCGGCGTTCTTCCAGGAGATGCGCATCGGACGTTTCGCTGTCGCCACCCGCGAGGACGAACTGGCTGCGCCTGCGCTGGGCATTCGCATCTTCACGTCGCGCTACGCCGCGTGGGTCGTCAGCATCGGCCTCACGGCGCTCGGCGCATCGCTGCGCGCCCAGTCGCTGGGCAGCGTGAACCCCAAGCAGTTCACACTCGACGCGGGCATCCTGATCCTCGTCATGCTCGTGGTCGGCGGGATGAAGACCATCAGCGGAGCCGTGCTGGGCACGGTGCTCATCACCGCCGGCAATGAACTGTTCCGCCAACTCGGCGACCCGGAACGGCTGGACATCGAGCGCTTCCCCGATCTGTTCCTCGGCGTCGCGCTGCTGCTGGCCATGTTGCTGCGGCCCGAAGGGCTGCTCGCCGACCGAGATCTGCTCGGCTGGATGCGCCGGCGGATGTACCGAACCGCCGAGGCCGAGGTCATCGAGCCGACGCTCGGGACGCGTCCGCTCACCGCCACCGACGTCGAGGTCCACTTCGGTGGGTTCGTCGCGCTCGACGGGGCGCGACTCACGGTCCGGCCCGGCGAGGTCGTCGGCCTGATCGGACCCAACGGCGCCGGCAAGACGACGCTGTTCAACGTCATCACCGGACTCGTCGACGAGACCGCCGGCAGTGTCCGCCTCGGCGACGAGGACATCTCCGCCGCCACACCGGTCGGTGTCGCCCGAGCCGGGCTGGCCCGCACCTTCCAGAACCTGCGCCTGTTCCCCACGCTCAGCGTGCGCGAGAACGTCGCCCTCACCGCGCTCGTCGCCGCCCGCCACCGCAGCGAGCGGGTGCGACCCGATGTGGACCTGCTGCTGGCCGAGGCCGGGCTCGTGGAGTGGGCCGACCGACAGGCCGGCACCCTCGACTACGGCAACCAGCGCCGCCTGGAACTGGTCCGCGCTGCCGCGCTCGCTCCCGAGTACCTGCTGCTCGACGAGCCGACCTCGGGCATG
>JANMFL010000153.1:0-5879 GCA_031377945.1 Acidimicrobiaceae bacterium | reverse complement strand
CGACGACGTCCGTGGCCGCGGTGATCCGAAGCCCCGGTTCTCTCTCAGGAGGCGTTGACATGAAGCTCTCCGAACGCTTGAAGGTCGCTGAAGCCGGAGACGGTCGACTGCCGACCAGTTACAACGCGGCGCGCCTCGTGGTGCCGCCACCGAAGGACGCCATGTCGTCGTTCAAGGGTCGCGTGCACGAGGCGCTGTTCGCCCGGCTGGGGGCCCGCCTGTTCGACTCCTCGCTCGGCACCGAACAGCTCACCGCCTACGTGGCGCAGGAGATCTCCGATCTCATGGCCGAGGCCAAGGAGCCGCTCACCGTTGCCGAGCGCCAGCGGCTGGCCGCCGAGATCATGAGCGACGTCGTCGGGTTGGGTCCCATCGAACGATTCCTCGCCGACCCGGAGGTCGACGAGGTGATGGTCAACTCGCTCCACCCCATCTACGTCGAGCGCAACGGCAAGATCGAGATGACCGACGTGCGGTTCATGAGCGACGACCACCTCCGCCGAGTGATCGAGCGGATCGTCGGCGACATCGGCCGGCGCATCGATGAATCGTCGCCCATGGTCGACGCCCGTCTCGCCGACGGTTCGCGTGTGAACGCGGTCATCCCCCCGCTGGCGGTCGACGGACCGGCGCTGACCATCCGTAAGTTCTCCGTGGACCCGTATCAGGCCGACGATCTGGTCGGCTTCGGCACGATCACCGCCGAGCTCGCAGCAGTGCTGAAGATCGCGGTCGAAGTGGGCCTGAACGTCCTCGTCTCCGGTGGTACCGGCACCGGCAAGACCACCCTGCTCAACGTGCTGTCGGGCTTCATCCCCAGCGACGAGCGCATCGTCACCATCGAGGACGCCGTCGAGTTGCAGTTGCACCAGGAGCACGTGGTGCGTTTGGAGAGCCGCCCACCGAACATGGAGGGTCGCGGCGAGGTGACCGTGCGCGATCTGGTGCGCAACTCGCTGCGCATGCGCCCGGATCGCATCATCGTCGGTGAGGTGCGCGGGCCCGAGGCACTCGACATGTTGCAGGCCATGAACACCGGCCACGAGGGGTCCATCTCCACCATCCACTGCAACAGCCCGCGCGACGCACTGTCGCGACTGGAGACGCTGGTGTTGATGAGCGGCGTCGATCTGCCCAGCCGCGCGATCCGCGAGCAGATCGCCTCGGCGATCGACCTCATCGTGCACCTGCACCGGTTCCGTGACGGCTCGCGCAAGGTCACCGAGGTGACCGAAGTGGTGGGCATGGAGGGTGGCACCATCACCACTGGCGACATCTACACGTTCGACCACGGCGCAGGCTTCGACGAGCAGGGCCACACCCTCGGTCGCATCCGCCCGACGGGCGTGCGGCCGCACTTCACCGATCGTCTGCTCGAGGCCGGAGTGGAACTGCCGGACGATCTCTACAGCTCCGATCTGTCGGTGCTGAAGGGGTGGCAGCGATGACCCGGCACCGGTTCGGCATCCTGGTCGCGGCGCCCGTCCTCGTCCTGTGCAGCGTCCTGTCGGCGACCACCGCACGAGCGGAGGACGGTGGGCTGCAGGTGACGAACGTCGACGTCAGCGATCCGCCCCATGTGGTGGTCGAGGTTGCGGCGCCCGCCGCGCTGACCGGCACGACGCTGACGAGTGCCGACGTGGTGCTGACCGAGAACGGCACACCCGTGAAGGCCACGTTGGCAGTGGTGCCCGCGGCCGGCCTGGAAGTGGTGCTGGCCATCGACACGTCGGGCTCGATGAAGGAAGGCGACGCGATCGGTGCTGCAAAGGCGGCTGCGCAACGGTTCCTGGAGCTGCTCCCCGCGGAGGTGCCGGTGGGCGTGGTCGCCTTCGCCGACTCGCCACGATTGGTGAGCGCCCTCAAGGTGGACCGTGCGTTGTTGTACAACGCCATCGAGCTGCTCGCTGCCACTGGTGAGACCGCGCTCCACGACGGCATGGTGCTCGCGCAGTCGGTGTTCTCCGGAGCGACGGCTGATCGGCAGATCGTGCTCCTGAGCGACGGCGGGAACACGGTCGGCAACGCCACCCAGGACGACGCGCTGGCAGTGGCCGGTTCGATTCGTACGAGTGTGGTGCAGCTCACCAGCTCCGAGGCGAACCCGGCCAGCCTGCAGCAGATGGCCGACGCCAACCACGGCACGTTGGTCGCGGCAAGCGATCCCGCGGCGCTGACCGGACTGTTCGAGACGATCGCCAAGTCGTTGGTGCACCGTTACCGGCTCGAGTTCGACAGCACCGCGACCGGCGATGTTCAGTACACCCTCACGGTGACCACGGCCGACGGGCCCGTCTCGACCACGGCCACGGCCACCGTGCGCCCAGGGGGATCGGTGCCACCCGCCACCGATCCCTCCACCGTTCCTGCCTCCATCGTCCCCGCCTCCACCATCGTGGCGTCCACCTCCCCGTCCGGTGGCGGAGGCGGGGCGCCTCCCAGCCACAGCACGTCGTCGGGATTGTCGGCCGACACCTGGTTGCGGATCGGGGCGGCGTGCTGCTTCCTGGCTCTGCTGCTCGGCATGCTGGCCTTGCTGCTCCGTCGCAACGATCCGCATGAGGTGTGGCTCGGCACCGCCCGCCGCCACACGAAGGCCGCCGTCGACCCCGAGGATCGCTCAGGCATCGGGGGACGGGTCGAGGCGATGGCCGACCGTGCGTTGGACCGCGGCAACCACCGGCGCGGACTCGCCATGGCATTGGAGGTGGCGTCGATCAACCTGCGACCGGGAGAGTTCGCGACGCTCACGATGCTCGGCAGCATCGTGAGCGCGGTCCTGATGTCGACGTTCATGGGCCTGTTCGGCGTCGTGATCGGACTCGCCATCGCTCCGCTCGTCGCCTGGACGGTGGTGTCCTCGAAGGCCGACCGGCGTCGTCGTGCCTTCGACGAGCAGTTGCCCGATGTGCTGCACCTGATCGTCACCCTGCTGCAATCCGGCTACGGGCTGCCGCAAGCGTTGGACGCGGTGTCCACCCAGGCGGCCGAGCCGGCGGCCACCGAGTTCCGGCGCGTACTGCTGGAGGTGCGCATCGGCCGCGATCCCAGCGATGCACTCGCCGCGACGGCCACGCGGATGAGGAGTCGCGACTTCGCGTGGGTGGTGTCCGCGATCAACATCAACCGCGAGATCGGCGGCGAACTGGCAGCCATCCTGGACTCGGTGGCCGACACGGTTCGCGAACGGCAACGTCTCGAACGGCAGGTACGCACGCTCACCGCCGAAGGGCGGCTCTCGGCCTGGGTGCTCACCGCACTCCCGCTCCTGCTGGTGGCGTTGCTCGCGGTGATCAACCCCGGCTACTTCGCGCCCATGAAGGAATCACCTGGACCGCAGATGATCGCGGTCGGTGTCGTCCTGCTCGTCGTCGGGTGGGCGTGGATGCACCGCCTGATCAAGATGCACACCTGAGGAAGGTGAACTGATGGATCTCACACTCGTACTCGGATCAGTGGCGGTGATGCTGGCGCTGCTCGTGCTGTGGTGGTCGGTTGCCGGGCGGCGACACACCGAACCCGTGAACCTCGGCGTGCGCGGCGACGTCGGCGCGGTCGGTGTGCACGCGGACCTGCGAGCCCGAGCGCTGGAACCGAGCGCATCGGAACGGGCCGTCGGGCCGCTGCACCGACTCGGAAACCGGTTGCACAGCCTGCTGCCGAGCGACCGCACGGCGGCGATCGCGCGGAAGATCCGCAGTGCGGGCAGCCCGCAGGGTTGGACGGTGGAACGGGTCCTCGCGGCCAAGTTCCTGCTCTCGCTGCTGTTCGGCGTGCTGTTCCTGGTGCGCTTCATCGGATCGCCGAATGCGTTCAACCTGCTCCTTCTGGTTTGGGCGACGCTCGTCGGTTTCTTCCTCCCGGACGGTGTGCTCGGCGCGAAGGTGAAGCGCCGTCGGGAGGCGGTGCGCTCGGACATCGCCGAGGTGATCGACCAGTTGGCGGTCATGGTGCGCGCCGGCCTCAGCGTGGACGCGGCCATCGTGCGCTGTGCGCAGACCAACGAGGGAGCGATGGGCGAAGAATTGCGGCGGGCGGTGCAGGACATGCGCGTCGGCGTCAGCCGTACCACGGCGCTCGCCAACATGGCCGACCGTGTCGACATCCCCGAACTGCGCGGCTTCGTCGCCGCACTGTCGCAGGCAGACCAGCTCGGCGTGCCGGTGACCGAGACCCTGCGGGTTCAGGCCGACGAAATGCGATTGAAGCAGCGTCAGGCGGCCGAGGAGATGGCCATGAAGCTGCCGGTGAAGATCTTGTTCCCGACAGTGTTGTGCATCTTGCCGGTGATCTTCATCGTGCTGCTCGGCCCAGCTGCGATCAGGATCTTCGAACAGCTCGGCGGCTGAGGCCGACCAGTTCAGCGGCTGAGGCCCACCAGTTCAGCGGCTGAGGCAGAACTCAGCCGGTGCTGTGGGCGCCCTGCTGGGCGGCGTGGAGCTGGGTCTCGACCAACAGCACCCGGGCCGCGCTGCCGAGCGTGGATCGGTAGCGATGGGGGAGGTCGGCCGGGTACGACATGAAGTCGCCGGTGTCGAGCGCGGTGATCGTCCCGTCGATCTCGACCTCGACGGGCCCGGCGAGCACGTACAGCGCCTCGAAGCCACCGTGTTGCCACGACTCGAGGAAGTCGGTCGCCAGGCCGCGCAGTTCGATGACGTGGAACGGTGTGTCGCCGGGGAGCAGCAGCCGTCGCAGCGATTCGCCGGCGGTGTCGATGGCGAGCGTGTCGTCGTCGCCGGCGCGCACCACCGCCGCGGCGTGTTCGGGACGCTCGGCCCCGAACAACGCCTGCGGCGTGGTGCCGAGGGCGGAGGCGATGCGGTACAGCGACTCCATCGACGGCGCGGCCCGTCCGTTCTCGACCTGCGACAGGAACGGTTGCGACAGTCCCGATCGCTCGGCGAGTGCGACGAGCGTCAGTTCGCCGGCCAACCGCCGTTCGCGGATGGCTGCGCCGAGCGCGTTGTCGGTCATCGACCCGGCCGTCACGAGACGAGCGGCACGACTTCCGTCATGAACCGGCCCATCTGCTCGACGGCCTTCGAGTACGGGTCGCCCACCAGGTGTGGGAAGAGGGTGAGGTTCTCGAGGCCGAGCAGGTCCTTGTAGTCCTGCACCTGCTCGGCGACTTCCTCGGCCGTCCCGACGAGGATGGTCTTCTGCTTCATCGACTCCTCGAGGCTGGGGATGAGGCCCGGCTTCACCGGCCGGCCGTCCTCGCCCATGTAGCCGCGGCTCCAGCCGTACGGGCCGAGGAACTTCCAGAACTCGTCGTGGCCGTTGCGTGCGGTGCGCATGGCCGCTTCGTGGGTGTCCTCGATGCGCACGCTCACCACGAGCATGCGCTGCTCGCTGGGCTGGAGACCGGGGCCGTGGGCCTCCTCGTGCACCTCGCCGTAGCGGTCCCACATGCGCTTGATGAACATCGGGTGCTGGTTCCAGAACACCGCACCGTGGTTCACCTTGGGCGTGTACTCGACCGTGGGCGGGCTGGTGGCTGCCTGCCAGATCTCGAACGGGTGGATGGGCCGGGGGATGAGCGTGAGTTCCTGCACGGTGGTGCCGCGGTCGGGGATGCCGGGTACCGGCAACTGGAAGTACTTGCCGTCGATCTTGAACGACTCCTGCGTGAGGGCCATCCGGATGATGTCCATCTGCTCTTCGAAGTACTCACGGTTCTTGGCGTCGTCGGCGGCCTGATCGGGGTTGTCGTGCGAACCGATGGAGACGTGGAAGTCGTTCAGGTGCAGGATTTCGCGCGGCACGGTGCCGCGCCCGACACCGAGGATGCCGCGTCCGCCGCTGAGGTTGTGCATGGTCGCGAAGTCCTCGGCGAGCCGCAGTGGATTCCATTGCGGCACCACGTTGAACATCGC
>JANMFL010000132.1:0-4451 GCA_031377945.1 Acidimicrobiaceae bacterium | reverse complement strand
CCCATTCTCACTGGCAGATCTGGCGCGTCCCAGAACGGCACTTCGGTGACGTGATGAGGTTGCCTTCGGGCGGCGTTCGGCCTCAGGCGCGCAGGTTGGGCATCATCGTCACTGGCGGGACGTCGGACCCCAGGAAGCGCTCAATGAGACCGACGACCTCCTGTGGGTGCTCGATCGGCAGCCCGTGTGAAGCTCCAGGCACGATTGCGAGCTGGGCCTCTGGCAACCCGGCGAAGAACGCAGCCGTGTGGCTCAGCGGGACGAGATCGTCGTCGCCGGCCATGACCAGCACGGGGACCGACACCCTGGCGAGATCCTCGGCGGTCAGCTCAGGCTCGATGCCGAACAGGTGGAATCCCTTCGCTGCGACGACGGCGAAGTGGTCGGGTCCGTCAGGCGAGCGCTCGGCGTACGCCGCAGCCATCAGCGCGACGATGCCGCTGTCTTCAGGTTCTGCCTCGGCCGTTTCGTCCACGCCGCCCTCGTCCGCCACGGACGCAAAGGGAAGATCGGGCAGGACGTTCCAGTGGTAGTTCGCGCCGATCGCCACGAGTCGTCCGACGAGCTCCGGTCGGCGGAGCGCGAGGAGCAGACCGACGATGCCGCCGTCGCTCCAGCCGACGATATGAACGGGGCCGCCGATGTGCTCGATGAACGCAATCGTCTCGTCGACCATCGACTCGTAGTGGAACGCTTCCGGCGTGTCGGCGGTCCTGCCGTGGCCGCGGCGATCAAATGCCGCCACTCGCCGACGCTCACCGAGCGGTCCCCCGATACTGTCGAGCATCGCATCGCTGTTCGAGAGCCCGCCGTGCAGCAGCAGCACGGTCTCGTCACCGACTCCTTGCACTGTGTACCAGGTCGGGTGGCCGAGGACGTCGAGGGTGGGCACACATCGATCGTACATGTCGCGCCGTGTCCGCTCGGCCGGAGGCGTCACGGCAGGCACGACGCACGCAGAACTCGGACACCCAAAACAATGGATATCAAATGCCACAACCGCGACGCATGTCCGCGCACCCGCAACGTCCCCGAACGCCGGATGTGCGGCAAGCGGTCAGGTCGAGAGGGAGCGCAGATTGCCCGAAGTGGCCGCTGTTGTCCAGCACGCAGTTCGGCAGCTCTGGGCTCTCGATCTGGGGCTGAATCGATTCGGAAACCGAGACGATCGAGCCCCAGAAGCAGATTTGGAACGGATCAGCCCCAGAAGGCAGATAGTGCCGAGTGCCCGTTCTGTGCGCGCTGGTCAATCCGCTCGGAATGACGAAATGGGACACACGCTCTCAGCATCGAGCGGCTCGAGGCGTCGTCACTCGAACTTGGCGCCCCACTCGCGGAGGAAGTCGGTGAACCGTGCCGGTGCATCCGGGGCCAACTCGCCCGGATCGAAGTGGACGGACCGCAGCGTGCCCTCGTACGGGAACGGCCCATTCGTTTCGTACCTGGCCCAATCGATGGGCGAGCCGCGATCGATGCCGACGTCGATACCGCTGAAGGGCGCGATGGGCCACATCATCGGGCATCGGAACGGCTCACCCGTCGATGACCCGTCGATCGTCACCGACACGTCCCAGACGCCGCCGCCAGGCGCGCCGACCACGACGACTACGGTGTGCGATCCGACCGTCAACGGCCCGTGATCGCGGACCGCTGTGGCGCCGTGGCCGTCGTTGTGCACGAACACCAGCCGACCACCGCGCACCTCGACGGAGTAACCGCCACCCTGGTCGCCATGTGCCACCAGCACACCGGCATCGTTCGCAGTCCAGGAGAACTCGAGGGTGACGGTGAACGTGCGCTGCCACGTGAGCGCGCCGCTGCGGATGCGCTCGAGCGTGGGGGTGCCGGGCCAGATGGTGATCGGTTCTTGCAACGCTTCGTCGCCGGACGGGCGTACCAGCCACCGCCAGCCGGAGCCCTCGTCCAGCGGGTAGACGTTGTTGGCGACGGCCGCCTCGTGCCAACCCTGGGACAGCGCGGTGACCAGCTCGGGGAACTGTGCGGCGACGTCGTTGGTCTCGGTGGGATCGACGCGCAGGTCGTAGAGCTCCCACTCGTGATCGCCGAACGGCGTGCGCGGCAGACGGTTGCTCACCACCTCCCAGCCGTCGCGGTAGAACCCGCGGTGCCCCTCGTTCTCGTAGTACTGCTCGCAGCGGATCTGCGGGTGCTCGGCATCGTGCAACACCGGCACCAGTGAGGTGCCGTCCATCGGCAGCAGCCGGTTGCCGTGAAGGTCGGTGGGGGCGGCGAGACCGGCGAGCTGGAGGACCGTTGGCAGCAGGTCGATGCAATGGCCGTACTGAGTGCGGATTCCGCCGGCGTGCTCGCCGAGGCCGGCCGGCCAGCTGAGGATGCACGGCACCTGGATGCCGCCGGCATGCGTGTGTCGCTTGTACAGCCGAAATGGTGTGTTGCCGGCCATCGCCCAACCACGCGGATAGTGGCTCATCGTCTGTGCCGAGCCGATCAGCTCCAGCCGCTCTGCGTCGCGCAGCACCGTGTCGGGCGCGCCGGCCAGGTGGGCGAAGTAGTTGGTGGTGCCGGTGGCCTCACCCTCGCGGCTTGCGCCGTTGTCGCTCAGGTAGACGACGATCGTGTTGTCCCATTGGCCTGTCTCCTCCAATGCGGCGCGCAACCTGCCCATGCTCTGGTCGATCTCGTCGACCATCGCGGCATAGACGGCCATGTACCGGGCGTAGACCAGCCGCTCGGTGTCGGTGAGCTCGTCCCACGCTTCCACGCCGTCGACGTCACCCGTCTCACGAGGCGCCAGTTCGGTGCCGGCGGGGATGATGCCGAGCTCGAGTTGGCGCGCGTGGCGGCGACGCCGGATCTCGTCCCAGCCGACGGTGTACGTGTCTCGGTAACGCTCGATGTCGGCCGCCTTCGCGAGCAGCGGCGCATGGGCAGCAGGGTGAGCCACGTACAGGAAGAACGGCTGGCCCGGCCTGCTGGCCTGCCGCTCGCGCAACATGGTGATGGCCTTGGTGGTGAGGTCGTCGGTGAGGAAGTAGTCGTCGGGGTAACGGTCGTTGGGCAGCGCGTGATTGTCCGCCACCAGGCGATGCGGCTGATGGAGGTTGGTGAACGCCTCGAGGATCCCGTAGAACCGGTCGAAGCCACGCTGCACTGGCCAACCGTCGTGCGGTCCGGCGGCCGACATGGCCGAGTCGCGACAGAGGTGCCACTTGCCGACCATCATCGTCGCGTACCCCTGGCCGCGCAGGACTTCGGCGGCGGTTGCCACGTTCCGCCCCAACTCCGCCCGATAGCCGGGGAAGCCGGGGTCGTCCTGCGCGATGTGGCCCATGCCGGCGGCATGGCAGTTGATGCCGGTGAGCAGGCTGGCGCGCGTCGGCGAGCACATCGGGTTGACGTGGAAGTTGGAGAAGCGGACACCCTCGGCGGCAAGGCGATCCAGGTTGGGTGTGTGGATCTCTGCGCCGTAGCACCCGATGTCGGCGAAGCCGACGTCGTCGGCGAGCACGAAGATGATGTTGGGCGCGCCATCCGGCGCGGCCGGCCGCGTCGGCCAGTGCGGCTCGGAGCCCGCCATGGTGCGGCCGATGCGGCCCTCGAACGGTGCGGAGTCAGACATCGGCGTTCCTCCCGAACAACGTGGCGAAGGCAGCGTCCTCGCCTCGACGGGCCGCGCGTGAGCGGTCACCGCGGCCCGCCAGCATGAGCCGCTTGGCGGTCTGCACCGCCCAGGACGACTGCTCGGCGATTCGCGTCGCCAGGCCGAGCGACTCGGCAAGCACTGCCGCTCGTGGGTGGACGCGCAGGGCAAGGCCCATCGCCACCGCCTCGGCACCGTCGATCCACCTCGACGTGAACAGCAACTCAGCGGCTTGCTGCCAACCAACGACGTCGGGGAGCAGCGCGCTGGAACCGGCTTCGGGTGGCACTCCCAGCTCGCTGAACGGCACGCGTAGCCGGGCCTCGGCGGCGACCAGCACGATGTCGCAGTGCAACAGCATGGTCATGCCGATGCCGACCGCGTCGCCGTTCACCGCTGCGAGCAGAGGTTTGGGAAACGTGTCCAACTGGTCCAACAAGCGCGGGAAGCCATCGCTGGTGCCGTCCGAGGATCCGTCGGCCAGGGCGGCCATCTCCTTGAGGTCCTGCCCGGCACTGAACGCGGTGCCCGTTCCGGTGATGACGACGACGCGCACGGTGTCGTCGTCGGCGGCCCCGGCGAGCGCGGCAGCGAGCGCGTGGTAGTGCTCCTGGTCGAACGCGTTGCGGCGTTCCGGCCGCTGCATCGTGCACAGGCGCACGTGCCCAAGGTCGACCACTTCCATCACGGCCGCCGACACTAACCGCCGGTCCTCGTGTCGTCGGCGTTCGGGCGTACTGTCAGACCATGGACGATCTCGGATATCAGCCGTTCGATTGCGACAACCACTACTACGAGGCACTCGACGCCTTCACCCGCCATCTCGACC
>JANMFL010000126.1:0-1756 GCA_031377945.1 Acidimicrobiaceae bacterium | reverse complement strand
ATCCGTAATAAATGCTGACTTCAACGTGCGATGTGCAGCTATCACATCATTTTCGTCCTGCAAAGCGGCCAAGGCTTTTCTATCCACCAAAGACGCTTGCACATAGCAGCGCAAAATTTCTGTGGCTGAGGACATGAGGCTTTCAATCGGGTCAGTCACATTATGCGATTGATCAATCATATAAGCCGGATTGAAGCCAGAAACTTTTCGTGTTTCGGCATCCACCAATTCATTGAAAACGAGGAAAAGGCGGAACGGATCAATAGACCTCGGCCGGATCGGTGCCGCCTGCCGTGATCAGGCCGTCGAGCAGGCCGTCGACCGTGGCCTTGTCGCCGGGGTGGTCGAGCGGGGTCTCACCGAGCGAGAGCCGGTTGCGGACGTAGTCCAGGACGAGCGAGACGAGTCGCTCGTCGTTGACGTGCATCCGCTGCTGCGGGGGAACAGGGCTGTCCGGCGTCATTCCGGGGCCTTCCAGGAGCACGGCGCGCCGGTGGCTCATCCACGCAGCAGGCGCCGGAGCGGCACTCTAACGCCCGAGGGGGCGCTGCCACGAACTCCTCGCCCGCCCGCGCACCGAGACTAGGATCGGGGGGTGACCCGCTCCCCCAGCAGCCTGGACGTCGACCCCGGCGCCGTGGCCGACGCGACGAGGTCTGACGCAGCGCTCCGGCGCTTCCTCAGCGGCCTCTCTGGCGTCGACCAGGTCGGCGCCGAAGCGCGTGCAGCCGCCCTGTCGACCCGTTCGATCAAGACCACCTCGAAGGCGTTCGCGATCGACCTCGCCATCTCGATGATGGACCTCACCACGCTCCAGGGCAACGACACCCCGGGCAAGGTGCGCACGCTCTGCGCGAAGGCCCGCCGGCCGGACGCGCACGACCCGTCGGTGCCCTCCACCGCCGCGGTCTGCGTCTACAACGACCTCGTGGGCCTGGCCAAGGCCGAGCTGGGCGACAGCGGCGTCAGGGTCGCGGCAGTGACCACCGCGTTCCCGTCAGGACGCGCCTCGATGGCAGTGAAGATCGCCGACACGCGCGACGCCGTACGCCAGGGCGCCGACGAGATCGACATGGTGATCGACCGCGGCGCCTTCCTGTCGGGCCGCTACCTCGAGGTGTTCGAGGAGATCGCAGCGATCAAGGAGCTCTGCCACGAGGACGGCGCCGACGCCCACCTCAAGGTGATCCTCGAGACGGGCGAGCTCGCGACGTACGACAACGTCCGTCGCGCGTCGTGGTTGGCGATGATGGCGGGCGCCGACTTCATCAAGACGAGCACCGGCAAGGTCGCACCCGCCGCCACCCTCCCCGTCACCCTCGTCATGCTCGAGGCGTGCCGCGACTGGCGCGAAGCCACGGGCGCGATCATCGGCATGAAGCCCGCGGGCGGCATCAGCACCACCAAGGACGCCATGAAGTACCTGGTGCTGGTGAACGAGACCGTCGGCACCGACTGGCTCACCCCCGACCTGTTCAGGTTCGGTGCCTCGAGCCTGTTGAACGACCTGCTGATGCAGCGGCAGAAGATGGCCTCCGGACGCTACTCCGGCCCCGACTACGTCACCGTCGACTGACGCGGAGGAACCCGTGCCCACCCCGTTCGAGTACGCACCGGCTCCCGAGTCGCGCTCCGTCGTCGACCTCGCGTCGTCGTACGGCCTGTTCATCGACGGCGAGTTCGTCGACGGCACCGGCGGCAGCCTGAAGAGCATCAACCCCGCCACCGAGGAGGTGCTCGCCGAGGTCGCCGAGGC
>JANMFL010000112.1:0-4448 GCA_031377945.1 Acidimicrobiaceae bacterium | reverse complement strand
ACGTGATCGCCACCATCGGCCGGAACCAGTCGTGGAGTCGCGACTTCTTCCGCGCCGGCACCTTCCTCTTCATCGGAGGTGCTGCCGTGTCCTTACCCGCAGCCCTGACGGGTTTCTGGGACTGGCTGCGCTCCACGGAGAAGGGCACTCAAGCACGACGGACGGCGAACACACATGCGTGGACGATGATCTTCGTGACAGCACTCGCCCTTGCCGACATCGCGTTGCGGCTGGACGGCTACCACACTCGCTCGCACCCCACAGGTCCGATCCTCGTCATCTCGATCATGGTCGCCATGTTGGTCGCCGTGGGTGCGACCTTCGGCGGAAGCCTCGTGTTCGAGCATGGGTTCAACGTGGAGACCGCGGGTGACAGTCCTGCGTGGCACGTCTCCGAGACCGACGTGATGCCGGGCGATCCGGACCCGGTCGAGGATGAGATGTCGCCTGCTGACCGACTGGCCGACTCCGAAGTGGCCGTGACGAGCAGGACACCCGACCCGCTCGCCCCAACGAGAACCTGATGAACGTCCAGCGGATGGATGACGTCGACGCAGCGGACGTGCGCGCGGCAGACGAGGCCGGCCGGTCACGCATCTGGGCTGACCTGGTCACCGAGGTCGGCCGCACAGAGGCATCACGCAGGTGGCTCGCCATCTTCTCGGCCACCGATGCACCACGCACCGGCTGACGCACGACCTCCACGACCTTTGAGACCCTGTACCTGCGCTGGTGCCCACGAGGGAGGAGACCATCTGGCCATCCTCCTCATCGGTGTTCTCGTGGTGCTGAGTCCGCTTCGCGCACCAACGAGACGTCGGTAGGATCGAACGAACATGGACCTCGACATCGGATGCTCGTTCGTGTTCGGTGTTCCTGTCGCCACTCACGCCGTCATGCTGTTCGAACCTCACTCGACGGACCTGCACAGGGTGGTCGACTCGAGGCTGGTGATCACCCGCGACGCGGTGCTTCCGCCGTCGACGACCTACGTCGACTCGTACGGGAATCGCTGCAGGAGGATCACCTTCGACGCCGGCGAGGCCAATGTGCAGTTCATGGCTCGGGTGAACGTGAGCGACGAGCACGACGAGATCGTCGAGCACGCCGAGCTCGCCCCGCCGAAGGACCTGCCGGACGAGGTCCTGTACTTCCTCATGCCCAGTCGCTACTGCGAGTCCGACCGGCTCGCAGATCTCGCGTGGTCGACGTTCGGCTCCGTCCAGACCGGATGGGCGCAGGTCCAGAGCATCTGCAACTGGGTCCACGGTCACCTCGAGTTCCAGTACGGCAGTTCGTCGCCGGAGTACTCGGCCGTCAGCGTGCTCGACCGTGGCATCGGTGTCTGTCGCGACTTCACACATCTGGGGATCGCACTGTGTCGGGCAATGAACATTCCGGCGCGCTACGTGTTCGGCTACCTGCCCGACATCGGTGAACCCGACCTGGGCGTCGAGATGGACTTCTGCGCCTGGATGGAGGTGTTCCTGGGTGGCCGATGGTTCACGTTCGATCCGCGGAACAACCGGCCGCGGGTCGGTCGTGTCGTGATCGGCCGAGGACGCGATGCCGCCGACGTGGCGATGATCACCTCCTTCGGACGGATCGAGATGGTCGGCATGACGGTGTGGGCCGAGCTCGGCTCGGGAGCGAGTTGGAACGATCCGATGCGAACTGGACGCCACGGACCCGGCCTGATCAACTGACCCGGCACACGCTGTTCACTCCCATGTCACGCGTGTGGGATCTCGCTGTGTCACGCTCTCGGGGGCACGGCGGTGCGTTGGTGAACGACCAAGGGGTGGTCAGTCATGGGGAACAACTCAACAGGAGGTGGTCCGTTGCACGAGCGGCATGACGTCGAGCAGTTCATGCACGACGAGTTCCTCGAGTCGGTGCCGAACAGCTACGACATCGACGCGCTGATCGGGGCGGACCGAGCCACCTACGTCATCGACCAGACCGTCGCCTACGAGTACGCGATGCCGGTGCGCGACCTCCGCCAACGATTGATGGTCGTGCCCCGCGAGCGCCACGGCGATCAGCACCGGGTTGTCCGCCGCCTCGAGGTCCGCACCCCCGGGAGCAAGCGGGTGCGGACACGAGCCGACCGCTTCGGCAACACCGTCGTGCACGTCAGCGTGCCGAGTGTCGAGCAGACGATCGAGTTCCGCGCGAGAGCCGTTCTGGTCCGGAACCCGACCTCCCCGGGCCCCGCAGCGTGGCACGGCGCTGGTCCCACCCAGACGCAGCTCACGACACCCGACGCTGCAATCCGTGACGCGGCCCACTCGCTCGGACCCGTGAGCGACGTGCTCGAGACGGCCGACGCGATCTCCGACCTCGTCCGCACCTCGTTCGAGTACGCCCACGACGCCACCGGCGTGCGCACCACAGCAGCCGATGCATGGCAACTGCGTCGCGGCGTCTGCCAGGACATGGCCCACGTCATGATCGCGATGTGTACCAGCCTCGGCATCCGCTCCCGTTACGTCTCGGGCCATCTGGTGGGCGACGGTGCGAGCCACGCGTGGACCGAGGTGCTCGACCCCTCCCGACAGGTCGTCGTCGCGATCGATCCGACCCATCGGCGGCGCACCGATCTCCGCTACATCACCACCGCCGTCGGTCGCGACTACCGCGACGTGGCCCCGACCTGCGGTGTCTACACCGGTCCCGGCAGCAGCGGCCGCCTGCGAGTGGAGAAGGTCGTGCGGCTGGCCGAGGTCCGCTGACCGACGACGCACTTCGGCAGAGCGGCTGCATTCGCGTTTGAACACGGTCGCGTCTGGGTACGAGTGCTGCATGTCTGGCGTCGCAGTGATCACTGAAGCGTGCATCGGCACGAAAGACCGAGCATGCGTCGATGTCTGCCCCGTGCAGTGCATCTACGAGTACGACTCGACGAACGCCCGGCTCAACTCCGAGCAGATGGCCGGCAGCGGCGTCGTGGAGAACAGCCATCGACCCAACCCCGACTCGGTGGCGATCTTTGGCGACACGATCCTGTACGTGAACCTCGAGGAGTGCACGTCGTGCACGGCCTGCTACCAGCCCGACGTCTGTCCGGTCGGCGCGATCTACGCGGAGGACCACCTTCCGACCGGTGCGCCGAACGGGCCGAAGTACAACTCGACCGACCCGAACACCGGGCACGACCACAGCTTCTTCCTGCAACTCAGCCACGACGTCTTCGCCGACTGAGCGCGAGCAGGTCTTGCGAGTCTCCTTGAATCGTGGGTGTGACCCTGCTCAAGCGCAACCACACCGCGCAACTCCACACGCCCGGCGCGCCACCGGTGGCGACACCAGCGCAACCGACCGCCCAGGAGATCCTCGCCGAGCGCCTCGCCCGCGGCGAGATCGAACCCGACGACTACCGCCAGCGCGTCGAAGCCCTGCGCACGCCACCCAGCAACTGACGCGCATGCCCCCCGCTGATTCCAGAAAACCGCTTGACCTCGAAGCTGACATGAGTTTTGACGCTGCGTCAGCGGAGGATGATCTGGATCGCGCTGCCTCCATCGGCCGCCGTTGAGGGCTGATGGCGATTCCGGTCGCCTGCGGCCGGCAGGTCGTCCTTCGAGCCGAAGTGGCGATGGACCAGTCCGTGGTTCACGCCCAGTTGGGCACCTCTCGCTTGGCGAGGTCGACGTCGGGTATGACGGAAACGGTAGTGCCGTCGATCCGGCGCGGGCGTCACCGCTCGGTGAAGTCGAAGCCGTCTTCGATGAGCCGCTCGCACGAGGCGACGATCTCAGCGTCGAACTGGTGGCCAGCACCGGCCCGGAGGATCGCGAGCGCTGCAGCGCTCCCCAACGACGCGCGGTAGGGGCGGTGATGGACGACGGCCTCGAAGACGTCGGCGACGGACACGATCTTGGCCAAGAAGTGGATCTCGTTGCCTGAAAGGCCGTAGGGATAGCCCGAACCATCGAGGCGTTCGTGGTGTTGCGCAGCGATCTCGGGAACGGGCGACTGGAGCTGGCTCTGCAGCAGGATGCGTTCTCCTGCCAATGCGTGTCGTTTGACCATCTCGAACTCGATTTGGTCCAGTCCACCGGGTTTGGCGAGCAGCTCCGCGGGGACGGCGATCTTGCCGATGTCGTGCAACGTCGCGCCGAGACGGACGTCTTCGATCGACCGCTCGTCGAGACCGAGCACCCGTCCGATTGCCACCGCCAGTTGAGCCACACGTTGCTGGTGTCCGAATGTGTACGGATCGCGGAGCTCTGTGACGGCAGCGAGCGCCCTCACGGTGGATTCGAGCGATTCGGCCGTAGCGAGCGCCCGGCGTAGGTTGAGGATTCCGTACTCGAGATCCGCTGCGAGACCGCTCAGCACACGCACGGACTGTTCGTCGAGGACCTTGGCCGTCGGGTAGTAGATCGTGAAGGCAGCCTTCCGGCCACCGAGTTGGAACGGAACGGCGAGCGCGCATTCGAAGC
>JANMFL010000097.1:0-3206 GCA_031377945.1 Acidimicrobiaceae bacterium | reverse complement strand
TCGATGACGACCCCCGGGGCGGTGGATTCGACCACGTACAACCCGTCCGCGGCGGTCACCACGAACCGCGAGGCGAGCAGACCGTTGGGGACGCACACCTTGGTGCCGAACAGGTGCCCGTCGGTCGCAGTGGTGGCCGGCGACCATGGATCGCCGACGGGCTCGTGGACCGCGGCCGTGACCACCTGCTCGCCGGCCACCACACCAGTGAGGAGCTCGGGGTGCTGATCGTGCACGGCTGCCAGGGCGGGCCCCGCCATCGCCATCACCGCAAGGCCCGGCACAGGGGCGGCGACACGGCCGATCTCGCTGAGGACGATGGCCGCCTCGAGCCAGCCGTAGCCGCCACCGCCTGCGGCGCTGGGAAGGTTGATGGCAACGAGACCGGCAGTGGCCAACGCCTTCCACAGCTCGAGGTCGGTACCGGACGCTTGGGCTGCGACGTCCTTGAGGCGCTGCTGTGTACAGGCGTCGGTGAGGATCTGTCGGGCCAGGTCGCGGAGCGCTTCTTGGTCGGGGGAGAGTGCGAAGTCCATCAGCGCGCCGCCCGTGGAAAGCCGAGGCTGAACATCGTGATCAGGTCGCGTTGCATCTCGTTGGTGCCCCCGCCGAACGTGAGGATGAGCATTCCTCTGTACAGACCCTCCAGCCGCGACTGCAGCACCGCCCCCGGAGTGCCCGACTTGAGGTAGCCGGGAGGGCCGAGGATCTCGAACAGCAGCCGGAACGATTCGAGGTAGAACTCGGTGCCGTAGACCTTGATGGCCGAGCAGTGCCCGATGTCGAGCACACCGTTGGTGGCCTCCCAGGCGCTCTGCCAATTCATCAGCCGCAGCGCGTCGAGCTTGGCGTGCACTCGCGCCAGGCTCAGCTGAACCCACTCCTGGTCGACCACCATCCGCCCATCGGGGAGCTGCGTCTGTTGCGCCCAGGCCCGGATGTCGGTGAGCGCGCGATCGACGATGCCGGTGGAGCACAGCGTCACACGTTCGTGGTTGAGTTGGTTGGTGATGAGCGTCCAGCCCTGGTTCTCGCCACCCACACAGCTGCTCACCGGCACTCGCACGTCGTCGAGGAAGACGGCGTTGATGTCGTGCTCGCCCATCAGTCGCAGCGGCTGCAGCGTGATCCCCGGGGTGTCCATCGGCACGATGAGGATGGAGATGCCCTTGTGCTTCTTCACGTCCGGATCCGTCCGCACGGCCAGCCACATGTAGTCGGCGTCACTCGAGAGCGAGGTCCACATCTTCTGGCCGTTGATCACGTACTCGTCGCCGTCGCGCACCGCTCTGGTCGCCAGGGAGGCGAGGTCGGTGCCGGCGCCGGGCTCGGAGTAGCCGATGCAGAAGTGGATCTCGCCGGCCAGAATCTTCGGGAGGAAGAACGACCTCTGCTCGTCGGTACCGAAGTTCATCAGTGTCGGACCGATCGTGTTGATCGTCAGCATCGGCACGGGGGCCCCCGCACGCATCGATTCGTCGAAGAAGATGAACTGCTCGATGGCGGAGCGGCCCTGCCCGCCGTAGCTGGTGGGCCACCCCACGCCCGCCCAGCCATCGGCGCACATCTGCTTCCACACTCGTCGCGTTGCGGTGCCGATGCCGTGGCCGCGTGCCAGTTCGGCAACGGTCGCGGGGTCGAGCAGGTCGTGGTAGTAGGAGCGCAGCGTCGTTCGCATCGCCTCCTGCTCGTGCGTGTACGCAAGATCCATGCCTGCCTCTTTGCTGTCGTGTTTGCTGTGGTGTTTGCGGTCGTACGGTGGATCTGACGCCCCGTCAGATCTCTTCGAACCGTAGCGTAAGGTGCAGCCATGAAGCTCGGTTGGCACATCGGGTACTGGGGGCGGTCGATGCCTCAGGGCATGCCGGGCAAGCTCGTCGAAGTCGAGCGTCTCGGTTACGACTCGGCGTGGACGGCCGAGTCGTGGGGCAGCGACGCGATCTCACCGCTGGCGTGGTGGGGCGCAGCAACGAGCACGATCCGGCTGGGTACCAATCTGGTGCAGATCTCGGCGCGCACGCCGGCGGCAACGGCGATGGCGGCGATCACCATCGATCACCTCTCGGGAGGACGGTTCATCCTCGGCCTCGGGGTCAGCGGCCCGCAGGTCGTGGAGGGATGGTACGGCCAGCGTTTCACCCGGCCCCTGGCCCGAACCCGCGAGTACGTGGGCATCGTGCGGCGCGTGTTGGCGCGCGAGGAGCGGCTCACCAACACCGGACCCGAGTACCCGATACCGGCGGTCGACGGACTGGGGCTGGGCAAACCGCTCAATGTGATGACCCATCCGTTGCGCGCCGACCTGCCGATCTTTCTCGGTGCCGAGGGCCCGAAGAACGTTGCGCTCGCTGCCGAGTTGGCCGATGGCTGGTTCCCCATCTTCTACGCGCCGCGTCACGAGGAGCTCTACGCGCCCTTCCTCGCCGAGGGATTCGACCGGCCGGGGGCTCGCCGCGGCCCTGACGACTTCGAGATCCTGCCCACCGTCAATGTCGCCATCGATGACGACCTGGCTCGCGCCTACGACAGCCTGCGACCCACGCTGGCGCTCTACGTCGGCGGGATGGGCGCGCAGGAGATGAACTTCCACGCCGACGTGTTCCGCAGGCTCGGTCACGAAGGTTCGGTGGACCTCATCCAGTCGTTGTTCCTCGACGGCAAGCAGGCCGAGGCAATTGCTGCCGTGCCCGACGCGATGATCGACGAGATCTGCCTGGTGGGCCCGAAGGCGAAGATTCGTGACGACCTCGCCGCGTGGAAGGAGAGCCGGGTGACCACGATGATCGTGGGCGGTTCGATCGAGACGTTGAGAACCATGGCCGAGCTGGTGCTCGGCTAGGCCTTCCTGTCCAGCGCGGGTGACGGGTCACTCGCGTTCGCGGATGGCCTTCACCACCTGGTCGAGGTGAGCCTGACCTTCGTAGAGGGAACGCAGCATCCAGAATCGCCAGAAGCGCACCAGCGCGGTGCGCAACCACAGGGTGGCGCCGATGATGGCCATGGACACGCAGACGAAGCCGAGGACGATCAACTCGTTCTGATCGAGCGCATTCTCCTG
Organism: Acidimicrobiaceae bacterium; assembly: GCA_031377945.1. Taxonomy (GTDB): domain Bacteria; phylum Actinomycetota; class Acidimicrobiia; order Acidimicrobiales; family Ilumatobacteraceae; genus UBA668. The sequence goes on along the minus strand of JANMFL010000097.1, from coordinate 148 downwards.
ACCACCGGCCGTCACGTAGGACCCGATGCCGAGGACGAGTGAGGCGACCATGAGCAGGATGCCCAGCGTGCTGGTCGCGCGTTCGACTGCCTGCTTGCCGGAGGTCTTCACATTCATCGCCGCAATGTCGGCCTTGAACTGCTCGACA
>JANMFL010000077.1:0-2217 GCA_031377945.1 Acidimicrobiaceae bacterium | reverse complement strand
CTGGCGTCGCGGGCGCCGAGTGCGCCGCCGAGGTAGCGGGCGTAGACGCCTTCGAGAATGCACGCCAGCTTCCAGTACGCGAACGACACGTAGAAGGGGAGTGTCGAGATGTCGCGCCCGCTGGCCGCGGCGTACCTGGTCGCCAGGTCCGCTCGATCGAGGAAGCCGGGAGCGCTGCATGCGGAGCCGGTCCACGCCGACGCGGGGTCACCCGGCCCCGTCCAGTACACCTGCAGCAGGCCCAGATCGGCCATCGGGTCGCCCAGCGTGCAGATCTCCCAGTCGAGGACGGCGACGACGCGTCCGTCGTCACCGATCATGCAGTTGTCGAGGCGGTAGTCCCCGTGGACGATGGTGGCCGAACCCTGTTCGGGAATGCGTCGCAACAGCGCGTCGTGCACGGTGTCGATGGCCGGGAGCTCGCGTGTCTTCTGCTGGTTCCACTGGCCGTACCAGCGCTTCAACTGGCGGGCGATGTAGCCCTCGTGCTTCCCCAACGTGTCCAGTCCGGCGGCCTGCAGGTCCACGGCATGGATGGCGGCCATCGTGTCGACGATGCATTCGCTCGCGGTGCGTCGCGCCACGGGTGTGAGCACGGCCTCGGCCGTCTCGCGATCGCGGATCACGTGACCGTCGACGAAGCCCATCACGTAGAACGGGGCGTCGTTCACCGCAGGGTCGTCACAGAACCCGAGCGACGGCGCGACGGGCACCGCGGACTGCTGCAGCCCGCTGATGATGCGGTGCTCGCGGCCCATGTCGTGCGCGCTGGCGAGCACATGGCCGAGCGGGGGACGGCGCAGGACGAATCGGCGGTCCGCCTGGTCGGTGACCCGATAGGTGAGGTTCGAGTGGCCACCGGCGATGACGTCGAACGTGAACGGCCCTCGCGCGCCCGCGACGTGCGTGTGCAGCCACTCGGTGACGGCGGGGACGTTGACTCCGGGGACGTCGATCATGATGGCCGTACGGTATCGGTCGTACCGTTCAGGTGCAGCGCCCGGCGGGTATCGTCAGGCGCATGCCCTACGTCGACGTGACCGATGCGACCTTCCAGACCGATGTGATCGACCGCTCCATGGACGTCCCCGTCGTCGTCGACCTGTGGGCGCCGTGGTGTGGGCCGTGCCAGACCCTCGGCCCGATCATCGAGAAGGTCGTCGACGCCACCAACGGACAAGTCGTCCTGGTGAAGGTGAACACCGACGAGAACCCTGGCATCGCCCAGGCGTTCCAGGTGCAGAGCATTCCTGCGGTGTACGCGTTGCGCGACGGCGCGGTGGTCGATGGTTTCACGGGCGCCTATCCCGAGCACGTCGTGGAGGAGTTCGTGGCGTCGCTGCTGCCCAGCGAGGCCGAGGCGACCCTTTCGTCGTTGCTCGCCGAGGGCACCGAGGGTGCGTACCGCAAGGCGCTCGAGCTCGAGCCCGGCAACGAGGACGCCATCGTCGGTCTGGCCGAGTTGCTCGTCGAGCGCGGCGAGAACGATGAAGCGCTGCAGTTCCTGGCGCGCATCCCCGAGTCCGATCGCACCCGGCTCGCGGCGGCCAAGGCACGCACGCACTTGGCACCCGATGACGACCACGACGCGACGCTCACGGCGCTGCTCGAACAGGTGAAGGCCGACGAAGACGCGCGCCAGCAGTTCCTCGACATCCTCGAGCTGATGGGCCCCGACGACCCGCGGACCGCCGGCTACCGCAAGCAGCTCACCGCTCGCCTGTTCTGACCCAGCCCCGGATCGCGGGTGCCCGTCAGGCGTAGAGGTCGAAGAGTTCGCCGATGGCCTTCGCCTGGCCTCCCGTGGTGCTGCTCATCACGGCGATCGGGAGGACACCGGTGGCCGTCCACGCATCGAGTCGCTCGCGCACCTCACCCGGGCCACCGCTGACGGTGCAGTCGTCGAGCCAGCGGTCGGTCATCAGCTCGGGCAGCCGATCGCGGTCGCCGGCCGCCAACGCCTCCTCGATGGCCGTCATCTCGCTCTCGTAGCCGGCCTGCTTCCAGAAGTTCCGGTAGTTGGGGAGCGTCACGTAGCCGCTCAACGTGCGGCGATGGATGGCTCGTGCAGCGTCCTTGTCGGGGTCGACGACCGTGGGAACCATGTTCGCCAGAAAGAACTCACCGCGGCGGTTCGCGGGCACGCGGGCGACCTGGGTGGGCATGTGCGACAGTGATGCGTTGGCCCAGATCGCGCCGTCGGCGACCGACAGGGCG
>JANMFL010000046.1:0-9753 GCA_031377945.1 Acidimicrobiaceae bacterium | reverse complement strand
GCCGGTACCGCCCAACTGCTCTACGAACTGAGCGGACATTTCTGGGGAGTCGGAGCGATCTTCTTCGGTCTCTGGCTGATCCCGATGGGCTGGCTCGTACTCCGCTCCGGTTGGCTCCCGGCGCTGATGGGACGGATTCTGATCGGGGGTGGCGTGCTCTACGTCCTCAGCGCCTTCGTCACCTACCTGTTCACCAACGGCGACGCCGTCGCCGGACTCATGACCCTGCCCGCCACCATCGGCGAGTTCTGGATCCTCGGCTACCTCATCATCCATGGCGTACGCGAACGGCCCTGAAGCCCAAGCACAAGTGCGCCGGACACCACGGCCTGAGTGGTCGCTCGAAATCACGCGAGCCGCGACGGCTGGTCGTTCTAGCGTCGCGCCGATGAACGACGAGCGCGATCCCGACGCCGCGACCACCTGGCACCACGGGCTGATCGCTCGTTGGTGGGCCAACTTCAACGTCGACGGGCCCGAGATCGTGTTCTTCCGCACGTTCGTCGCCGCCGGCCAGCCGGCACTCGATGTCGGCTGCGGCAGCGGGCGACTGCTCGTGCCGTGGGTGGCCGACGGCCTCGACGTCGACGGCGTCGACGCGTCGGCCGACATGATCGACGCGTGCCGGGCCGCCGCACACGCCTCGGGCTGTGATCCGAACCTCTCCGTGCAACCGACCCATCGGCTGGACCTGCCGCGTCGTTACCGCACCATCGTCAACTGCGGATCGTTCGGCCTCGGTGGGACTCGTGCCGACGACGTCGAAGGGCTGCGACGCCAGTGGTCCCACCTGCTCCCCGGGGGTGTCCTCGCGCTCGACTACGAGGTCGGCGAGTTCGATGACGAGCGGTGGCGTCGCTGGCATCCTCGGCCGGCCGATGACTCACCCCCAGCCAGTCACGAACGCAGGCTGGCGCCCGACGGTTTCCGCTACGCGTTGCGCCACCGGTTGATCGACGTGGACGTCGCCGAACGGTCCGTCACCCGCGAGTTGGCGGCATGGCAGTGGCGCGACGACGAACTGGTCGCGTGCGAGGCGCACCGACTCGTCGCGAACATCTACTCGTCCGACGACATCGTGACGTTGCTCACCTCGGTCGGCTTCACCGCCGTCCGTGTGCTGGGCGGCTACCACGGCGGCGCGCCGACCGACCTGGACGGGTTCCACGTCTTCGTCGCGACCGCCCCGGGCTGAGATCACAAGTCGGGCATGACCTCGGCCGCGATGAGGTCGAGCTGATCGAGGTCGGCCAGGTCGAGCGTCTGCAGGTACACCCGCTCGCGTGCCAGGTCGGCAGCGCTGGAGCCCTGCTGGGGCTCGGTGAAGATGCGCAGTTTCATGCGCCGCACGCTCACGAGCCGACCGGCCTGCCGTCCCGTGGCGACAACGGTCGGGTCGCGGCTTAGTGTTCCGCCCATGACTGATCAGGCTGCTCCCGGCATCGTCCGCCACCTCGGCATTCGTTACGCGACCGCGCCCCGGTTCGAGGCGCCCACCGTGGTGCCGTTCGACCCGACCTCGGGCCCGTTCGACACGGCCGGTCCGCTCAGCCCGCAGGTGCCGGGAATGATGGAGCAACTGTTGGGCGTCAACTCCGACTCGATGAGCGAGGACTGCCTGTACCTGAACGTGTTCGCGCCCGACGGCGCCGGAGCGGATTCGGGCCTGCCGGTGCTCTACTGGATCCACGGTGGCGCCTACGTGAACGGCGGCGGCTCGGTGCCGTGGTACGACGGTGCTCGGCTCGCAGCACGCGGCCACGTCGTGGTCACCATCAACTACCGCCTCGGCGCCCTCGGCTTCCTGGGCGAGGGCAACTGGGGCACGCTCGACCAGATCTGCGGGCTCGAGTGGGTGCGCGATCACATCGCCGGCTTCGGCGGTGATCCCGGCAACGTCACCATCTTCGGCGAATCCGCAGGCGGCTCGGCGGTCGTGTCGCTGCTCGCCGCGCCAGCCGCGCAGGCACTGTTCCACAAGGCGTGGGCGATGAGCCCGTCGATCAACCAGTTGCGATCGCTCGAGCAAGCCAGCTCGTGGGCGGATGCCTTCTTCGAGAAGGCCGGGGTGGCCGACCTCGAGGAGGCCCGCTCGCTGCCGCTCGACAAGGTGCTCGAGGCGCAAGCAGCCGTGCTCGCCATGCCCAACACGGGCTACGAGATGTTCACGCCGGCCGCCGGAGGACTGGGCCTGCCGGTCGATGTGCTCGGCGCCGCTGCGGCGAGTTCGAAGCCACTCAGCATCGGGACGAACCGCGACGAGAACCTGCTGTTCCTCGCGTTCGACCCTGCGTACTCGACCGCCGACGTGGCCAAGTGGCACGACCACGCCCAGCGACAGTTCGGTGCTCGTGCCGATGAGGCGCGGGCCGCCTACGAGGCCGCCCGTCCCGGTGCCTCGCCGTTGGGGCTCATCGCCGCTGCACAGACCGACCATGTCTTCCGTCGCCCTGCGCAGCGTCTGGCCGAGGCGCGTTCCGCCGCAGGCAACGCGACCTGGATGTACTGGTTCACCTGGGCGTCGCCAGCATTCGGCGGAGTGCTCGGTTCCGCACATGCGCTCGACATCCCGTTCGCGTTCGACAACCTGCACCAGCAGGGCATCGAGATGCTCCTGGGCGACGGGGCCGAGCGTCAGTCCATCGCCACCCGATTCGCCGATGAGATCTCGTCGTTCTCGGCCAAGGGCGCACCCTCGTGGGAGCCGTTCGACACCGCCGAGCGCGCCACGCTGCGCATCGACGCCACGGTCGAGTTGCTGCACGACCCCGAGCCCCGACTCCGCGCCCTCGACGCCTGAGCCGTGCTCGGCACGCATCCACGCTCGGTCGGGTTCGACTGGTCGACGGCCATGCCGAGTCACGAACCGCAGACGCTCAACCCTGTGCAGTGGCCCGTGCAGGCGGTGGCGGCACCGATACGTGCTGGCAGCGCCGTCGTGTTCTCCAGCCTCACGCCGCATCTCACCGGCCCGAACACGTCGGGTGCGATGCGCAAGGCGTACATCCTTCAGTACGTCGGCCCGGGTGCTCGTCGCTTCGAAGGGCCCGACGATCTGGTGGGTCGCGCCATCGACGACGACGTCAGGTACCCCTGGGTGCTCCGCGACGGCGTACCGACGCGCTGACGCGTGAGCGCGTCGTTACAGAAAACGGGCGAACTGGTCGAGCGGCATGCGCTCGGTCGTCAAGGTGTTGATCGGCGCGGTCGCATCCGGATGCCCGACGCTGAGGCCGCAGAACAGCATCTCGTTCTCCGGTGCCCCGACGAACGAGGTGACGGCCTTGTGGCGGACACTCCAGTACTCCTGTGCGCAGGTTCCCAATCCGCGTTCGACGGCGAGCAGCATGAAGGTCTGCAGGTACATGCCCAGGTCGCTCCACTGGGGCAGTCCCATCTGCCGATCGACGTAGCAGAAGATCGCAGCCGGGGCGCCGAAGAAGTCGTTGTTGTGGGCGAACTGGCGGCGGCGCCCGTCCTTGTCGTCGCGCTCGATGCCGAGCGTGGCGTACATCATCTCGCCACAGACGAAACGGTTGGTCCGGTACGGCTCGGTCAGCCCCTTGGGGTAGATGTCGTACTCGAGTTCGTCGATGGGGGACTGTCCGTCGAGGTGCTCGCGCAGTGCCGTCATCGAGTCGCCGTTCACGGCGTAGATGCGCCACGGCTGCACGTTGCCACCGCTCGGGGCGCGGGCAGCGTCCGCCACCAGTCCTCGGAGCGTGTCGTCGCTGATCGGCTCGGAGGTGAACTGACGGACTGACATGCGCGTGTTCACGGCATCGATGACGTTCATGGGGCGAGGGTATCCAGCGACCCGCCCCGAGGCAGTACCGTCCTGCCGGTGCGGATCGTCTCGTTGCTCCCCTCCACCACCGAAATCGTGTTCCAACTCGGCCTCGCCGACGACCTGCTCGGGGTCACGTTCGAGTGCAACTTCCCTGCCGAGGCCCGCCAAGGTCGCGAGATCGTCGTCGGCGGCATCGACACCCACCACCTCACGCCGCTCGAGATCGACGAGTTGGTACGCGCCAAGGTTGCGGCCGGTGAGGATCTGTACTCGCTCGACGAGGAAGCCCTGCAGCGGTGTGATCCGGATCTGATCCTCAGTCAGGACCTGTGTCGTGTGTGTGCCGTGGCGAGCGGCGACGTCGACGAGGCGGTGGCCCGTCTGAACTGCCGTGCGGCGGTGCTGCAGATCGACCCCCAGTCGCTTGCCGAGGTCATCGAGTCGGTACAGACCGTCGCCGATGCGGCGGGTGTGCCCGAGCGGGGTGCCGCGCTGGTCGCCGGGTTGCATGCCCGGCTCGCCACGCTGACGGCGCATGTCGATGCCCACATGGGCGATGCACCGCGTCCGCGCGTGTTCGTCCTCGAGTGGATCGACCCGCCCTTCGTGGGTGGGCACTGGGTTCCCGACATCGTCGCTGCGGCCGGCGCGGTGCCCGTGCTCGGCATGCCGGGCGAGCGTTCGGTGCCCAGCACGTGGGAGGTCATCGTCGCCGAAGACCCTGACCACATCGTCGTCTCACCCTGCGGCTACGGGCTCGAAGGCGCCGCCGAGCAGGCCCGTTCGGTACTGCACCTCATGCCCGAGCGTGCCGCCGTGTGGGCCATCGATGCCGACGCGGTGATGGTGCGCCCCGGCCCGCGTCTGGTCGACGGCGCGGAGGCCATCGCCGCTGCCGTCTTCGGTGCCGATGTCGCCGGGGTCGATGTCGAGCACCTCATCCGTCGAGTTCGCTGACGAAGCGGCATCCAACGGGCGAGGGTCGAGGTCAGCCGTCGTCGCCGGCGGGGACGGACGAGCATCCAGAACGCAGGCAGGAACAGCGTCATGCGTGGCGGGCCGTCGGGTCGGCCCGACAACCACAGGATGAGCAGTGTCATCACGATCGCACCGAAGAACGCCGACAACTCGCGCGACACGACCGGCGAGCTCCATCGTGCCGGTCGTGAGCGCGGCGCCGATGTGCACCACGAACTCCATCTCGGCGGACTGGTCGAGCACGTGCAGGACCCTACTTCGCGTCCAGGTCGTTCAGATCGGCGATCGTCTACGCTTCGGCAGATGAGCGCCTTCATCGTCTACCAGGCAGAGGTTCACGACCCTGAGCAGTACGAGCGCTACAAGGCCAAGGCCGGCCCGGCGTTGGAAGCGGCCGGAGCGCGGTATCTGGTACGTGGCGGCGACATCGAGGTGCTCGAAGGTGAAGCGCCGGCCGGACGAACGGTGATCATCGAGTTCCCGTCGAAGGCGGCGGCCGTCGAGTTCTTCCACAGCCCGGAGTACACGGCCATCCGCGCCCTGCGGGCCGACGCTGCCGACGCGCGGATGTACGTGGTCGACGGCTACGACGGCTGACGCCCGACGAGTTCGAGGGCGACCATGACGGGGTGGCCCTCGGTGAGTGCCTCGGCCTTCCGTACCGCGGCCTTCACCGGGAGGATGTAACTCTTCTGCTCGCTCGAGGGGAACAGCGACGTCGTCCATGTGGTGCCGCCGACGGTGACGCGTACCTTCACCGACCCGAACCCGCCGTGTGTGGTGGTGGTCCGCTCGTCGATCTCGTCGGACTGATCGAACGGCAGGGTGACGAAGTGCCAGGCACTGTCGCCCTTCCATCGCCACAGCGGCGCAGTGAACCGGTACGTCACGGCGTCGGCCGCGTCAGCGTGGCGGGGGTGGCGGCGGTGGAGCTCCGCCCGACATCGGCGCCGGTGGCGGGGGAGGTGGCGGTGGCGGCGGAGTGCTGGGTGCCAGCGGTTCGGACAACGGATTCCAGGTGACCTGCGGCGGCGACGCGGTCGACATGGCCGAGGCGCTCGCAATCGGTGTGGCCGGCTGCTTCGCCCCCGCCATGTCGACCGCCTCCGCGCCCATGCCGAGCAGTGCCATGACGGCGCCGACGGCCATCGCCACCGAGCCGATCAACATGCCGACGAACCCGACGCCTTTGTCGCCATCCACCGTGAGATACGCGAGCATCGTGCCGCAGGCGGCGATGGCCCACGTGGCCTTCAGCTGGGTGTGATCGAAGGTGAGGACCTTCGCGGGCAGTCCGATGCCGGCGAGCTCGACGAGGCTCCAGACGACCATGGCCAGCGCCAACAGTGCGGGGATGGTCGTCACGAACGCGCCGTAGTCGGTCTCCCAGGCGCTCGCCCCGCCGAGGTCGCCGAAGTCCCAGAAGTGGAGGAACGAGAACAACAGGGTGACGGCGCCACCGCCGAGCATCACCAGGTTGGCGACCGAGATCTTCTTGTCCATGGAACCTCCGAGAAGGGCGGGCGGGCCGGACGACCGGAACGCGCACCGTACACCGTCTCAGGTTTTGCGCGGAGTGATCCGCGCGTGCTCAGGGAGCGGGCGGCGGGGGAGGCGGCGTCGCGGACGGGGGCGGAGGAGGAGGCGGCGGCGGTGCACTGTCGCCCGACGTGGCGCCGGACACGCCGAACTGGCTCTTCAACTTGTTGACGTCCTTCAAGTCGTTCAGGTCACCGCCCGACTCCTTGAAACCGAGGAACGCGCCGGCGAACGCGACCAGGCCGGAGATGACGGAAAGGTACATGCCGACGCCGCGGCCGATGCTGCCGCCGGAGGCATCGATGAGGTCACTGCCTTCGATGGGATTGAACACGATGCGGATCAGGAGCAGCAGTGCCGCAAGGCCCGACGCGGCCAGCATGATGAGCGGCCAGGGCAGTTGCTTGGCGTCGATCACCTTCAGTGCCAACAGCACCGTCAGCGTGCCGACGGCGAGAATGAGCAGCCACGGCAACGTGCCGGTCCAGAAGAAGTCGAACACGTTGCCGCCCGAGTCCGAGAAACCGAGCGATTCGAAACTCACCCAATCGAAGAAACCGAAGATGAAGATGCCGACCGCGCCGCCGATCTTCATCCAGTCGGACTTGGTGAACGCACTGATGTCCATGGTTCCCCCTTCAACGAGGTGTGGATGGGCGCCGCCACATTGGCATCGTCCCGCTTCGGACCGTACACCCGTGCGTTGCAGGGTGTACGTGATGCGGCTCCGGCCACCCGGTGCCCCGAGTGGCCGGAGTGTTTCATCTCGATTCGCTGTCGCAGCGAGCGAGGAGGTGGGGGTGATGGTCAGCTCTCACGAGGAGTGCGGGCCAACAGCGTGAACAGCACGCCGCCCAGGGTCATTGCCAGGCCGAGCACCAGCGGCAACGAAGCGCCGCCACCGGTCGTCGGCAGGTCGCCGCCCGCATCGGCGAGCAAGGTCGTCGTCGGGCCTTCGGACGCTTGCTCGATCGTCGTGGTCGGACCTTCAGAAGCGATCTCGGTGGTAGTGGTCGCGACGATGGTGGTGGTCGGAGTCTCCGATTCACCGATGGTCGTCGTGGTGACGACCTCCGGCACCGTCGTCGTCGTGGTGGTGCTCGTCTCGCACAGCAGGTTGTTGCCGATGGCCTTGGTCTTGGTCTGACCGTCGATGGTCAGAATCCAGGTGTCCCCACCACTGGACCACGGCACCGTGACGAGCGTGTCGCCAGGAACTGCAGTTCCGCTGAACTGCGTCTCCCCTCCGTACAGCGCCAGCGTGTACGCCTGATCGGTGGGGGACCCGTTGCGAACCCGCAGCGAGCCTTCCGTCTCGGACGGGCGACACATCGAGGTCAGGTTGTACGAGTACACCGGCGCCGGAATGGTCGTCGTGGTCGTCTCGGGCGGGATGCAATCGGACCCGACCGAGTAGGTGGTCATCGTGCCGACCGGCAGGTTCATGTAGAGGTCGTTCTCGCTGCCAGCATTCACGACGAAGCTCACGGTATGCACGCCACTGTCCTCAAGGAAGGTGATCGTGCGCGACTTCGTGGCGTCCTTCTGCGGTCCATCCAGCCTGGGCGGATTGGTACGGTTGTCCACAGTGGGGCCATACGAATGAACTCCGTCGATCCACACGGACACCGGGTAGATCCACGGGGACACGTTGTGGAGCGTGATCGTGGTCGTACCACAGGAGGCGGTGTAGGAAGTCTCGATGTAGTTGGGTCCGGGGACGACAGGGATGGTCGTCGCGGTCGTGGTGGTCACCAGCGGGGTGATCGTGTAGCAGAGGAACCAGTGACTCAACTCGGGGACGTTGCCGCCGCCATTGTCGGGCGATTGCATCTGCACGCCGGCGACCACGGGGCTGTAGGTGCTGTAGTCGTCACCGCCCTTGATGTACGCGGTCAGGCCCGTCACGGTGGGGTCGATCTGTGTGATGGTGACGTACGTGTCGTCCGTCACCGCCCAGTGGAACAACACCTCGCTCCCGCTGCCGGACTCCTCCTGTCCGTCGAACTGCGTGGTGCCTGTAGGGCAAGTGGTGATGTTGTGATGCTCGTCGTCGTTCGACGACCCGGTCGCGGTGGCCGAGCCTCCGAACGTCAACGATCCCAGTGCCAATGCTGCTCCCGCAATTGCGGTGAGCACTCCGAATCGACGCTGCATGTTCATGGGGTCCTCCTTCTCGAGGCCTGACTCCACCATGCGCCTCACCACGCTCCGTGAACAGAGACAGTTTGGACATTTCGACGTTTCACCGCTCTCAACAGGCGTGATCTCCGTCACTCAGTGCCTCGCTTCCCGCACGACGCGGCCGATGTCTCACCCATAGTGACATTCGTCAAGGTGGTGCTTCACACCTTGTAAAGCGCCGTAGGTGGCCGTGGGCGCGGCCACCTACATTCGGCGCATGGCCACCGCTCTGCTCTCCGTGTACGACAAGACCGGTATCGTCGAACTGGCCGCCGGGCTGCACGCCGCCGGGTGGCGCATCGTCAGCAGTGGCGGCACCGCCAAGGCCGTGGCCGAGGCCGGCGTGCCCGTCACCGATCTGGCCGACCTCACCGGGATGCCGGCCATCCTCGACCATCGCGTGGTCACGTTGCACCCGAAGGTCCACGGTGGCCTCCTCGCCGACCCGACCAACCCCGCGCACCAGGCCGACATGGCCGCCCATGGCATCGACGCCATCGACCTCGTCGTCGTCAACCTGTATCCCTTCACGGACAACCCCAGCATCGAACTCATCGACATCGGGGGCCCGGCCATGGTCCGCGCCGCGGCGAAGAACCACGCGCACGTCGGAGTGGTCGTCAACCCGATCGACTACCGAGTCGTGCTCGACGAAGTATCGGCCAAGGGCCATCTGTCGCCGGCGACGCGTCGACGACTCGCACGTGACGCGTTCGCCACCATCGCCGCGTACGACGCGGCGATCGCGAACTGGTTCGACGAGGCCGAGGTGCTGCCCAAGGGCCTGCACCTCTCACTCGAGCGAGCGCAGACGCTTCGTTACGGCGAGAACCCGCACCAACAGGGCGCCCGCTACCGCATCGCCGGCGCGACCAGTTGGTGGGACAGCGCCGTGCAGCACAACGGCAAGGAGCTCAGCTACCTCAACCTCTACGACACCGAGGCGGCATGGAAGCTCGTCCAGCGTTTCGACGGACCCGCGTGCGTCATCGTCAAGCACGCCAACCCGTGCGGTGTCGCCGTGGCGAGCACCATCGACGCCGCGTACGTGCGTGCCAACGCCTGCGATCCGGTCAGCGCGTTCGGCGGCATCGTGGCCCTGAACCAGCGGGTCACGGCGGCGTTGGCCGCCTCGCTCGCCCCGGTGTTCACGGAAGTGGTCGTGGCGCCCTCGTTCGAGCCCGAGGCGCTCGAGATCTTCGCCAAGAAGCCCAGCCTGCGCGTGCTCGAGGCAGTGCCACCCACGGGCGCGGCGCTCGACG
>JANMFL010000040.1:0-1705 GCA_031377945.1 Acidimicrobiaceae bacterium | reverse complement strand
TTGAGCACGGGACGGAGACTTAAGTTTCTGACGGTGGCGGATGTATAGCCCTCGCCCCACAGCGCTTCGAGCAAGGTCACCAGCTTGTCGTCGTACCCCTGCGTCTGCTCCATGCACGCGAAGTGTGCCACGTCCGAAAACGGCAGTGGCCCCGGCGTAGTGACAGCTACCCGGGGCCTGACCGCAACGCTTGTGGAGCGCCTTGGTGCGGCCAGGTTACCCGAGCAGTTCGACGAGCTTCGTCGTGGTGTTCCAGTTGCGGACGGTCATCGCCCGGTACTCGGGCGTGCCCATGATCTTCGACATCCGGCTCTCGGTGCGCCGAGCGCTCAGGCGATCGAAGTAGACGACACCCTTGCCTGGCCAGGCGCGATCGACCTCGGGTTTCGGCGACAGGATCTTCATGACCTCTTCGCTGGAGAGCGGGGCCTTCAACACCATCACGTCCGAGTGGTAGGTGCCGGGTTGACTGCCGAAGCCCTCGGGCGCGTCAGCGACGATGGCGCGCATCTGGGCGCGAGACCTCACGACGACGACGATCGGGTATCCGAAGCGGGCTTCGACCATCTCCTCGATGTGCGCCTCGAGCGCCCGAGCAGGCAACGCCGTGGCGAACACGATGTTGCCCGACTGGATGTAGGTGCGGACCGCGCCGAATCCTGCGGATTCGAAGGCTGTGCGCAGGTCGGCCATCGGGACCGGATTGTGGCCGCCGACATTGATGCCGCGCAGCAGGGCGACGTAGCCCTTCGTCAGCCGACGCTGCCTTCCATCTGCAGTTCGATGAGGCGGCTCCACTCGACCGCGTACTCCATGGGCAGCGTGCGGGTGATGGGCTCGATGAACCCGTTCACCACCATGCCCATCGCCTGCTCCTGCGAGAGGCCGCGCGACATCAGGTAGAACAACTGCTCGTCGGCGATCTTCGAGACGGTGGCCTCGTGGCCGATCTGGGCGTCGCGCTCGCCGACCTCCATGTACGGAAAGGTCTTGCTGGTGCTCTCCTCGTCGAGGATGAGCGCATCGCACTGCACGTGGCTCTTGCAGCCGGTGGCGCCTTCCTCGACCCGGACCAGCCCGCGGTAGGTGGTGATGCCACCGTCCTTGCTGATGCTCTTGGAGACGATCTTCGAGGTGGTCTCCGGCGCGGCGTGCACCATCTTGGCGCCGGCGTCCTGATGCTGGCCGGGGCCGGCGTAGGCGACCGACAGCACCTCGCCCGTGGCCTTCGGGCCGACGAGGTAGACGCTCGGGTACTTCATCGTGAGCTTCGAGCCGATGTTGCCGTCGATCCACTCCATGTGGCCCTCTGCCTCGACGCGAGCACGCTTGGTGACGAGGTTGTAGACGTTCGGCGACCAGTTCTGGATGGTGGTGTACGTGACGCGAGCCGATGGCTTGACGATGATCTCGACGACCGCGGAGTGCAGCGAGTCCTTGGTGTAGACCGGCGCCGAGCAGCCCTCGATGTAGTGCACCTGGCTGCCCTCGTCGGCGATGATGAGCGTGCGCTCGAACTGGCCGGCGTTCTCGGAGTTGATCCGGAAGTACGCCTGCAGCGGCATCTCGCACTTCACGCCCGGCGGGATGTAGATGAACGAGCCACCACTCCAGACGGCAGTGTTCAGCGCGGAGAACTTGTTGTCGCCGGGCGGGATGACCGTGCCGAAGTACTGCTTGACCAGCTCGGGGTACTCGCGCAGCG
>JANMFL010000025.1:0-5040 GCA_031377945.1 Acidimicrobiaceae bacterium | reverse complement strand
CTGGCGTGCGTTCGAGACCGTGTTCGAGGTGTACTTCAGCCTCCGCGGCCCCGAGTACAAGCTCAAAGAGGGCGACGAGAGCGACATCGACGAGATGTGGCGCGAGATGCAAGAGCAGGCGCAGCAAGGCGAGGGCAAGGGCCAAGCCGGCGGCATGGATTCGCTGACACCCGAAGAGATCGCGCAGATGCTGATGCAAGCGCTGCTCAACGGCGATCAGGGCCTGATGCGCGCGTTGGCCAAGCAGGCCGTGCAGCGCTTCGCCGGCATGGAGCCCGGGCGTCCGGTCGGGGGCACCTACTACCTGTATCGAACGCTGCGCAACCTCGACCTCGAGAGCATGCTCGAGAAGCTGATGGAGGCCAGCAAGCAGGAGGTGGGCGGCGAGCTCACCTCGTTGGAAGAGCGGCTCGAGCGTGACGAGTACAACGACCGCATCGAGCAGTTCAAGAAGGAGATCGAGGCCGAGATCCGTCGCCGCCTGGTTGCCGACCGCGGTGCCGAGGCCATGGCGAAGACGTTGCGCAAGCCGCTGCCGGAAGACGTCGAGTTCATGCACGCCTCGCGCGACGAGATGCAGAACCTGAAGAAGGCGCTGCAGCCGCTCACCCGCAAGCTCGCCGCTCGCCTGGCGCGTAAGCGTCGCCACGGTCGCAAGGGCCCGCTCGACTTCCGCAACACGGTGCGCCACAGCCTCAGCTACGGCGGCGTGCCCGCCGAGCCGAAGTTCAAGTACCCGCGACCGGCCAAGCCCGAACTGATGGTCATCGCCGACATCTCCGGTTCGGTGGCGGCGTTCGCTCGGTTCACGCTGATGCTCGTCTACGCCATGCAGGGCCAGTTCTCGAAGGTGCGTTCGTTCGTGTTCATCGATGGCATCGACGAGGTCACCGAGTACTTCCGCGGCGAAGAAGACATCGCCAACGCGATCCATCGCGTCAACACCGAGGCCGACGTGGTGTGGGTCGACGGGCACAGCGACTACGGCCATGCGTTCGAGGTGTTCTGGGAGCGCTACGGCAAGGACGTCGGTCCGAAGACCACGGTGCTGCTGCTCGGCGACGCGCGCAACAACTACCACGCGTCGCAGGCGTGGGTCATCAAGGAGATCCGCCAGAAGGCACGTCACGTGTACTGGCTGAACCCCGAGCCGAAGAGCTACTGGAACACCGGCGACTCCATCGTCGGCGACTACGGCACCCACACCGATGGCGTCTACGAGTGCCGCACCCTGCGCCAGCTCGAGGGCTTCGTCGAAAAGCTCGCCTGACGGCCGGGCGCACGTGCGACGGTTCGGGAGTGCGACACAACTGCGGCTCGACGCCGTGGTGTTCGGCTACTTCATGCCCATCGGCCTGCGTGACCCTCCCTGGCACCCGCCGGTTGGGCGCGAGACTTCCCACAAATGGGACACTTCGCGCACGTGGGCGTGCAGTGACCCGAATTCGGGACACTTCGCGCCCAACGAGGACGGGCGCTGCTGGCAGCGGGGTCAGCTGCGCTGGTAGTTGGGGGCTTCCTTGGTGATCGTGACGTCGTGCGGGTGGCTCTCGTTGCGGCCCGCCGTGGTGACCCGCATGAACTGGGCGCCGCGGAGCGCATCGAGCGTGGCTGCACCGGCGTAACCCATACCGCTGCGCAGGCCGCCGACGAGCTGGTAGATGACGTCGCCGAGCGTGCCCGCGTACGGCACCCGGCCCTCGATGCCTTCGGGCACCAGCTTGCGCGACGTGCCGGCCAGTTCGCTCTGGCCGCCGGCCGACTGGGCGGTGGCGTAGCGGTCGGCACCCAGGCCCTGCATCGCACCCATCGAGCCCATGCCGCGGTAGCTCTTGTAGCGGCGGCCCTCGAACAACTCGAGCTCGCCCGGCGCTTCGTCGGTACCGGCCAGCAGCGAGCCGAGCATCACGCAATCGGCGCCCGCGGCGATGGCCTTCACCACGTCGCCCGAGTAGGTGATGCCGCCGTCGCCGATGACCGGGATGCCCAGTTGGCGAGCCTTGCGGGCCGCGAAGTGGATGGCCGAGAGCTGCGGCATGCCCGCACCGCTGACGACACGGGTGGTGCAGATGGACCCGGCGCCCACGCCGACCTTCACGGCCGATGCGCCAGCCTTGTGCAGTGCCTCGACGCCGTCCTCGGTGACGACGTTGCCGGCCGCGACGGGAAGGTCGGGCCACGAGCCCTTGATCCGCACGATGGCCTTCAGCACGCCGGCCGAATGACCGTGTGCGGTGTCGAGCGCGACCGCGTCGACACCCTGGGCGACGAGTGCCTCGACCCGCTCCTCGAGTTCGGCACCCACGCCCACCGCCGCGGCGCACCGCAGGCGCCCGGCCCCGTCGCGCGTGGCGTTCGGGAACTCGGTGGCTTTGAGGATGTCCTTCACGGTGATCAGCCCCGCCAGGCGGCCCGCTTCGTCGACCAACGGCAACTTCTCGATGCGGTGCCGCTGCAGGATGGCCTTGGCCTCGTGCAGCGTGGTGCCCACGTGGGCCGTGACGAGCCCTTCGCTGGTCATGAACTCGGTGACCAGGCGGCGGTAGTCGCCTGGCTCGCAGAAGCGCATGTCGCGGTTGGTGAGGATGCCGACCAGTCGTCCGTCGGCGTCGGTGATGGGCATGCCGCTGAACTTGAACCGGCTCATCAGCGCCTCGGCGTCGGCGAGCGTGGCCGTGGGCGGCAGGGTGACCGGGTCGGTGATCATGCCGCTCTGGCTGCGCTTCACCTTCTGCACCTCGGCCGCCTGGTCGGCGATCGAGAGGTTGCGGTGGATGACGCCGATGCCGCCCTCTCGTGCCATCGCGATGGCCATGCGGGCCTCGGTGACCTTGTCCATTGCGGCGCTGACGATGGGCACCTGCAGCACGATGTCGTCGGCGAACGTCGCCGACGTGTCGGCGGTGTCGGGCAGCACGTCGCTGTACCCGGGGACGATGACGACATCGTCGAACGTGAGGGCTTCGTAGCGGTCGAACAGTTCGTTCATGCGGATGCTCCATGTCTGAGGGTCAGGGTGCACAGGCGGTGCAGCGTGTCGACGAGCAGGCGGTGCTCGGTGGCGTGGATGCGTGCCTCCAGTGTGGCCTGTGTGTCGTCGGCGGCGATCGCGACCTCCTCGGAGGCGAGCACCGGGCCGTCGTCGACGCCTTCGTCGGGCACGAGGTGCACCATCACCCCGGTTCGGGTGCGCAGTCCGGCGCAGTGCTCGGCCCAGGCGCGGTCGATGGCGTGCGTGCCGGGCAGTTCGCCGGGCAGCGCAGGGTGCAGGTTGACCACCATCGATGGGAACCAGCCGAGGAAACTCATCGTGAGCAGTCGCATCCATCCGGCGAGTACGACGAAGTCGGGATCGAACCCACTGACCACGTCGGCCAGCCGGGCGTCGTAGTCGGCGCGTGCCTCGCCGTCGCGACGGCCGATGTGCACGGTGGGGATGCCGGCCGTGTCGGCGCGATCGAGGGCCTTCGCGTGGGCGACGTCGCTGACGACCGCGACCACGACTGCGGGCAGGCGCCCGTCGGCGCAGGCGTCGATGACGGCCTGCAGGTTCGAGCCGTTGCCCGAGGCGAGGACCACGATGCGCTTCATCGCAGGTGCACCGTTCTTCCATGACGCGACTCGGCGCCGGCGCCGGCGCCGGCGCCGGCACCGGCATCGGCAGATGCGGCGACGAGCGTGCCGATGCGCCACGTCGGCTCGTCGATCATGCCCTGCACCTCGTCGGCCAGTTCGGGGCTGCACACCACGACCATGCCGATACCCATGTTCAGGGTGCGGTACAGCTCGTCGGTGGGCATGCCGACCGCGACGTCGCGCACCAGCTGGAACAACGGCGGCATCGGCCACGAGCCCAGCTCGATGATCGCGTCGACGCCGTCCGGCAGCACGCGCGGCAGGTTCTCGGGCAGACCGCCGCCGGTGATGTGCGCCAACGCCTTCACCTTCCCCGCCAGCAGTACCTTGTCGAGCACCGGCAGGTAGTTGCGGTGCGGGCGCAGCAGGGTGGTGCCGAGTGGTGCGTCGAACCCTGGTGGGGTGATCTCCATCGGCAGCCAGTCGAACAGTTTGCGCAGCAGTGAGTAGCCGTTCGTGTGCGGTCCGTTCGAGCCGACACCCAGCAACACGTCGCCCGGCTGCAGCACTCCGGCGGGCAGCAGGTTGGCCCTGTCGACGACGCCGACCAGCGTGCCGGCGATGTCGAACGCTCCGTCGGCGTACACGCCGGGCATCTCGGCGGTCTCGCCCCCCAGCAGGGCGCACCCTGCCACCTCGCACGCCTCGGCCATGCCGGTGACGACCTCGGCCACCTGGTCGGCGTCGAGCTTGCTGCTGGCGATGTAGTCCAGGAAGAACAGCGGGCGGGCGCCCTGCACCAACACGTCGTCGATGCAGTGGTTGACGATGTCCATGCCGACGCCGCGATACTGGCCGAGGCGAGCGGCGAGCTCGACCTTGGTGCCGACGCCGTCGGTGCTGGCGACGAGCAGCGGGTCGTCCATGGCCTTGATCGCCGCCAGGCTGAACACGCCGCCGAAGCTGCCGACGCCGCGGAGGACGGCAGGCCCATGGGTGCGTTCGACGGCGGCCTTCATCTGCTCGACTGCTCGCGTGCCTTCGTCGATGTCGACCCCCGCCGCGGCGTACGACTGCAGCTGCGCGCCGATGGCCCGCCAGCCGATGTCGCGACGCACCTGCATGCCGTCGAATCGGACGGAGTCGAGTCGCGAGTAGGCGCGAGCGCGAGCGTCGGCCAGCGAGGCACCCAGACCGGTGACGGAGAGGACGCGGCCGCCGGTGACCACCGTGCCATCGGTGCCGGCCGGGAACAGCAGCGCCAACTCGGCATCCGTTCCGAACTCGATCGCGGCACCCGTGGCGGGCGCCGCCGGGTAGCCGGGTGCGGCGGCGACCACGGTGCAGCTGGCGCCCGTGTGGTGGATGCGGCGGTCGCCGAGCTCGCCGTTGCAGCAGGCCAGCGCCAGTTCGGCGAGGTCGTCGTCGAGCAGTGGCAGCACCGCCTGTGCCTCCGGGTCGCCG
>JANMFL010000016.1:0-15141 GCA_031377945.1 Acidimicrobiaceae bacterium | reverse complement strand
CGACGAGCCGACGACGGGCCTCGACGTGAGCACCCAGACGCACGTGCTGCAGACCATCCGCGAACTCGCCGAGCACCACGGCGTGGCCGCGCTCTACGTCACCCACGACCTCGCTGTGGTGGCCACCCTCGCCGACCAGGTGGCGGTGATGTACGCGGGTCGGGTGGTCGAGCAGGGCTCCACCGCCGACATCTTCTCCAATCCAGCCCATCCGTACACCCGACATCTCGTCGCCGCCGCGCCCGAAATGGGCAGTGATCGCCAGATGGTGGGTCTCGGTGGCCGTGCCCCGTCGCCCGGCAAACGCCCTTCCGGGTGTGCATTCGCGCTGCGTTGCGAGTTGGCCACGCCCGAGTGCACCGACGAGTTCCCGAAGGTCACCGATGTCGGAACCGATCGTCCACACCACGTGCGGTGCGTGCATGCGTTCGGCATTCCCGACCGCACTGGCCCGCGAGACGTGTCCGCTCCGGCGCTCGTCCGCGACACCGAGGTCGCCCTCAGCATCCGACACGTGGACGCCGGGTACTCCGGCCACACCGTGGTGCACGACGTCAACTTCGACATCGAGCGAGGGGAGTGCGTGGCGCTCGTGGGTGAATCCGGGTCGGGCAAGAGCACGCTCTCGCGGTCGATCGGGGGGCTCCACCGGGAGTGGACCGGCGACATCATTCTCGACGGTGCGCCGCTTGCGGCGTCGTCGCGCGATCGGCCGGTCGCCCAACGTCTGTCGATCCAATACGTGTTCCAGAACCCATACAGCTCGCTGCATCCACGTCGACCGATCGCCGATTCCATCGCCCGCCCACTCGCCATTGCCGGGGCCGACGCTCGTGAAGCGGCCCGCGAGGTCGACCGAATGCTCGAACGCGTGTCGCTCTCGTCGGCATACGGCCCGCGGTACCCGGACCAATTGTCCGGCGGCGAGCGCCAGCGTGTGGCCATCGCCCGTGCGTTGGTGAGCAAGCCGCACATGCTCATCTGCGACGAGGTCACCTCCGCGCTCGACGTGCTCGTGCAGGCGGCGATCATCGAGTTGCTCGTCGACCTGCAACGCGACCTCGGGTTGGCGATGCTCTTCGTCACGCACAACCTGCCGCTGGTGCGTTCCATCGCCCAACGAGTGGCGGTGATGGCCGACGGGAAGATCGTCGAGATCGGTTCCACGGCAGCGACGTTGCGGCACCCGCAGCAGGAGTACACGAAGCGGCTTCTGGCTGACACCCCGGTCATCCCTTCGTTCGACGTCCCGACGGAGTGACCGCTTCAGGCGCCAGCACCTCGACGCCGTGGCCCACGAGACGCACGACGGATGCGACGGCTCACCCCGCGATGTCGTGAACCGTTCGCACCGCCAACTCACCGACGACTCACAGGAAACCCCAAGGCGATACGTCGACCATGTCCGCATGAACAACTCCACCCTGATGAGCCGTCGGCTGTTCCTGGTCGCCGCTGGCGCAGCGGCCCTCGCCGCGTGCGGCTCGGACTCGTCGTCGAACCAGGCTGCGTCCACGACCACCTCGGGTTCGGGGTCCACCGCTCCCTCCGCCGCGGACACCACCGGTGCGTCGCACGGGTTCAACCCGCTGTGGATCCCACCGGTGCTCGACGGGACCTCCTTCGACCTGAGCCTCGCGCCGTCCACGGCCACACTGCTCGACGGCAAGGACGCAACGACCATCGCCTACAACGGCGCGTCGATGTGGGGGCCGACGCTGCTGATGAAGAAGGGCGACGCGGTCACGGTGAACGTCACCAATGGCCTCGACGAGGACACGACCACCCACTGGCACGGCGTGCACCTGCCGCCCGACATGGATGGTGGGCCGCATCAGGTCGTCGCCCCCGGTGAGACGTGGTCGCCCACGTGGACCGTGAAGAACAACGCGGCGATGTACTGGTACCACCCGCACGCGCACGAACTCACCTGGCCGCAGCTCAGCATGGGCGCCGGAGGGTTCATCATCGTGCAGGACGACGACGAGGCGGCGCTCGCGCTGCCCCGCACGTACGGCGTCGATGACATTCCGGTGGTCTTCACCAGTCGCACGTTCGACGGCGACTCGCAGATCATCCCCAAGACCATCTACGGCGACCATCTCCTCGCGAACGGCACGCTCGACGCCGAGGCGCAGGTGCCCGCGCAACTGGTGCGCTTCCGCATCCTCAACGGCGAGATCGAACGGGCGTACACACTGGGATTCGCCGACGATCGCACGTTCTGGGTCATCGCCACCGACGGCGGATTGTTGGACGCACCGGTTCCTCTGACCCGACTCGTCATGGTGCCGGGGGAGCGGTGCGAGATCGTCGTCGACCTGGGCGCCGACGATGTGGGCTCCGCAGTGACGATGCAGTCGTTCAACAGCGGCTACAGCCTCGGCTACCCCGGTGGGGAGCCGAACGAGAGCGGCGAGTTCGGCAGCCTGCTCAACAACACGACCTTCGACGTGCTGCGCCTGGCGGTGATCGCCGCCGCTGCGGACGGGGTGAACGAGTTGCCCGCAACGCTCGCGTCGAATGCGCTGTGGACTGCGGCCGATGCGACGAACGAGCGGACCATCGAGATCACCGACACCGGGCCGGGCTCGCCGTTCACCTTCGACGACCAGGGGTACTCGATGGACGAGGTTGCCCAGACCGTGGTGCTCGACACCGTCGAGTCCTGGAACATCCAGAACGGGCGTATCTTCGGCCACTCGTTCCACATCCACGACGTGCAGTTCGCCATCGTGGAACGAAGCACCGGCCCCGTGCCGGAGTACGAGAAGGGTTGGAAGGACACCTTCTACGTCCAGATCGGCGAGAAGGTCACCTTCGTCGCCAAGTTCGACGACTACGCGAGCAGCAAGCACCCGTTCATGTATCACTGCCACATGGGGAACCACGAAGACGAAGGCCTGATGGGCCAGTTCCTCGTCGTCGAGCAGCAGTAGCCGGTACACGCGCTCGCCACGGACGGGGGCGGTTCATGCGGTCCGAGGTCACGACACCGTCACCTACGATGACCGGGCGCCGGCTCGACGGGAGCCCGGCCATCTCGCCCCTGGGGAGTTCATGGCTGCCGACATCATCCTGACCGTCGACGACGATGTGGCCGTGTCGCAGGCGATCACCCGCGACCTTCGGTCCCGATACTCCGACCGCTTCCGCATCGCTCGTGCCACCTCGGGTGCCGAGGCGCTGACTGCGTTGGAGGAGTTCGCCCGTCGTGACCAGCAGGTGGCGCTCATCGTGTCGGACCACCGCATGCCCGAGATGACCGGCATCGAACTGCTGCACCGTTCGCTGGTGTTCGCACCCAACGCGAAGAAGGTGTTGCTCACCGCGTACGCCGACACCGATGTGGCCATCCGTGCGATCAACGACATCGGTCTGGATCACTACCTGATGAAGCCGTGGGCGCCGCCCGAGGACCGTCTGTACCCGGTCATCGACGATCTCCTCGAGGACTGGCGCCGCGAGCACGGCAACCGTTTCCAAGGTGTCCGTGTGGTGGGCAGCAAGTGGAGTGAGCGCAGCCACGACACGCGCATGTTCCTCGCTCGCAACCACGTGCCGTACCAGTGGTTCGAGCTCGGCCGCGACCCCGAAGCTGTGCGGCTCCACTCGCTGTTCGCCGGCGACGATCGGGCCGAGCCGTTGGTGCTGATGACCGACGGCACCGCGCTGCACGGGCCCGACACCCGCGCCCTGGCCGACGCGCTCGGCCTGCGCACCACCGCCGAGTCGTTGCTCTACGACCTGGTGGTGGTGGGGGCAGGGCCCGCCGGTCTGGCAGCAGCGGTGTACGGAGCATCCGAAGGCCTCTCCACCGCCATCATCGAGCGTGAGGCGCCGGGCGGACAGGCCGCGCAGAGTTCGCGCATCGAGAACTACCTCGGGTTCCCGAACGGGTTGAGTGGTGCCGACCTGTCGCATCGCGCCGTCACCCAGGCCAAGCGACTCGGCGCCGAGATGGTCCTCACTCGCAACGTGGTCGGGTTGGAGACCCGCGGCTGCGTCCACGCGGTGCAGTTCGACGACGGCACGTCGGTGGAAGCGCGCGCCGTCGTGGTGTCCACCGGTGTGTCGTACCGCCTGATCGAGGCGCCGGGGCTGGCCGAGCTCACCGGGCGTGGTGTGTTCTACGGCGCTTCCGCGAGCGACGCTCCCGGCACCGCCGGTGACGACGTCTACATCGTGGGTGCAGCGAACTCTGCCGGTCAGGCCGCGCTTCACCTGGCGAAGTATGCGAAGCGTGTCGTGATGCTGGTCCGTGGCGGATCGCTCGAGGCGGCGATGTCGCAATACCTCGTCGAGCGCATCGTGGCCGCCGAGAACATCGACGTGCTCCTCCACACCGAGATCCAGTCGGGCACGGGCACCGATCACCTCGAGACGCTCACGCTGGTGAACCGGCAGACGGCTGCGACCGAGACGGTGGACGCGAACTGGGTGTACGCGTTCATCGGCGCCCTGCCGCGCACCGAGTGGCTGGGCGACGACATCGCTCGCGACGGCAAGGGGTTCGTCCTCACCGGCCCCGACGTGGCAGCGCTCGACGTCGACGGGTCACCTCGATGGCCGCTCGAGCGGGCACCGTTCCTGCTCGAGACCTCGAAGCCAGGCGTGTTCGCTGCCGGCGACGTGCGACTGTCGTCGATGAAGCGAGTCGCGTCCGCCGTCGGCGAAGGTGCCAATGCGGTGAGCAACGTGCACATGTACCTGGAGACCATCTGATGGGCATCGAGGCACTTCGCACGGCGTTCCTGACGCAGGGGTTGAGCGACGCGCAGCTTCAGCAGATGTGGGCTGCCGGCGACGAGCTGCAGTTCGATGCTGGTTCGGAGGTGTTCACGGAGGGAACCCCGGCCGACCACCTGTGGATCCTGCTCACCGGCTCGGTGCAGCTCACGCGCCAGTCGGGTGGCGACACGGTCGTCGTGGCCACCATGACCACACCTGGCCAGTGGGCAGGCGGGCTCCGGGCCTGGGCCGATGCGAGTGCGGCTGCCTACCGGGCCACGGGCACGACCAGCAAGCCGAGTACGTTCTTCCGTCTTCCGTCCGCCGATCTCGCCGGGCTGATCGACGAATGGTTCCCCTTCGGCAAGCACCTCATCACGGGCATCTACCAGACGGTGCGCAGTATCGAGGCGACGGTCCGGCACCGCGAGTCGCTGGTCGCGTTGGGCACCATGGCAGCCGGACTGGCGCACGAGATCAACAATCCGGCGTCCGCGTCGCTCCGTGCAGTCGCCGCGTTGAACGACGTCTGCGACGAGATGCTCGGCAACCTGTCCGCCCTGGCTGTCATGCCCATCACCGCAGAACAGTTCGTCGAACTCGACTGCCTGCGGCGCGAGCTGCTCGACCTCGCGCTGCCCGAGGACGACGCGCTGGCGATGATGGCCCGTGAGGACAACATCGGCACCTGGCTGGAACGCCACGGCGTCAGCGAGCCGTGGGGTCTCGCCCCGTCACTGGCGTCGGTGGGCGCCGATGGGACCTGGCTCGATGCCATCGAACGGGCGGTCGGGCGGGAGGCGCTGGACGCCGCGCTGCGGTGGGCGGCCACGACGTTCGCGACGAGCCGTTTGCTCGGCGAGCTCACCGACACGACGCAGCGCATCTCGAACCTCGTTGCGGCGGTGAAGAGCTACTCGCAACTCGATCGAGCCGGTCGTCAGGAGTTCGACGTGCGTGAAGGTTTGGAGAGCACGCTGGTGATGCTGTCGCCGAAGCTGAAGTCGGTGCGCGTCACCCGAGAGTTCGGGGACACGCCACCGGTGGGCGGCTACGCCGCGGAGTTGAACCAGGTGTGGACGAACCTCATCGACAACGCCGTCGATGCGATGGACGGCTCGGGCACACTGCGCATCACCACGGGCGTGGTCGACGGCCTGCTGCAGGTGGACATCACCGACTCGGGTACCGGCATTCCCGCCGAGGTGCTGGACCGGGTGTTCGAACCGTTCTTCACCACCAAGGACGTCGGCAAGGGCACCGGGCTCGGTCTCGACATCACCCGCCGCATCGTGGTCGACCGGCATCGTGGCGAGATCAGCTTCGACACCTCGCCACAGGGCACCACCGCCAGAGTTCGCCTGCCACTCGGCGACTGAGCCGCCGGACGCACTCAGCGCGAGTACGGCAAGGTGTAGCTGTTCTCGAGTTCGTCCTGGAGCACGACGGCGAGCGTGGCGCTCGTATCGACCACCAACTCCTCATCGAGGATGCGCGTGCGGTACGACCAGCCTTCGGGAAGTGCCAGGCGGTCGCCCAGGTGGGGCAGGTCGGCCTCGGTGAGCGTCGGGTCCACGCCGATGCAGTACGCCTGCATCACGAAGGCCGTGGCGGTCGAGTCGACCAGTTCGTACACCGGCTTGCCGGCGTCGAAGTAGAACACCGCACCACGGTTCACACGACGCTCGGTGTAGGGGACCTGCGCCGGGTTGTCGCCCAGGTTCACTTCGGCGATACGACGCATCAGCAGGCCGTTGAACTCGCGCAGCACCGGCTCGAGCACGGCGACCTTCGAGCCCAGCCCGTCGAGCACCCAGTGCCGTGGTCCGTTCAACTTCACGAACAACGCGCCCAGGTCCTTGGCGATCGCGGCGGCATCGAGTGTGTCCCACAGCTCGGCGGGACAGTCGTTCAACATCTGCGTGCCGTACACCTCGGCGCGCAACCCTTCATCGCCGGCGAAGACGCCGAGCACCTCGCCGTAGCGCACACCGCGCATGTCGGAGATCAATCGGCCCGAGGTGTCGTCCATCGACGCATCTTATGGCAGAGGAAGTGACACATTCAAGTGATCGCCGGCCACTGATGGGCGGCCGCTGACCGCCGCTGTGGGATAACCTCGATGATGGCGAAGGGGAGTAGCTCTTCTCCGGGTGATCGACACACTGGGTGATGAACCCCGGTCCCCGGGCCCGCCTTCGGCGGGTGAGCAAGACCTTCGGCCAGGCATCACACGATGCCCGGTCGATGGCATCCATGCTCTCCTCCGGGCCGACCGGAGGACATCCATGGACGCATTCCTGATCAGTTTCGGGATCATCTTCGTCGCCGAGCTGGGCGACAAGAGTCAGCTGATGGCGATGACGTTCGCGGCGCGCTATCGCGCCATCACGATCCTGATCGCCATCACCGTGGCGACCGCGCTGGTGCACCTGGTCAGCGTGCTGTTCGGTGCCGTGGTCGGGGTGGCCCTGCCGACCGACCTGATCTCGGTGGTCGCCGGTGTGGCCTTCCTCGGCTTCGCGGCATGGACACTTCGCGGTGACGAACTCGACGACGACGACGAGGCCCGCGCCGCGCAGAGCAACCGGTCCGTGCTCTGGACCGTCGGGCTCGCGTTCTTCCTGGCTGAACTGGGCGACAAGACCATGCTGGCCACCATCACGCTCGCCACCAATCACGGTCTCGTCGGGACGTGGATCGGGTCCACCCTGGGCATGGTCGCCGCCGATGCCCTCGCGATCGTCGTCGGTCAACAACTCGGTGCGCGGCTGCCGGAGCGCACGGTGAAGATCGGCGCCGCAGTCATCTTCGTCATCTTCGGACTCGTCCTCATCGTCGAGGGTCTCCGCTGAACCCCAGGTGACGACGCGTGTTCCGCCGGATCGCTGGCGCTTGGGTTGAAACGCGACCAAAGTGGGAAAGAACACGAAGATCCATGGGCCGTTCGACGCGTCTCGTCACGCAACGCGTCGGTGGCCTCTACACAGGAGGTCGCCGTGTCCTTGACAGTTGTCGCCAATCGTCTGCCGGTGGAGGCAGCCCCCGACGGGGGCGTGCAGGCCAGCCCCGGTGGCCTGGTGGCAGCGTTGGCGTCGGTCATCGCGGACGGCGACCGCTGGATCGGATGGGGCGGGCCCGAGGCTGCCGGCCGAGTCGCGTTCGGCGATGTCGGGCTCGACCTGTATCCGGTATCGCTCACCGAAGGCGAGGTCGACCGCTACTACGGCGGGTTCGCCAACTCGGTCCTGTGGCCGCTGTTCCACGGCCGGCTGCGCCCGGTCGAACTGGATCGCACCTGGTGGCGCACGTATCGGAACGTCAACAAGCGGTTCGCCGTGGCGACCGCGAAGGTGGCTCCCCGTGGCGGGACGGTGTGGGTGCACGACTACCACCTGATGCTCGTGCCCGCCATGCTGCGCCGGTTGCGACCCGATCTCCGCATTGGCTTCTTCTTGCACATTCCGTTCCCGAACGCGCAGCTGTTCGCATCGCTGCCGTGGCGACGCGACATCGTCACCGGGTTGCTCGGCGCCGACGTCGTCGGCTTCCAACTGACCGAGGACGCCGACAACTTCCTCGCCGCTGCCGATCGCTGCGCCAACGTCACTGCCACCGATGGTGTGATCCGCCGCCTGGCCCACCACGTCGCCGTCGGCGCCTTTCCCATCTCGGTCGACTTCCAGAAGTGGGACGGCCTCGGAGTCGACGCCGAGGACCGGGCCCGGCAACTGCGCTCCGAGCTCGGCGTCGACACCGTGCTGCTCGGCATCGAACGTCTGGACTACACCAAGGGAATCGCTCAGCGCGTGCGTGCGTTCGGCGAGCTGCTCGACGAGGGTCGACTCCTGGTCGACGACGTCACGTTCGTGCAGGTCGCGGTGCCCACCAGGGGTGACCTGCCCGCGTACCAGGACGAGCGCGAGGACGTCGAGGAAGCCGTCCACGAAGTGAACGGCCGCCATCTCCGCCGCAATGGCTCGGTGCCGGTGCGGTACCTCGAGGGCGGCCTCGACGAGCGCGAGCTGGCGGCCTGGTACCGAGCCTCCGACGTGATGATGGTGACCTCGCTGGCCGATGGGATGAACCTGGTCGCCAAGGAGTTCGTGGCGACACGCCGCGATGGTGCCGCGACGGTGGTGCTCAGCGAGTTCGCTGGCGCCGCGCACGAGTTGGCCGACGGCGCGATCATCGTCAACCCCTACGACATCGACGCCATCAAGCAGGCGCTGTACTCGGCGATCCACATGCCGACCGGCGACAAGACGGCGCGTATGGACGCGATGCGCTCGGTCGTGCGGCGCCACGACGTGCACCACTGGGCCGACACGTTCCTTCACCGGCTGCACGAGATGCGCCCCACGACGCTCTTGAGCGCCGGCTGATCGACGATCGACGATCGACGATGCGCATCGCTCTGATCGCTCCCCCGTGGGTGCCCGTTCCCGCTCCCGCGTACGGCGGCACCGAGGCCGTCGTCGACCAACTCGCGCTCGGGCTACAGCGCGCCGGGCACGAGGTGCTGCTGGTCTGCCACCCCGACTCGACCTGTCCCGTGCCGACCGCAGCGGTCATCCCCGTCGAGGACACCGTGCAGATGGGGCGGGGCAGCATCGAACTCGAACACGTCGTGGGCGCGTACCGGCTGGCCGAGGGCTACGACATCGTGCACGACCACACGCTCGCCGGCCCGCTGTTCGCGCTGTCGCGACCATGGATGAACGTGGTCACCACCAACCACAATGCGTTCGATCGAACGCGCAATGCCGTGCTCGGCGCAGTGCTGCCACACGTCGGACTCGTCGCCATTTCGCACTCACATGCGGCGTCCACGTCGCTGCCGGTCGACGCGGTGGTGCACCACGGCGTCGACCTGGCCGACTTCCCGAATGGTGAGGGCGGTGGGGGTTACGTCGCGATCCTGGCGCGCATGGCACCCGGCAAGGGGATCGATCGCGCCGTCCGAGTGGCAGCCGCGGCGGGGATGCCCCTGAAGATCGCGGCGAAGATGCGCGAGCCGGCGGAACGGGAATACTTCGACGCGCACGTTCGGCCCCACCTGGGCGGCGACATCGAGTACCTGGGCGAGGTCGGTCGCGTCGAGAAGCTCGAGTTGCTCGCCGGCGCCGAAGCGCTGCTGAATCCCATCACGTGGCGCGAGCCGTTCGGGATGGCGATGCTCGAGGCGCAGGCGTGCGGCACTCCGGTCGTCGGGTGCCCGGCCGGCGCCGCGCCCGAGATCGTGGACGACGGCGTGACCGGCTTCCTCCGCGACGATGACGACGACCTTGTTCGTGCGCTGGCGCGACTCGACGAGATCGACCGCGGTGCCTGCCGGTCACGCGTTGCGAAGCTGTTCAACGTCGAACGGATGGTGAACGGGTACCTCGACGTGTTCCGCGTCCGGCTCGAGCGCCGTGCCGTCTTCGATCCGTCGTTCGGTTCGCAGACGGCGGCCGGTGGGAATCTGACGGCCGGTGTGCGTCCGACAGTGGTGGGAGCGGTCGACGCATGACGGGTGCCGACCACCCCAGCCCCTGGGTGCTGGCGTCCGAGCCGCGCAGCCTCGGCGACCCGACCAACCTGGTGACGTTGGTCAACGGTCAGACCTTCTGCCTCAGCGGACGCTCGGGCGACTTCAGCGCGAACCCGACGCACGGCGTGTTCTTCGCCGACATGCGCGTGCTCAGCCTCGCTCAGTTGCTCGTCAACGGATCGCCGGTCGAACCCCTCGCGGTCAGCCTCGGCGACGCCAGCAGTGCCACGTTCGTGGGTCGTTCGATTCCAGCCGTGCACACTGATCAGCGCATGCTCGTCATCCGTCGGCGTCGGCTGGGCTCGGTGTGGCACGAGGACCTCGAGTTCATGACGACCGGTTCCGCGCCCATGTCGGTGACGGTCGAATTGGAGGTCGCCGCCGACTTCGCCGACGTCTACGCGCTGAAGGAAGGCCGCACCAGCAGCGAGGGTCAACACGCCATCGAGGTGCAACCCGATGGGCTGCTGTTCGGCTGGCGCCTCGGCTCGCTTCATCGCACCGCAGCGCTCCAGGTCGGGGGAGTGGACGTCGAGGTGAGCACACGTGGCTTCACCTGGCGGCTCGACATGAGTGGGCACGAGAGCCGAGTGGTCGAGCTCGACCTATCGGTCGCGCTCGGCGCGTCGTGGATCGAGCGCCGCCATCACCGACCTCGGCTTCCGTTCGCATCGGACCGACACCGAGCGTGGGTCGACGGTGTGCCGCGGCTCCGCACGTCGAACCGCGCCTGGAGTGGCGCCTACGAGCGGTCGGTCGCCGACGTCGCTGCGCTGCGGTTGCACGACCCGAGCGCAGAGCGCCGGCCGGTCATCGCCGCAGGTGCGCCGTGGTACATGACCCTGTTCGGCCGCGACGCATTGATCAGCTCGTACATGGCGATGCACATCGACGCCGAGCTGGCACTCGGTGTTCTCGACGCGCTCGCCGAGCTGCAGGGCACGAAGGTCGACGACGCGACGGAAGAACAACCCGGGCGAATCCTGCACGAGACGCGATCGCTCGACGTCGCCGAGCCCACGCTCACCGGCGGCAGCACCTACTTCGGCTCGGTCGACTCGACGCCGCTGTTCGTGGTCGTGCTCGGTGAGCTCTGCCGGTGGGGGCTGTCGGCGCCGGATCTGCAGCGGTTGCTGCCCCACGCCGACCGAGCGCTCACCTGGATGGCCGAGTTCGGCGACCGCGACGGCGACGGGTTCATCGAGTACCAGCGGCTGTCCGAACGCGGCTTGGTCAACCAGGGCTGGAAGGACTCGGTCGACGCCATCCGGCGTCGCGACGGCAGCATCGTCGAGGCACCGATCGCACTGGCCGAGGTGCAGGGCTACGCCTACGCCGCGCACCAGGCGCGTGCGGCCATCGCCGACCGACTTGGCGACATCGCGACGGCAGTCGAGCAACGCGCGCTCGCCGAACGCCTGCGGCGGAGGTTCGACGAGGCGTTCTGGATGCCCGAGCTCGGTTGGTACGCGACGGCGCTCGGCCCCGACAAGGAACAGGTGGGCTCGCTCACGTCGAACATCGGTCACTGCCTGTGGACTGGCATCGCCGACGAGTCGCGGACCCAGCAGGTGGTCGATCGACTGATGGCGCCCGACATGTTCAACGGGTGGGGTATTCGCACCATGGGCGCCAACGAGGCCGCGTACGACCCGATGAGCTACCACTGCGGCACGGTCTGGCCGCACGACAATGCGCTCATCGCCGCAGGACTTCGTCGCTACGGTTTCGACGACGCGGTTCGAGCCGTCGCAGACGGTCTGTTCGCCGCAGCGACGTCGTGGCACGGTCGCCTCCCCGAGTTGTTCGCCGGGCTGGACCGCACACAGGTCGACACGCCCATCCCGTTCCCCACGTCGTGCTCGCCACAGGCCTGGGCGGCGACGGCCCCCTTCCTGCTGCTCCGCACGCTGCTCGGCCTGGAACCCACCGACGACGGCCTGCGCGTCGCCGCGGTCGCGGGAGCGTTCGACAACGACATGTTCCTCACCGGCGTCCGTTGGTCGGGGATGACGTTCGACATCCGGGTGACGAACGGTGTCGCGTCGGTGGTGTCGGCGGCCGAGCAGGGCGTCAGATGAGGAAACGCTCGAGCGCCTCGGCGACACCGTCGCCGTAGGTCGCCCGAGTGAGGACGATCCCCGAAGCACGGACGTCGTCGTCGGAGTTCGCAACCCCGACTGCGATGGTCGCCACCGCGAACATGGGAAGGTCGTTGGCGGCATCGCCGATGGCCAAGATCGCCATGGCCGCATCGGCGAGCCGGGAACGCGCCGCGAGGAGTCCCGTGCCCTTGTCGCAGCCGCCCGGGACCAGCGTGACCGACCCCTTGTTGGTCAGCACCGTGCGCGTCCCGCCGAGTCGGTCGTTCGCCGTCCGGACTTCGGCCTCGAACCGTCGAGGGGCACCGACGGCGACGTGGCCGATGTCCATGTCGGTGACGCCGGCGGCACGCAGGGCCGCGATCAACTCGTCGTCGATGCGCGGCGCGAGCAACTCGATGGTGCCGGTTGCCACGTCGGCCAGCACACCACCGTCCTCGGCGACGACCAGGTCGCACAGCGGCAGGACGTCGGCGACGACGTCGACCAGCGAGTCCGCTCGCCGGCCGGTGACGATCATCACCACGTGACCGTCGTGGCGGGCTGACCGGAGCGCCTCGAGCGCCGCAGGCGCAACGCCGGTCCCGTCGAAGAGAGTGCCGTCGACATCGAGGGCGATCAGCATGGGGCGACACTAACGTGCCGCGCCCGAGGAGCGACTCGACCTTGGGGTCGTCGAGCCGCTCCTCGGTGGCCTCCACTCCACGAGGAGGCCGATCGTCAGGGGCTCGGATGCGACGAGCCACCGCACATCCGATTCCGAGTCCTTTATCCGTATCGGTGAGGCCTCGCCCCCTGTTTCCTGGTGGCATTCCCGCACATCACCACCAGTCCCACTGTTCTACGTGGTGCGAGTTACACCGGCGTTACACCTGTGCTCCCTCGTGCTCTAGATTGCCCGCAGTGTTCGGAATCGATGTGCGGGTGCTCGGTCCACTGCGACTGACGATCGACGACGAACGTCAGTCGTTGTCGGGGCGTCCCCTGCTCTTGGTCGCGAGGCTCGCGCTGGCGGGGAATGCGCCCGTTTCCCCCGCTCGACTGTGCAGCGACCTCTGGTCCGACGGAGGTGGCAGCGACGGAGCGGTCCGAGTCTCGCTCACGCGAGTCCGAAGGGCGCTCGGCGAAGCGGTCGTCGTGCGTCGCAGCGGTGGATATCTGCTCGACGGCGTCTCGTGCGACGCGATGCGATTCGAACAAGGTGTGCGCGTTGCGCGCGATCGGTCGCAGACCATCGAACGGAGAATCGGGAGTTTCGATGCCGCACTGACCGAGTGGACCGGGGCCGCATTCGAAGACGTCGAGGCCGGTGCGTGGTTCCAGGCCGAAGGACAACGACTGAACGAACTGCACGAGCAGGTCATCGACGAACGTTTCGAACTGATGTTGCTGGTCGGTCGGCACGAGCAGGCGGTCGGCGAGTTGCGGGCTGCGCTGTCGCAGTCACCCACCCGCGAGCGGCGAGCGGAACTGTTGACGATCGCCCTGTACCGATCTGGCCGACAGGAGGATGCACTCGCCGTGATCGCGCAGGTCCGCGACGATCTGCGTGAGCGGCTGGGGCTGGATCCCGGGCCGGCGCTCCGCGCTGTGGAGCAACAGGTGCTGTCGCATTCGGCCGAGTTGGCGGTGTCGCCGGTCGTGCTTCGTGCGGAGCGAGGAGTGGAGATCGAAGCCCGGCTGCGTGCCGCGTCGGCGCTGTTGCGCGCGGGGGTCTATGCCGAGACGGAGCAGATCCTCGACGAGGCTGCAGCGACGGCCATCGCCGTGGGTGACCGCCGGTTGCAGGGCAAGGTGCTCCTCGCCCGGGCGCGCATGCTGATGCTTTCGGGCGACGGCGATCCGCATCCACTCCTCGACGAGGCTCGTTGGTTGGGTCGGGAGCTGCGCGACGGCGAACTGCTCGCGGGTGCGGCGCTCGTCCGTTTCGGATCGGGTATCCCCATCGACAAGGCGGATGGGCTGGTCGAGTTCCTCGAGCCGCTGTCGCTGCTGCCACCCAACGCGCCCGAGGCGATCGATCTGCTCTGCTGCGCGGCGATGACGGCGTTGTTCACGGACGCGTCCGCAGCCAGCGATCGGCTCATCGCCGAGGCCGAGAAGGTGTTCCTGCTCGACGGTTCGGACCGTGCGAGGGCGGTGCTGCTGGTGACGCGATCACTGGCCGGTTCGGTGGCGCACGCTCCGCCTGCGGAGGTCGCAGCCGAAGCGAGCGAGGCCTATGCGATGGCGCTCTCGACGGGCGACCCGACGTTGGTGGTGATCGCCGCGCAGGCCGTGTTGCGGTCGAACTACGAGCTCGGCGATCTGGATGCGATCGACGCCGTACTCGACCCGCTCGATGTGGCCGCGCGCGAGGCGATGCTGCCATTCGGCACCGTCCGCGTCGCGCTCTGTCGGTCCACCAACGCCCTCGCCCGCGGTCGCCTCGACCTGGCACCAGCGCTCGTGGCGAACGCGTTGGAGGTGGGCACTCGCCTGCACACGTTCGTCACACCTGCGGCGGTGCGCTCGCAGCAGCTGCTGCTCGCTCGGGAGGCGGACCTGATCGAACAGCTCGTCGAGCAGGCACGTTTCGTCGGTTCGGCTCGTGGCGGTCCGAGCGTGTGGGACGCAGTCCTGGCGCTGGGCGACGCCGACGCGGCCGCCGACCTCGCCGGCATCGTGCCGCTGGTGCCCGTCGATGACAGCTTCGGGGTGCTCGTGGCCCTCGCCAGCGAGGTGGCTGCGGCGAACGGCGATTCGCTGCTGGGCGAGTGGTGCGCGGCGCAG
>JANMFL010000523.1:0-1654 GCA_031377945.1 Acidimicrobiaceae bacterium | reverse complement strand
ACGCTGGTCGCATCACCCCGCAACGGTGCGGCGATCATCCTCTTCAAGGCCGGCAGCAATGGCGGCGCGACGATCACCAACTACCAGTACTCCGTGAGCGGCGGCGTCTGGAAGTCGCTCTCACCTGCGGACGGTGCCAGTCCCGTCCGCATCCCCGGTCTGGTGAACGGCACGTCCTACAGCATCAGGCTCCGGGCCGTGAACGCCAAGGGCGCTGGTGCGCCATCGGTGGCGGCGTCGGTGCGGCCCAGCGCGACGGTCGTCGTCCCTGCCGCCCCCACTGCGTTGGTCGCGAAGGGCGTTGCCGGAGGAGCCACGATCAGCTTCTGGCCTGGCGCGGACGGCGGGTCGAATCTGATCAACTACTTCTACTCGTTGAACAACGGGGCGTGGAAGGCACTGTCGCCGACCGATGCGGCGAGCCCGGTCACGATCAAGGGCCTCGCGGCCGGTGCGACGTACTCGATCCGACTGCGGGCCGTCAACGTCAAGGGTGCCGGCGCGTCGTCGGTCGCCGTTTCGGTGAAGGTCCCGGCCACGGTGCCGGGCACGCCGACCAACGTCGTGCTGTCGTCGGTCCAGGTGGTCGAGTCGTTCTTCCCGCTCCTGCTGGGCACGCACGCGAACGCGTCGTGGACGGCACCGGCGAACGGTGGTTCGGCGATCCCGTCGTACACCGTGCGGTGGTGGAGCGCAGCCACCGGCGGGACCGTGCTTCTGTCCTGCACGACGACAGCGACGAGTTGCTACAGCACCACCTCGATGCCCATCTTCACGGCGTACTACGCGGAAGTGGTCGCCACGAACGCGATCGGGACCGGCGCAGCGAGCCTGCGTCAGCTCTACCAGACCTGACGGTTCAGCGTTCCGAAAGTCCGTCACCCAACGGGCCATCGCGCTGATAGACAGGATGCCCGTGATGACCGAGGCAGTGATCCCCCTTCCCGAGGGCCGGTTCGCGCAGGCGGTGTACCTGCTGAAGGGTTTGCTCCGGCACCAGAAACGCACGTTCTTCATCGCCGTCGGCGGCGCGTCGGTGTTCGCAGCCTGCACCGTCGGGTCGGCCGTGGTCGTGCGCTGGATGATCGACGACGTCATCAACCCTCGTTTCGAGCAGGGTTCGGTCGACGCCGGCACGGTCGCGGCGGTGTTGGGCACCCTCATCCTGCTCGGTGTGGTGCGAGCTGCGGGAGTGGTCGTTCGCCGCACGTGGGCGGGGCGCACCACGTGGCGCGTCACCGAGCGACTCAGCGGGCAGGTGGTCGATCGCCTCGTCGAGCAGCCGGCGCCGTGGCACCGCCGACAGACGACCGGCGACCTCATCACCCGCGCAGGGGTCGACGCGGAGGCCGCGACCGCCATCCTCTCTCCGCTGCCCTTCGCCTCGGGCACCGTCGTCCTCGTCGTGCTGTCGTCGGTGTGGCTGCTCGTCACCGACCCTCTGCTCGGTGCTGCTGCGGTGTGCGTGTTCCCCGTGTTGATCGCGGTGAACATCGGCTACCAGCGACGAGTCGACCGCTTCTACAACACCGCCCAGGACGAACTGGGCAAGCTCAGCTCGGCGGTCCACGAGAGCTTCGACGGTGTCGCCGTCGTCAAGTCGTTCGGTGCCGAGCATCGCGAGACCGAGCGGCTCGCCACCATCGCCGGCCGC
>JANMFL010000407.1:0-4000 GCA_031377945.1 Acidimicrobiaceae bacterium | reverse complement strand
CTGAGCCCCACCGCCGCCGACCGCACCGCGGCGGTGCTGGCCGGTGGGTCCACGGTCGACGTCCAGGCCGACCCCAAGGCCCAGCCGTTGCTCCAGGTGTTCAAGACCATCGCCGATCCATACATCGGCCAGCTCTCGGTGTTCAAGGTGTTGTCCGGCACCATCAGGGCAGACGACAGGCTGGTCAACAGCACCACGGGCACCGAAGAGCGATTGCACGGCTTGTTCGTGCTGCGTGGCAAGGAGCAGACGCCCACCAGCGAGGTGGTCGCCGGCGACATCGCCGCGGTGGCCAAGCTCACCAACACCCACACCGGCGACACGCTCGCGGCGAAGGGCACACCCGTGAGGGTGGTCGGCGTGCCGCGCCGTGCCCCGCAGTACGGCG
Source organism: Acidimicrobiaceae bacterium (assembly GCA_031377945.1). GTDB lineage: Bacteria > Actinomycetota > Acidimicrobiia > Acidimicrobiales > Ilumatobacteraceae > UBA668. The sequence goes on along the minus strand of JANMFL010000407.1, from coordinate 3,612 downwards.
TGGCCATCCTCCCCCGCACCCAGGCCGACGACGACAAGTTGGGGAACGCGCTGGCGCGCATGCAGGCCGAGGACCCGTCGCTCTATGTCGACCGCGTGGAGGAGACCCGACAGACCGTGCTGCGCGGGCTCGGCGACACACACATCCAGGTCACCATCGATCGCATGGCACGCAAGTTCGGCGTCAACGTCGACGTCACCCCGCTGCGAGTCGCCTACCGCGAGACGGTCGCATCGACCGCCGAGGCCGAGGGCAAGCTGAAGAAGCAGAGCGGCGGCCATGGCCAGTTCGCCGTCGTCAACCTGCGTGTCAGCCCGTTGCCCAGAGGCGAAGGATTCGTGTTCAAGGACGTCACCGTCGGCGGTTCCATCCCTCGCAACTACATCCCGGCGGTCCACACCGGTGTCGAGGAGACCATGGCGCGTGGTGGTGTGCACGGCTTCCCCGTGGTCGACGTCGCCGTCGAGTGCTACGACGGCAAGTACCACTCCGTCGACTCCAGCGAGATGGCCTTCAAGACGGCCGCATCGACCGGCTTCAAGGAGGCCATGGAATCCGCCGGCGTGGTGGTGCTCGAACCGGTGTCGCTGCTCACGGTCACCGTTCCGTCGGTGTACCAGGGCGACGTGATGAGCGATGTGAACTCACGCCGCGGCCGAGTGCAGGGCAGTTCCACCAACGACCACGGCGACCAGGTCATCGAGGCGATCGTGCCCGCCGCCGAGATCACCCGGTATGCGATCGACCTGCGTTCGATGACCGGCGGCCGCGGCCAGTTCGATGCCCAGCACCACCACTACGACGTGCTGCCGCCACACCTGGTCGACAAGGCCAAGCAGACGCTGCCGAAGCAACACTGACCCGGCGCGTCCGCGCCCGCTCAGGCGTCCGGCTGCAGGACGAGCGGCGGGAGGAACTCCTCGAGTCGCCCCCAGATGACGTCGTCGCTCTTCGCCAACAGGTGGCCGTCGCCAGGCAGGCGAACCAGGTCGCCGTGACCGGCGATCATCTGCACCATCTCGCTGGCCTGGATGGGGAGGATCTCGTCGCGCTCGCCGTGGAAGAGCAGGAACGGGGTGTCCTGCAGACCGCCGGCCAGCTCGCAGCCGGCCGACTGCGTCGCGAACGTGACCACACCGGCGACCATCTCGTGCAAGCCGACCGCGACACCGACGGCGACCGCACCACCGAAGCTGTGGCCCATGAGCACCACCTGGTCGGCCATGGCGCCGCCGATGGCGAGCTGCACTGCGGCTGCGAGGTCGACGCGGCACAGGTCGAGGTCGTTCGGCTTGCGGTAGCTGACCCGTAGCACCGGCACGCCACGGGCCGACCACTCGACACCGAGCCGGTGGTAGAGCGCGTCACCGGGACCGAGCACGCCACCCATCGCGCCACCGCACAGCACGAGCGCGCCGGGCTGCTTCGGCGCGTCCTCCGCCGGCTCGTGCCACAGCAGCGTGAGCAACCCACGCATCGTGTACATCTCGACGTGGCGCAACGAGGGCGTGAGCATGACGTCGCTGGAGGCCATCACCTGCAGGGCATCGAGGGGTGTGGTGGGCGCGGTACCTGCGGTACCGAGAGGGTCGTCCATCATGGCTACCCTAACGCCACCCATGACCGACCTTCCGACCGACGACGCTCGCGCGCTCGAGCTGTACGACCTCGCCGTCCGCATCGGCCTGGCGTGGCGCGAGATGCGCCGTGGCGCGTCGGCAGCCGGGCTGCGCGACTGGCTCTACGGCACCGACGACGACGGCATCGAGCAGGGCCAGATGGATTCGCTCGACCAGTTGGCCGCGCAGCCGTCGTGGCGAATGAGCGAACTGGCCGAAGCGCTGCGCGTCGATCCCTCGTCGGCCACACGCGCCATCCAACGGCTCGAGAAGGCCGGCCTCGCCGAGCGCCGTCCGAGCACCGAGGACGGTCGCGTCGTCGAGGTCGCGATCACCGACGAGGGCCGGCGACGGCACTTGATCGTGGCCGAGCGGCGGTCCGAGATGATGACGTTCATCCTCAGCCAGTACCGCACCCGTGAACTGCCGGTCGTCGCCGATGTCTTCGAGCGGTTCGTGTCGGCCATCGACGACTTCGTCGTCTCCCGCGACACCGCCGAACCCACCCCCTGAACCCACGCCGCGCTGCTCGGCGCCAGCACGTTCCTGTCATTCCCCGACCGAGGGGTCCCCGGCCACGGCATGACAGGAATGAGTGTTTGCCGACCGTCGCACCTCGCCGTGCCCAGTCTGGGCATGCAGCACGAGCTCCAACTGATCCAGGCCGCGCAAGCCAACCACTCACTGCTGACCAACCCGATGCGGCGAGCCCTTGGTGTCACCGACGCGAGGTGGCACCGGCTGACGTGCGACGAGGTGTGGGTCGAGGTGGTCCCCGGCGTGTGGCGCCATGCAGCGACACCGGGCACCTGGGGTCTGGTGGTTCGGGCGGGCGCGTGGTGGCTGGGTGCCGACGCAGCGCTCTTCGCCGCCACGTCACTCCGATGGCAGGACGTCGAAGGCTGCGCGGACGCCGGAGTCCACTTCCTCGTTCCTCGATCGCGCCGGCACGTGCCGGCGTGGCTGAACCTTCACACCACGACCCGGTGGTCCCGAGGCGACTTCATCAGCAGGGACGGCATTGTGTGCTCGAACGCGACACGAGCCATCATCGACCTCGCTGCGACTGCTCGCCCGAGGACACTCGAGTCGGTGATCGACAACGCGATCCGCCTGCGGTTGACGTCGGTGCCGACGCTGACGACGCGCATCGACGAACTGAGCGGATCGGGTAGGTCCGGCACGCGACTCCTGCGAACACTGCTCCTCGACTCGGGCGGCGAATCGGTGCTCGAGCGAGCGTTCCTGAAGATCATCCGGGAGAACGGCCTGCCCCGACCCGTCGCGCAGGTCTCCTATCGGACGGACACCGAACTCGCCATCCGGGTCGACTTCGAGTACCTCGACTCCAGCCTTGTGATCGAGGTGTCGGGCAAGCGGGGTCACACGAGTGACAGCGATCGGCGTCATGACGCACGGCGTCGGAACGAACTCCAACGAATCGGCAAGCGGGTCGTCGAGTTCACGACCGCCGACGTGCTCGAGGACCCCGCGTACGTTGTCGCGACCCTCCGATCGCATCTTCGTGACATGCCGTGACCGCCTGAATCCGCCGGGAGTTCCCCGGCCAGGGCATGACAGGAATGACCGAGGCCGTCGAGGAATGACGGTGGTGGGCTGCGGGTAGGGTGCCATGGATGGCAGATCGGGCGCAGTTCACACAGGATGCGATGCAGCACGCGCCGCAGCTGTACTCCGCGGCCATGCGCATGACGCGCAATCGAGCCGATGCCGAGGACCTCGTGCAGGAGACCTACCTGCGCGCCTACAAGGGCTTCCACGGCTACGAGGAGGGCACCAATCTGCGCGCCTGGCTGTTCCGCATCCTCACCAACACCTACATCAACTCGTATCGGTCGAAGCAGCGTCGAGTCCAGGAGACCGAGTTGAACGACGTCGAGGACCTCTACCTCTACCGACGCATCAGCAACATCGACCAGGCCAGCCGCAGCGCCGAGGACACCCTCTTCGACCTGTTCACCGACGACGAGGT
>JANMFL010000389.1:0-6421 GCA_031377945.1 Acidimicrobiaceae bacterium | reverse complement strand
GTGCGTGTTCGGCGCCGATCACATCTACCGCATGGACCCGCGCCAGATGGTGGCCGAGCACCTCGCGTCCGGGGCCGGTGTCACCGTCGCGGCCATTCCCGTCGGGTACGAGGAGGCCAAGGCGTTCGGTGTCATCGAGTCCGATTCCTCGGGCAAGATCTTGGAGTTCCACGAGAAGTCGGCCACGCCGCCCACGATGCCCGGCGACGACTCGCGCTGCCTGGCCAGCATGGGCAACTACGTGTTCAACACGAAGACGCTCATCGACATCGTGTCACCCACCGGCGAGGACGACCTGTACACCGACCTGGGCGGCCACATCATCCCGGCGCTCACCGCACAGGGCGTCGCCCATGTGTACGACTTCTCGAAGAACCTCGTGCCCGGCCAGGACGACCGCGAGAAGGGTTACTGGCGCGACGTCGGCACCATCGACTCGTACTACGACGCGAACATGGACCTGCTCGCCCCCGTGCCGGTGTTCAACCTCTACAACAACGACTGGCCGGTGTTCACGGCGCACGAGAGCGAGCCGCCGGCGAAGGTGTCGCGCGGTGCCGCAGGTGAACCGTCGTTCGTCGACGGCAGCCTGCTGTGCGGCGGGTCGATCGTGTCGGGCGGTCACGTCGAGCGGTCGATCATCGCCCCCGACTGCAGCGTGCACCACGACGCGCATGTCACCGACACCATCCTGTTCCCGAACGTCACCATCAGCCCCGGCGCGCGTGTGAACCGGTGCATCATCGACAAGAACGTGGTCATCCCGCCCGGGGTGCGCATCGGGTTCGACCGCGAGGCCGACGCGGAGCGCTTCACGATCAGCGACCACGGCATCGTCGTCATCCCCAAGGGCTACGACTTCGGCTGAGTGATCTGGGCAAGGACGACCCGATGAATGTGCCGCCAGTGTCGGCTTCCCGATTGACGGTCCGGGCTTCCGGCCGACAATGAGCGACATGAACCATCCACTCGGTCTGGATCGCATCCGCTCGGTCGTCGCGACCCTGTGGCTCAGCCTGTTCGTTCTGAGCAGTGCAGGTTGCGGGTCAGATGGCGCTTCGTCGGCCGACACCTCGGTACCGACAACGTCGACCGAATCGACCGTGGCCGTCACGGACGCGCCGACGACCCAAGCGTCAACCACCGAAGCTCCGACGACGGCCGCAACAACGTCCGAGACGGTTTCTTCCGAGCTGACAGAGGATGAAGCGACTGCGATCGCTGAAACGGTCATCAACGCGTGGAACACCGACGACGTGTCGTCCATCGAGGAGTTGATGGGGCCGACCGACGTGTGGATCGCCATCACCGGCGTCAAGTTCGACGAGACCACCATCGCAGGGTGGCTCGACCCGATCCTCGCAGCCATCGGCGATACCGAGCGCACCGGGGACCCTGTCGCAGTGACGGGCGGATTCTCCTTTCCACTGCTCGACGTGTCGTCTGGCGGTCCGTTCTTCCTCGTCATCACGAGGAGCCCCGACGGCGTGCTCACGATCGAAGAGTCTCCCACCGCTCCATAACGGGCTACTCCGGTCGTTCATGTCGCGGCGAAACGACCGAAACGGTTGGATTCGCGCGACCTGAAGCGGTCCTGGTGCGTCGCGAGGGCGAGCGGAATGCCCGTTCGTCGGTGCGTGACCGGTCAGCTGTCGGTGGCGGTGATCTCGGTGGCGGTCGTCTCGATCGCGCCCTTGATGACCGGGCGGAAATCGGGCGGTGCCTGCTTCGGTGTGCGCGCCAAGGACTGCGCCACCTTCTGGGCGAGCTGCCGGTCGTTCATGATCGTGCGCGCAACTCGAGCTCCGGTGACCCCGCCGAGCGGGAGTTGACCGGCCGCGACCGCGGCGATCAGTGCGGCCGACACCTCGGCGGCGACGGGCGTGACCTTGTCCCAGTCCACCTGCTGTGCCATCGCCTTCATGTTCTTCGTGGCCGCCGACGTGGTGGTGGCCGTCGCCGCCTTCACCTTCGTCCAGTCGACCGTGCGCATCGCCTCGGACACGTCGTGAGCGGTGGCCTGCTGTTCGTCGGGCGTCGGGTCGTCTCGCTTGCCGGCTTCGTACTCGTCCTTCAGCAGCTTGGCGAACGACGTGGCCCGGTCGCGCACGTTGGCCGGCTTGGCTGCGTGCAGCACCTTGGCGGTGAGCCGTCCGAGCTGTCGTCCTGCCATCGACGTCACGCTATCCGCGTCGGTCCGGGGCCACCGTCGAGCGGCGCCGTGCCCCGCACCTGCATCGAAATTGCTCCGGTCGACCGTGCATTGCGAGCCGAATCGGCGACAATGAAGAAATGTTCGCGAAGAGCACCCATCCGCTGCGCCGTGGGCACCGAAGTGTGGGCATGTCGGTCCGTCTTGGTGTGTCGTCCTCGGGAGGTTGCCCGTGAGCGTCCTGCGCCTGCGCGCCCGCCACGCCGAGCCGCCGATGATCGACGACCGGGCCGGCTCGTTGCTGGTGAGAGCCGGTCGTGGCGATCAGACTGCGTTCGCCGACCTCTACGACGAACTGTCGCCGATGGTCCACGGCGTCGTGCGCAAGGTCGTGCGCGACCCCGCGATCTCCGAAGAGGTCACCCAAGAGGTCTTCGTCGAACTGTGGCGCCTCGCCGCACGATTCGACGGCAGCAAGGGATCGGCCCGCTCGTGGGCCGCCACGCTGGCGCATCGTCGGGCCATCGATCGGGTGCGCAGCGAGCAGGCGAGTCGAGACCGACAGGACCGCGATGCGACGCTCACCGTGCCGCCCCACGACAGCGTCGTGGCCGAGGTGGAGGCCACCGTGGATCGTGCCCGAGTGCGACGAGCCCTGTCGCAATTGAGCGAGTTGCAACGAGAGGCGGTCGAGTTGGCGTACTTCGGTGGGCACACCTACCGGGAGGTCGCCGTCATGCTCGACGTCGCCGAGGGAACCGTGAAGAGCCGTATCCGTGACGGGCTGATTCGCCTGCGCGACGAACTGGGAGGTGAGGCGTGAACGACATCGACGTGCATCACCTGGCAGCTGCCTACGCGCTCGACGCGTTGGATCAGCGGGAACTCGAAGCGTTCGAACGTCACTACGAGAAGTGCGACGTGTGTCGTACCGACGTCATCGTGTTCCGCGAGACGATGGCGCATGTGGCCGGTTCGCTGGCCATCCCGCCGTCCGCGTCGCTCAAGGACCGGGTCCTCGCCGACATCGCCGTGACACGGCAGCTCTCGCCGGTCGTCGTCGCTCCCGTCCCGCTGGCGTCGCGCCGCATCCGCACCTCGTGGCCGGCACTCGTCGCCGCAGCGGCGCTGCTCGTCGGCCTGGTCGTGGGCGTGCTCGCCATCACTCGTGACGACGGCGACCCGTTCAACGATCAACTCGCCCAGGTCCTGGAGCAGCCCGACGCCCGCATGCTCGACCTGCAGGTGCAGGGCGATCACGTCGGCACCTTCAAGGTGGCGTGGTCGCAATCGATGGGCACGGCAGCGCTGATGGGCGAGAACCTGCCCACCGCGCCGAACGGGAAGGCGTACGAGCTGTGGCTCGTGACCCCCGAGCAGACGATGGCCATGTACGTGCTCGACCCAGCCGACGACGGCAGCGTGCACCGCACGTTCGACGCTCCAGCCGAGCCGTCGGCGTGGGCGATCACGATGGAGCCCGAGGCCGGCGTCGCCGTCGCCACCGGCGAGATCATGTACATCGCCCAAGTCTGAGCAACACCTCTGAGCCCCGGGTCGTCCGAATCGCATCGCGGGTCGGGCATGGATGAAGCTGTGGGGATGAGCGATCTCCTCGACGAACTCGATGCCTGGCTCGGCGCGAACTGGGACCCGGAACTGACCGTCAGCGACTGGTGGCAGCGCCTCGGCTCGTCGGGTTGGGCGGCACCGGCGTTGCCGATCAATGCCTACGGCAAGGGTGTGTCGCGCAACGAAGCGATCGCCGTCGCGCAGCGCATCGTCGGTCATGGCGCGGTTCCTGCGCCCGGCGGTCTGGGCATGTTGCTCGCCGCGCCGACCATCGCCGTGCACGGCACGCAGGAACAGATCGAGCGCTATGTGCTGCCGATCGTCACCGGCCAGCACGCGTGGTGCCAGCTGTTCAGCGAACCTGGCGCCGGGAGCGACCTGGCCGGCCTCGGCACGCGCGCCGTCAAGGACGGCGAAGAGTGGATCGTCAACGGGCAGAAGGTGTGGACCAGTGGCGGGCACATCGCCGACATGGGCATGCTCATCGCTCGCACCGACCCAGATGTGCCCAAGCACCAGGGCATCACCTGGTTCGCGATGGACATGCACCAGCGCTCGGCGGTCGAGGTGCGGCCGCTTCGCGAGATGACTGGCCGTGCGCTGTTCAACGAGGTGTTCCTCAGCGAGGCCCGCGTCGCCGACGACGCGATCATCGGTTGCACCAACAACGGCTTGGAAGACGCCAACACGACGCTCATGTTATAGCGCGCCGGCCTCGGCGCCGGCGGCCACACTGCCGCGGCGCTCGCGAACGCGGGGACGATCGCGGGCGACCTGCCCAAGCGCATCGGCGATTTCGTGCGCCCGGCAGGGCCAGCGGGTGGAGGGGGCGGTGCAATGGCGGCCGGTCTGTCGAAGTTGCTCGTCGCGATGGCCACCGAGACCGGGATGGTCCACGACGCGAGCTTCCGACAGGACCTGATGAAGCTGCACACCCTGCACGAGGTCGGTCGCATGCTGACGCTGCGTGTGAAGGCCGAGAAGGCCGCCGGTCGCGACATTCCGGCTGCACCGAACATCGGCAAGCTCTCGATGAGCGAGATCATGCGCACCAGCCGCGACCTCGGCCTGCGCGTCGCCGGCGCGAACGGCATGCTGCACCCGTACACGTCGGACCAGCGCACGGTGAACGAGGCCGCCGGCGTGCCGGTCATGACGCCGGCGATCACCGAACTGGCGCTGTTCGCCCAGGGTCCGCCCATCTACGGCGGCACCGACCAGGTGCAGCGCAACATCCTCGGCGAGCGCGTGCTGGGTCTCCCCAAGGAGCCCAACAACGATCGCACGGTGAGTTGGGCCGAGCTCCCCAAGAACGGCTGACCGCATCCCGTCCGCCAGCCGACCGCATCCCGTCCGCGCCCCCGTGGCGCGGCGAGACTCGCGAGATGGAACAGCGCAATTGGCCCCGCTCGCAGAAGGAACTGCAGGGCACGCCGATCCAGGTGCGGGTCGCCACCGTCGAGCAGATCTTCAACGCGATGGACCCCACGTCGCTGGAGGAACGTTCGCTCAACCCCGAGGTCGCCGACTGGATCGAGGAGTGGGCCGAGGACCTCGAGAAGGACGAACCGATCACGATCGAAGTCCTCGTCGCCGATCAACGGCTGGCCGGTCGCGAGGACATCATCGCCTCGGGTATCCACAACCACTTCGAGTACCGCGAGTGGCAGGCCGGTCGTCAGCTCAGCAAGCTGCTCCGTGAGGGCCGCATCAGCCTGGTCATCGGCATCGCCGCGATCTTCGGGTTCAACGGTGTCGCCCAGGTGATCGGCCGCTCCACGAACCCGTTCCTCGAGGTGTTGCACGAAGGTCTGCTCGTGGTCGGCTGGGTGAGCATGTGGAAGCCGATGGAGATCTTCCTCTACGAGTGGTGGCCCATCCGCCGCGAACGCCGAGCTTGCCGGCGCCTGGCCGAGGCCGAGGTGACGTTCCCGGCCAAGCCGTCGCGGGTGTAGCGACGGTCCGGGCTGCTCAGGCGGTCGCCTCCCGAGCAGCCGACTCCAACCGAGCGCAGTACGTCGCCCAGTAGTCGTCGCCGTCGCCAGCCCACACGTTCGAGTTGTCGGGTCGTAGCCCGGCCGCGCCGTCGATGAGTTCGCGCACGATGTCGGCCTGGCCGGCGTGGCGGTGCGTCTCGGTGGTCTGGTGGACGATTGCGCGCAGCAACGTGATCCGATTGCGGCCCTCCGGCCACCACGGCACCACGCCGACCGCGTCGAGTTCGAGTGCCTCGATGGTGCCATCGCTGTTGCGCCAGGCCGCGTGGTACAGCTCGACGATGTCGGCGCGGGACTGGTCGGGCGTGGCCCACATGTCGGCGTTCGGCTCGGCGTCGTCGCTGAACCAGGGGAGTGCGATGCCCGACGGTCGCCCGAAGATGTCGCCCAGGTAGCCGAGTTCGACGCTGGCGACGTGCTTGACGATGCCCAGCAGGTTGGTGCCCGTCGGCGTCATCGGCCGACGGATGTCGTACTCCGACAACCCGTCCAGCTTCCACAGCAACGCCTCGCGCGCGCCCTGGAGGTAGCGGTGCAGGTCGGCCTTGTGCCCGGTGAGTTCCATCCCCCGAGCATGCCACCCCGGGTGTGGCCCCGGCACCGAAGTTGCGGGGGGAGGGCCGGCCGGCGAGGCGGCGGGGGGCCCCGCGGCGGGGCGCGCCGGACACCACCGTTCCGGGCCCCGCCGCCCGCGCATAGC
>JANMFL010000382.1:0-17315 GCA_031377945.1 Acidimicrobiaceae bacterium | reverse complement strand
GCCGCCACCCTGGCGCACCACGGCCTCGATCGCGGCGTCCGACACCTCGAGCCCGGCGTCAGCGGCCACCCAGCGGATGTGGTCGCCGAGTGTGGCCGACGGCAGCAGGTGGAACTGGAGCTGCTGGGTGCGGCTGCGGATGGTCTCCGACACCTTCTGCGGGTCGGTGGTGGCCAGCACGAACACGACGTGCGGCGGCGGTTCCTCGAGCGTTTTCAGCAGCGCCGCCTCGGCCGCCTTGGAAAGCATGTGCACCTCGTCGAGGATGTACACCTTGTGGCGGCCCGGTGTGCCCAGCGACGCCTTCTCGATGAGGTCGCGCATCGCGTCGACGCCGTTGTTGCTGGCCGCGTCGAGCTCGTGGACGTCGTAGCTGGTGCCGCGCTCGACCGCCAGGCAGCTGTCGCACTCGCAGCAGGGCTCGCCGTCCTGCGGGTTCTCACAGTTCAGCACCTTGGCCAGAATGCGTGCCGACGTGGTCTTGCCGGTGCCGCGGGGACCCGAGAACAGATAGGCCTGACCCTCGCGATGGTTGATGACAGCATTGCGCAGGGCGCGCACCACGTGCTCTTGCCCCTTCACCTCGCTGAAGCGTCGGGGGCGGTAGCGGCGGTAGAGCGACTGCGTGGCCATCAGTGCGACTCTACCCAGGGGGTGTCACACCAGCCGCACGAGCCAAACGACCGGGTGGCACCCCCCGCACGGGCTCGGGTGGCTAGCGTTGGTGCACCTTGAAGAACTCGACCCGGTCGTCCGCCCGCTCCGCGCTCCGCTGGTGCCTCCCGCTGCTCACCGCAGCGGTGGTCGCCGCCTCGTGGTCGACCCCGGTGTCGGCGGCCGACAACTCGGTCGTCAGCAGCGTTCCGGCCCCCGACGGCAGCATCGACGTCTCGCCTCCGCTCATCAGCATCACCTTCGCCCAGCCGGTTGGCCCCAGCCCCCAGGTCACCATGACGTGTGGCGACCCAGGAGTGCCCCAGGCGCTCGGTCAGCCGCTCCTGCTCGCCGGACAGGTCACGGTGACGGTCGAGCTGCTCGCCGTCGCCCCGAAGGGCACCTGCGCGGTCAGCTGGCGGGTCACCGACACCAACCTCCAGCCCGCCGGAAGCGGCAGCTTCAGCTTCTCCATCGCCAACGACACGGTGGCCACCGTCCCGAGCACGTCGACGCCGGCCACCACCGGCCCGACGGTCGTCGGCGGCGTCGACACCAGCACCACCGTCACCGCCACGACCCTCACACCGGTCACGGGCGGCGAGGCCGCCGATGTCGACAGCGGTGGGTCCAGCTCGGGCCCGCTCGGCCTGTTCCGCCTCATCAGCACACTCGGTCTGGCGATGCTCTTCGGTGCACTCGTGGTCATCGCCGTCGCCTGGCCCGAGGGCGTGGAGTACATCCTCACCGTGCGGTATCTGCGCACGGCATGGGGCATCGCCACGGGCGGCACGTTCCTGTTCGTCGGCGCGCTCACGGCCCAGCAGACCGGCAACAGCCTGGCCTCGTCGCTGTCGCCCACCGCATGGGCCGACGTGCTCGACAGCACGTCGGGCAAGGCCGCGGTCATGCGGTTCGTCCTGCTCCTCGCCGCGCTCTACGTCGTCATCCGGCCCGAACGAGCCATCGACACCTCCACCCAGGTGTTCGCGCTCGGCCCCGCGGGCCTGGCCGTCGCCACGCTGGCGTTCAGCCGCGACGAGTTCGGAATCATCGAGTACGCCGCCGGCGCGGTCCATGCCGTCGCCATGGCAGTGTGGCTCGGTGGCCTCATCCTGCTCACGCGTGTCGTGCTCGCCGGACCCGGCGACGAAGACCTGGTGCACGGCGTGCGCGGGTTCGCCCGCATCTCGACGCCCGCCCTGTGGGCCACCGTCGTCACCGGCGCGATCATGCTGTTCCGCCTGGACCGCGGCCAACTCGGCAGCTCGCACGGGCTGGTCCTCATCGTGAAGACGCTGTTCGTGTCGATCATGGTCTTCGTCGGCGTCGCAGCACGACAGTTCATCAGCCAGCGCGTCACCCGCAGCGAGGTGATGACGGCACCACTCGCCACCCGACTGCGTCGCGCGCTCGGTATCGAGGCACTGGTCGGCATCGTCGTGCTCGCCCTCACGGCCTGGCTGCTGGCACTCACCCCGCCCGGCCTCGCGAGCAGCGGCGTGGGCGACCTGGCCCTGCAGCCCGAGCACAGCTTCTCGAACCCCACGCTCGACACCGAAGTCCGGGTGTCGTTCACCGAACGGGTCGGCACCAACGACGTCCGCATCGAGGTCGTCCGGCCGGCAGCAGGCCTGGCGGGGTTGACAGTGAGCTTCCTGCCGCCGGCCGGAACCAGCGGCACGGGCATGATGATCGAACCCATCCCGCTCGCCGGGCCCGGCGTCGTGGTGTTGCCGAAGAGCGCCGGCTTCGCGCTCGACACTGCTGGCACGTGGACCGTCGTGGTCGCCGCGAACAGCGTCGAGATCGGGCGCGAAGAGATCTACGTCGGCGACCTGTCGACACTGCCCACCAGCACCACGGTCGCGATCTCCGGCTGACGGCGCGGCCAGACGTTCAGGCGTCAGGCGCGACGAGCCGGGCGAACGGCACCGGCGTCGCCACCTCGAGCTGGTCGTACGTGCACGACGCAGGCTCGCGATCCGGGCGCCATCGCAACAGCGTCGAGCCGTGACGAAAGCGACCGGACTGGAGCTGTCCGAACGTGACCTCGGCGACGAGCGCGATGCGCAGCGGCACCCACGACTGGTCCTTGCCCGCATTCCATCGGCTCCCGCCACCCGGCATGCGCTGGTTCGCCTCGGCGGCCTGCATCATCTCTGCCCACTCGCGCCACGGGTGTGCCTCGAGCGCGTCGTGCGCGAGCGGCTCGAGCTCCGTCAGCAGTTCCGTGCGGCGCTTCACGGTGAACGACGCGGTCACCCCCACGTGGTGCAATCGACCTTCGTCGTCGTACAGACCGAGCAGCAACGAACCCACACCGTTGCCGTCCTTGTGGATGCGGTACCCGGCCACCACGCAGTCCGCGGTGCGGCGGTGCTTCACCTTCACGAGCGTGCGCTTGTCGGGCGTGTACGGATCGATCAACCGTTTGGCGATGATGCCGTCGAGGCCCGCCCCCTCGAACTCGGTGAACCACCGGTGGGCGACGTCAGGGTCGCTGGTGGTCGGGCACAGGTGGATCGGCGCCACTGCGTCGGCGAGCGCATCGGCGAGCAGCACGAGCCGTTCGCTCAACGGCGCGTCGAGCAACGATCGGTCGTCGAGCGCGAGCAGATCGAACGCGACGAACGAGGCGGGGGTCTCGGCAGCCAGCCGTCGCACCCTCGACTCGGCCGGGTGGATGCGCTGCAGCAGCGCGTCGAAGTCGAGCCCCGTGTCGTCGGCGGCGGGCAGCACGATCTCGCCGTCGACCACGCACCGGTCGGGCAGGTCGCGCAGCAGCGGGTCGAGCAGTTCGGGGAAGTAACGGTTGAACGGTCGCTTGTCGCGACTGTGCAGTTCGATGTGATCGCCGTCGCGGAACACGATGCAACGGAAGCCGTCCCACTTCGGTTCGTACGACCACCCGTCACCGGTCGGGATGCCCTCGGTCAACTTGGCGAGCATCGGCGCGATGGGCGGAGTCAGCGGAAGGGCCATCGGATGCATCTTGCCCCATCTCGCCACACCGGAGCCCCCGCCCATGTGACCGGCACGTCCGCGGGCCACTAGGTTTGCCCGACGTGACCTCCAATCCCATGGCAGAGAAGCTCGACGACCTGCGCACTCGCCGCGAGCAGGCCTACCACGCCGGTTCGCCGAGATCGGTCGAGCGCCAGCACGAGAAGGGCAAGCTGCTCGCCCGCGAGCGCATCGAGTACTTCCTCGACCCCGGCAGCTTCCAGGAACTCGACCTGCTGGCTCGCCATCGCGCCCAGGCTGCGGGCCTGGAGGAGCGGCCCTACACCGACGGTGTGATCACCGGTTGGGGCACGGTCGACGGTCGCAAGGTGTTCGTCTTCAGCCAGGACTTCACCGTGTTCGGCGGCGCACTCGGCGAGGTGTTCGCCGAGAAGATCCACAAGCTGATGGACCTCGCCCTGAAGGTGGGCGCACCGGTCATCGGCCTGAACGACGGCGCCGGCGCCCGCATCCAGGAGGGCGTCGTCAGCCTCGCCAGCTACGGCGGCATCTTCTACCGCAACGTGCTGTCCAGTGGCGTCGTGCCGCAGATCTCGGTCGTTCTGGGGCCGTGCGCCGGTGGCGCCGTGTACAGCCCGGCCATGACCGACTTCATCTTCATGGTTCGCGAGACCAGTCACATGTTCATCACCGGCCCCGACGTGGTGAAGACCGTCACGGGCGAGGAAGTCACGCTCGAGGAGCTCGGTGGCGCGATGAGCCACGCCAGCAAGAGCGGCGTGGCGACGTTCGTGTCGCCCGACGAGAAGTCGTGCCTCGACGACGTGCGGTTCCTGCTCAGCTTCCTGCCGAGCAACAACCTCGAGGAAGCCCCCACCCTCGACACCGGCGACGACCCCGACCGCCTCTGCCCCTCGCTGCAGACCATTCTTCCGGCGTCGCCGAACCAGCCGTACGACATGAAGAAGGTCATCAAGGAAGTCGTCGACGACGGCGAGTTCTTCGAGTACTTCCCGCACTGGGCCAAGAGCATCGTCTGAGGCTTCAGTCGCGTCGACGGCCAGCCCGTCGGCATCGTCGGCAACCAGCCGATGATGCTCGCCGGTGTCCTGGACATCGAGAGCAGCGAGAAGGCCGCTCGCTTCGTGCGGACCTGCGATGCGTTCAACATCCCGCTGCTCACGTTCGTCGACGTGCCCGGGTTCCTGCCCGGCGTCGACCAGGAGTACGGCGGCATCATCCGCCACGGCGCGAAGTTGCTCTACGCCTACTGCGAGGCCACCGTGCCGCGCATCCAGATCATCACCCGCAAGGCCTACGGCGGCGCCTACGTCGTCATGAACAGCAAGTCCATCGGTGCCGACCTCGCGTATGCGTGGCCGACTGCCGAGCTCGCGGTCATGGGCCCGCAGGGTGCGGTCGAGATCGTCTACCGCCGCGAGCTGCAGCAGGCCGCCGATCCCGTCGCCCGCCGTGCCGAACTGGTCGCCGAGTACACCGAGAAGTACGCCAACCCGTACAACGCTGCCGAGCGTGGTTACGTCGACGACGTCATCGACCCGGCCGAGACCCGGCAGAAGATCGTGCAGGGTCTGCGCATGTTGAAGACGAAGCGTGAAGAACTGCCCCGTCGCAAGCACGGGAACGTGCCGTTGTGAGCCCCGAGATCTCGCCGGTACCCACCGACGAGGAGGCCGTCGCCATCGTGGCAGCCGTCGAGGCGCTGTGGCCGAAGCCGGTGCTCATGTCGGACAACGACCACCCACTGCGCACACCCACCTGGCGGTTCAGCGCGCGCTGGTGGGCGAATCCGCTGCCGGCGCGCCGCGACCGCCCGTTCCGCTGACCCAGGATCACCGGCCCAGGATCACCGGCCCGGGGAGCGAGACCGGACTACGGTCGCGGTCCATGAGCAGCTTGCCTCCGCCTCCGCCTCCGCCCTCGGGTATCTCCGAGTACCCCGCCAACGCCTACGTCGGCGCCGGTGAGCTTGCCGGTTTCGGCATCCGCTTCGGCGGCCGGCTGCTGGACAGCATCCTCTACGGCCTGCTGTACGCGGTGTTCGCGATTCCCGGCTGGATCATGGTCGCGGCCGCGGTGAAGGACTGCGACACCAGCACCTCCGACGGCGTCACGAGCATCGAGTGCACGGGCGACCAGTTGAACGGTGGCCTCCTCGCCGGCGGTATTGCCATCCTGGCGATCGGGTTCATCATCGTGGCGTTCATCTACATCAAGCACCTCGGCTCGACGGGCGTCACCTGGGGTCGCCGCATCGTCGGCATCAAGGTCGTCGACAAGGCCACCCGCCAGCCCATCGGCTTCGGTCGGGCGTTCGGCCGATCGATCATCGAGGGCACGATCTCGCAGTGGCTGTGCTTCCTCGGCTTCCTGTGGATGCTGTGGGACGTCGACAAGCAGACGTGGCACGACAAGATCGTCAACTCGGTCGTCGTCCGCACGAACTGAGCACGTGCCCAGGTCTGGGCGCTGAGCCGCGGCTACGGTGACCGTCCGTGGACGTCACCTCCGTCGCCGATGATCTGGTCGTGTTGCACGACGGTCACACCGTCGCACGCTTCATCGACCTCACGCCCGACACCACGTACTCGTTCCTCGGCATCGACGTCACCACACTGGCGCGACCCGACGGCGAGTTGCTGTGTCGGTTCGCGACCGTCAACGACGTGCACTTCGGTGAGGTCGAGGCCGGCCGCGTCGGCGACAGTCAAGAGGGCCCCATTCAGCGCGCCGAGCCCGGCGAGGTTCCCTACCCCGAGGTGATGAACCACGGGGCGGTCGCCGAAATCGCCGCGCTCGACCCCGAGGTCGTCATCGTGAAGGGCGACCTGTCGAACGACGGACAACCCGACGAATGGGCCGCGTTCGAGCAGTGCTACCGAGGTCGTTTCGGTGACCGACTGCACGTCGTGCGCGGCAACCACGACGCCTACCAGGGGCAGACCCGATATGCCGGTGACCAGTGGATCGAGTTGCCCGGTGTCGCGGTGGCACTGGTCGACACGGTCATTTCCGAGCAGACCACCGGCAGCCTCACCGCGGCACAGATCGAGTGGCTCGACACGATGGCCGCGGAACACGCTGATCGTTCCGTCATCGTGATGGGCCACCATCAACAATGGATCGCCGGCGACGACAACGGCCGCCGCTCCGAGGGTTACTTCGGCCTGCATCCCGATGCCAGCGACGCACTCGACGACGTTGCCGCGCGGCGGGTGAACGTGCTGGCGTACACCGCCGGGCACACGCACCGCCACCGGATCCGGCGAATGCTCCGCAGCGGCGCGCCGTCCATCGAGATCGGGTGCGTGAAGGACTTCCCGGGTACGTGGGCCGAGTACCGCGTGCACGCCGGCGGGGTGCAGCAGGTCGTGCATCGCATCTCGACGCCGGAGGCGTTGCGCTGGAGCGAGCGTTGCCGGCACCTGTACTCGGATTTCGGGATCGACTACGAGCGCTACGCGCTCGGTGCGCTGGAGGACCGATGCTGCAACATCCACCCGCGGTGAGAGCCGCGTTCCACGAGGGTGCCACCACCTTCCTCGACACGCTGCGCGCCATCACGCCCGAGCGGTGGGACCGCCCCGGTGCGCTGGGCGAATGGACCACCCGCGAACTCGCTGCGCACACGCTGCGAGCGTTCATCACCATCGACGGGTATCTCGCTGCCCAACCCACGGTCGACCGGGTGCTCGCCGACGCGGCCGAGTACTACAACACGGTCCTCGCCGACGCGGGCGTGCACCAGGGCGTGGCCGCTCGGGGACGCATGGCCGGCCGCCAGTTGATCGACCCCGTGGGCGAGGCCGAGGCCACGGTGGCCCACACACTTGCGTTGGTGGCCGCGACCGCCGACGACGAGCCGGTGAACACCTACGCGGGCCAGATCACGCTCGTCGAGTACCTGGCGACGCGCGTCGTCGAACTCGGTGTGCACACGCTCGACCTGCAGCGCGCCACCGATCAGGCGCCCGAACTGCACCCCGACACGGCGGCGGTCATCGTGGGCGTGCTCTCGTCGTTGGCCAAGCCGGTGCCGCTCATCCTCGCCCTCACCGGCCGGGCACCGTTGGCCGATGGGTACAACGTCCTCGGCTGACGCGGGCCACACTGACGACATGACCGAACCGAGTCCGGCCCCGCTCGCCGACCTGCGTGTCGTCGACCTGGCGACGGTCATCGCCGGACCGAACTGTGCGCGCTACCTGGCCGACTTCGGAGCCGACGTCATCAAGGTCGAACGACCGGGCACGGGCGACAGTCTGCGCAACATGGCATGGCGCGACCCCCGCGACGGCGAAGGCCTGTGGTGGAAGCAGGTCAACCGCAACAAACGCACGATCGCACTCGATCTGAAGAACCCGGCCGACCTGGACGTGCTGCGCGGGCTGCTGCTCGACGCCGACGTCCTGGTCGAGAACTTTCGGCCCGGCACGCTCGAGCGGTTGGGGTTGGCTCCCGACGCGCTGCTGGAGGCGAACCCGAGACTCGTCGTCACGCGGGTCACGGGCTTCGGGCAGACCGGCCCGTATGCCGGCCGACCCGGCTTCGCCACGATCGCCGAGAGCATGTCGGGGCTGGCGGCCATCAGCGGCGAGCCCGACGGCCAACCACTGCTGCCACCGCTCGCACTCACCGACGAACTGACGGGTCTCGTCGCCGCGTTCGCGACGCTGGTGGCGGTGCACAGTGGGGTGGGACAGATCGTCGACGTCAGCCTGCTCGAGAGCATGTTCCAGATGATGAGCCCGCTCGTGTCGCTGTTCGGACTGACGGGCGAGATGCAGCCGCGGCTCGGGGCGGGCCTGCCGTACACCGTTCCTCGCGGCACGTATCGGTGTGCCGACGGTCAGTGGGTGGGGTTGTCGGCATCGAGCGACTCGGTGGCCGCACGGCTGATGGGTCTGCTCGGGGTGGGCGACGATCCGCGGTTCGCTCGATTCGTCGACCGCATGGAGCACCGCGATGAATTGGAGACGTTGATGCACGACTTCTGCGCCGAGCGCACGCGCGACGAGGTCGTCGCCGCGTTCGAGGAGGTCGATGCGGCGATCGGTCCGGTGATGGACATGGCCGACATCGCCGCGGACCCGCACTTCGCCGCACGAGACGCGATCGTGTTGCTCGACGGCACACCCATGCAAGGACTGATCGCCAAGCTCAGCGCCACCCCCGGCGTGCTGCGTTGGCAGGGACGAGGCCTCGACGAAGACGGCGACGAGATCCGTGAGAAGGGATGGAACCGATGACCACCACACCGCGCGCCTACGTGGCCGGACCGCTGTTCGACGAAGGCGAGCGATGGTTCATCGAGCAGGTCGACCAACTCGTCGCCGACGCCGGGTTCATCACGTTCCTCCCGCATCGCGACAACCCGCCGAAGGACGAGCACAACGTGCGCGCCATCTTCGAGAACGACAAGCGCGGCATCGATGAGTGCGACGTGGTGGTGGCGAACCTGAACGGGGTCATCACCGACGACGGCACCGCATGGGAACTCGGCTACGCCTACGCCAACGGCAAATTCATCATCGGCCTGCACACGGACTGGCGGATGCGGTTCCAGCACGAGGTCGTGAACCTGATGATGGAGTGCTCGCTCGACCGACTCGTCCGATCGCTCGACGACCTCCGCGCCGAACTCGCCGCCTGGCACACCGCCCCGCGAACTTAAGTTCCTGGTGAACGCTCGCCGCGTCAGGTGGTGAGACCGATGGGGCAGCTGACCCCGGTGCCACCGATGCCGCAGTACCCGTTCGGGTTCTTCGCCAGGTACTGCTGGTGGTACGGCTCGGCATAGAAGAAGTGGTCGAGCGGAGCGATCTCGGTGGTGATGTCGCCGTACCCGGCGGCGCGCAGCCGCTCCTGGTACATGGCCCGGCTGTCGTCGACCGACGCGACCTGCGAGGGGTCGGTGGTGTAGATCGCGCTGCGGTACTGCGTGCCCATGTCGTTGCCCTGGCGCATGCCCTGCGTCGGGTTGTGGTTCTCCCAGAACACCTTCAGCAACGTCTCGTAGCTCACCGCTGCGAGGTCGAACACCACCAGCACGGCTTCGGTGTGGCCGGTGCGGCCGCTGCAGGTCTCTTCGTACGTGGGGTTCGGGGTGTAGCCGCCCGCGTAGCCGACGGCCGTGGTGTACACACCGGGCGTCTGCCAGAACTTGCGCTCGGCCCCCCAGAAGCAGCCCAGACCGAACACTGCGGTCTGCGTGCCCTCGGGCCACGGTCCGGCGAGCGGCGCATCGAGCACGAAGTGACGCTCGGGCACGGGCATGGTCTGGTCGGTGCGACCCGGCAGAGCGGCCTCGGGCGTCACCATCTCGGTCTTCTGACGGAACAGCATGTGGAGAGGCTACGACCAACCCGCTGGCTAGTCTCGTCGGCCGTGCTGATCCGACCGTTCACCGACGACGACGTGCCTGCTGCTCTGGCGCTGAACAACGCCTGCGTCCCCGACGTGAACGAGCTCGATGAGGCAGCGGCGTGGCGGCTGCTCGGCATCAGCGAGTTGGCCCTCACCGCCGAGGTCGACGGTGCGTTCGCCGGATTCTGCTGGATCATGGGCCCCGGCCAGGACTACGCCAGCCTGAACTACACGTGGTTCAGCAGCCGCTACGCCGACTTCGTCTACCTCGACCGCATCGCGGTCCACCCCGATTTTCGCAGATACGGCATCGGTCGAGCCTTCTACGCCGACCTCCGCCGTCGCTTCACCGGCGTGCGGCCGGTGCTGCTGTGCGAAGTGAACGTGCGACCGCGCAACGAGCGGTCGCTGCAGTTCCACGCGGACGTGGGCTTTCGCGAAGTGGGGCAGCAGGACACCGACGGCGGCACGAAGACCGTCAGCCTCTTGGCGATGCCGCTCACGCCGCTCACACCGCTGACGCCTCTCACACCTCTCACACCGCTCACGCCCCAGACGCCCGAGGAGGATCAGCTGGGTTGATCGGGGGCGAGTGCCGGCCAGACGCGGGTGGACTCGGTGAAGTCGCGACGCGACGGACGTGACGGCTGGACGGCCCGTTCGGGCGACGTCC
The DNA here is from genome assembly GCA_031377945.1 of Acidimicrobiaceae bacterium. Taxonomy (GTDB): domain Bacteria; phylum Actinomycetota; class Acidimicrobiia; order Acidimicrobiales; family Ilumatobacteraceae; genus UBA668. Next base: position 6,634 of record JANMFL010000382.1, on the reverse strand, counting down.
ACGTGAAGTCGTCGGGTGGTGGGAAGCGGGCGTACAGGTACGCCGACAACACGTAGACGAGTTCCTGCTCGAGGTACGGGCGGAACTCGGCCTGGACCTGGTTGTAGCCGTTGAGCATGCCCAGCGTGATGCCGACGGCGGTGCGTGCGGAGATCTCGACCTCGGGGTCGGGAACACCGGGAACACGGTCGCGCACGAGCGCCGTGGCCAAATCGACCAGACGATCGTTCATCACCCGACCGGGACCGTCGACGCCGCCGGTGAGGCACAGTGCCACTGCGGCAGGGTTCTGCTCGACGTACACGCACATCGCGCGAATGGCGCGTTGCAGCAGCAGTGGCGTGGTGACGCCGTGCTGGTTCTCCACCGAGTCGCCGAAGATCTGCGCCATGCGCACCGCGCTGCGTTCGACGAGCGCGTGGACGACCGCCGCGATGTCGGGGAACCAGTAGTACACGCGACCGATGGACATGTCGGCGGCGGCGGCGAGCTCGTTCGCAGTGAAACCCACCTGACCCTGCGCGGCGATGAGGCTCTCCGCCGCGTCGAGGATCGCGTCGATGGACTGTTGGCTCCGTCGCTGTCGCGGCTCGGTGCGGAGTTCCTGCATCGGTGTCACCATAGGTGATTTCGCGAGGCCGAGTACCATCTCGGGGATGCGAGTCGCTGCGGTGCAACACGACATCATTTGGAACGACCGCGACGAGAACTTCCGTCGATTGGCCCCAATGATCGCGGCAGCAGCAGCAGGTGGCGCACGGTTGGTGCAGCTCACGGAGACCTTCTCGACCGGCTTCGCCGTGGACAACCCGAACCTGGGGGAAGCCGAAGGGGGTCCGTCGTCGACCTTCCTGCAGGAGCAGGCGGCCCGACACGACGTGTGGGTCTGCGGCAGTTGTCCCGAGGTCCCCGCCGACAGCGACCCGTCGGACCGGCGGCCTGCGAACAGTTTCGTGCTCGCCGGACCCGACGGCACGGTGCATCGCTACCACAAGATCCACCCGTTCACCTTCGGCGGTGAGGACGCGCACTTCCGTGCCGGTGACCGCCTGGTCCAGGTCGAGATCGAGGGCGTCAGGGTCAGCCCGTTCGTGTGCTACGACCTTCGCTTCGCCGACGAGTTCTGGGGGTTGGCACCTACGACCGACCTCTACCTCGTGCCGGCCAACTGGCCCGAGCCGCGACGCCAGCACTGGATGGCGCTGCTCCAGGCCCGAGCGATCGAGAACCAGGCCTACGTCGTCGGCTGCAACCGCGTCGGCGAAGGTGGCGGCCTGCAGTACGTCGGCGACAGCCGCATCGTCGACCCACTCGGTGAACTGCTCGCCACCGGGTCACAGGGCGAGACGATCCTGTTCGCCGACATCGAGCCGGCGCGGGTCGCCGCGGTTCGCGACCGCTTCCGCTTCCTCCCCGATCGCCGCTGAGCCACCGGGCGATCATTGGCATCAATGATGCTCGACGTCGCAAGGCTCATTGAGTGGTATCGGCGGACCTGTTGGCGAACGTCGGCGAACCGCTTCAGCAGCGTCAGCCGAGCCGCTTGAGCCGATCCACGGCCTCGTCCAGCACGTCGAGCCGCTTGCAGAACGCGAACCGCACCAGGTGTCGGCCCTCGTGCTTGTTCAGGTACAGCACCTCGGTGGGGATGGCGACCACGCCGACCACGTGCGGCAGGCGACGGCAGAACGCCATGCCGTCGCCGTCGGGCTGGAGCGGGCGGATGTCGACGGTCACGAAGTACGTCGAACTGGTGGGGAACACGGTGAAACCTGCGTCGACCAGACCCGGCATCAGCCGATCGCGCTTGGCCTGCAGATCCGCTGCCAGCTCGGCGTAGAACGAGTCCGGCAGACCGAGGCCGACGGCGATGGCCGGCTGGAAGGGTCCGCCGTTGACGTAGGTGAGGAACTGCTTCGCCGTGCGCACCGCGGCCACCACCTCGGCCGGGCCGCACATCCAACCGATCTTCCACCCGGTGGTGTTGAACGTCTTGCCGCCACTGGAGATGACCAGGGTGCGCTCACGCATTCCGGGCAACGACGCAAGAGCGATGTGTTCCACACCGTCGAACACCAGGTGTTCGTACACCTCGTCGGTGACCACCAGCAGGTCGTGCTCGATCGCGAGGTCAGCGATCAGTTGCACCTCGTCGCGGGTGAAGACTCTGCCGGTCGGGTTGTGCGGTGAGTTGAACAGGATCAGCTTCGTCTTCGGCGTGATGGCGGCGCGCAACTCATCGGGATCGATGCCGTAGTGGGGTGGGCGGATGGTGACCGGCTTGGTGACGGCGCCGGCCATGGCGATGCAGGGCGCGTAGCTGTCGAACATCGGCTCGAGCGTCACCACCTCGTCACCGGTGTCGAGCAGGGCCAGGAGCGCGCCGGCGAGCGCCTCGGTGGCGCCGGCCGTGACGAGGATCTCGCTGTCGGGGTCGTACTCGAGGCCGTAGAAGCGTCGCTGGTGGTCAGCGATCGCCTGTCGCAGCACCGGCATACCCGGGCCGGGCGGATACTGGTTCAAACCACTGTTGATCGCGTCGATCGCGGCGTCGAGCACGACACGCGGTCCGTCGGAGTCGGGGAAGCCCTGGCCGAGGTTCACGCTGTTCGTGGCGGCGGCCAACTGCGACATCTCGGCGAAGATGGTGGTGCCGAAACCCTGCAGCTTGGCGGTGAGGTGTGGCGCACGAGCGGACATCGTTCGCCAGCGTAGGGGTCGAGCTGCGTCCTGTGTTCGCCATCTACGCCCGGGCACGAGCGCGCAGGGCGGCGCTGCTCACTTCACCGTGATGGTGGCGCTCATCGATGAATGGATCTTGCAGACGACGGCGTAGGTGCCGGCCGTCGCGATGGTGACCTCTGCCGAGCCACCACCGGGCACGGTGACGTCGAATGCCCCGTCGGGGTTGGTGAAGGTGTGGGTCGTTCCGTCGGCGTTCGTCACCGTGAACGGAGTGCCCACACCGACCGATGCCGGCACCGCGAACGCGAAGCCGCTGATGGTGACCCCGTCACCGGCAGGGGCAGTGGAGTCGCCCGTGTTCGTAGCGCCCGCGGCCGTCGTGGCAGACGGACTCGAGCCTCCGTACCCGTCGCTGGTGCACCCCGCGAACGACGCGACGGCGGCAATGCCGACGGCGACCGCACGGGCGACCGCACCGAGACGGATGTGACGTGTGTGGCGCATGACGACCACCTCCTGCGAACAGTACGTCGCCGGCCGCTGGAGGGTTCTTCAGCCCGGAGCGCGGCGCAGGTCCACCACGCCACCGTCGTCGGCCGCGATGAGCCATCCGTCGGTCGTCAACGATTCGCCGGGCTCGAGCAGCGAAGTGTGCTGGGGCCCACCGGTGAGCGGGTCGATGGTGGCCGGCAGGTCGTCGCCACCGATCGTGACCCGGTGCACCGCCAGCCCGCTGACGGGCAGGTGGTCGTCGAACCCGTCAGCCGTCAGCATCTCGACCGTGAGGAAGGATCGCTCGTCGAGGGGGACCACCACCAGGCGGGTGCCCGCGTCGCCGGCCGATGGCGAGAGGGTGACCTGTCGCGGGTTCTCGGCGACGACCGTGTCGCCGGCGCGCAGCCACCCGGCAACCACGCGCTGCACGGCGATGGTGTCGGGCGCATCGCGACGCGCGGGGTCGACATCGCGTGGCGACGCACTGTCGCTCATCACGTCGAGCGCGCTCGTGTACCGCAGCGGGGGGTTGATGTCGGTGCCGCTGTGCACCCAGCCCAGTATGTGCCCGAGTTCGTGCTGGACCAGATCCATCGGCGGACCGCCGTCCCAGACGGCGCTGAAGTCGTTGGCGCCCACGTACGCCCACCGGCGGTTCTCGGACGCAGCGCGCGCAGACGTGGGCACGCCCGCGCTGCCGAAACCACCCGGTTGGTCCTCGGCGTGCTCGGCGTCGGCCACCAGCAGCACCGCCCGGCTGGTCGCCGACGACTGGTCGAGCGCCGCGGCGGCGCAGTCGGCCGGCTCGTCGCCGGCCGCCATCGCGATCGTGCCGCCGGCGACGAAGAACGGACGGTAACGACCGTGCGAGATGGTGTCGTAGTAGGCGGTCACCCGCGGGCTGATCGTCGCCACCAAGCCTGCAGGGCTCAGTTCAGCGCGCAGCGGCAGCCCGCCGTAGACGGCGACCGACGAGTTCGTCGGCACTGCGCACACCCACACCTCGACCACGTCGTCGCCGGTAGAACGCCACGCGCCCACGGCCGACGCAGCGAGCATCCGGTCGAACGCAGTGGCACCACCGCCGGGCTCTTCGGAGCCGCACGCGGCGAGCAGCAACACGAGGGTGATCAAGGTCCGCCGAACAGTCACAGGAAGCACCCTAGGGGTCTTGCTCCCAGGTGCCGACGTGTCACGATGGAGTCCCTATGGCCGTGTCTTCGCTGCGCCGACGGGTGTTCGGCAACTCCGTGTCCCGCACGATCCTGTCGGCCTGGGCATGGTTCGTGCTCGGCATCATCGTCATCCTCTGGGTGCCGATGGTGGCCGTGGTGTGGGCGGTCACGGCACCGTTCGACAAGGGCCGCTACTGGCCCGGTTGGTTGTTCCGCAAGCTCTGCGTGGTGCACAACTGGTTCAACCCGCTGTGGCGCTTCCGCGTGTCGGGCGTGACGATCACCGACCCTCGTCGCCCGTACGTGGTGCTCAGCAACCACGAGAGCTTCGTCGACATGTTGCTCATCTCGCACCTGCCGTGGGAGATGAAGTGGCTCTCGAAGGAGTCCATGTTCAAGATCCCGCTCGTCGGGTGGCTGATGTCCATGGCGGGCGACGTCCGCCTCATCCGCGGCAACAAGCAGAGCATCGTCTCGGCGATGCACGGCTGCAACGACCGCCTCGAGAAGCGGGTGAGCGTGATGCTGTTCCCCGAGGGCACACGCACTCGCGACGGCTCGCTCGGCCAGTTCAAGGATGGCGCGTTCAGATTGGCCATCGAGCATCAGGCGCCCATCCTGCCCCTGGTCGTGGACGGCACGTTCGAGGCGTTGCAGGCCGGAAGTTGGAAGATGAACGTGACGGACGCCGAGGTGCGCGTGCTCGACCCCATTCCCACCGAGGGGATGACGAAAGACGACATCCCCGCGCTGCGTGAGCGGGTGCGCGACCTCATCGCCGCCGAGTTGGCAACGATGCGGAGTTGACCATGCCCCGACTGTTCGCCAGCGACGATCACAGCGACACCGTGCGGGCCGAGCGCGACGTGCGCGCGGCGTTCACCGGGCTCGACCTCGACCTGCAGGCGTTGGCTGCGGTCAGCAACATCTTCCGTGCCGCGACTGCTGTGCGCAATCACATGGAGAACAACATCCTCGCCCAGCACGAGCTGTCGTGGAGCGCGTTCACCACGCTGTTCGTGCTGCGCGTGTGGGGCGAGATGGACGCCCGATCACTGGCCGCCGAGGCCGGCGTCACCGCAGCGACCTTGACCGGCGTGATGAAGACGCTCGAGACGCGCCAATTACTGCGGCGACGCAACGACCGTGTCGACGGTCGCCGGGTCATGGTGTCGTGCACGGCGAAGGGCAAGAAGGCCGTCGACGAGATCATGCCGGCGTTCAACCGCCACGAAGCCCTGGTGACACAGGCACTCACCGACGACGAGCTGGTCGACATGGCCCGCTCCCTGCGCGTCGTGCTGCGCACCGTCGACGCCATCGACCTCTAGGTCGGTCGCGATCAGCAGACGACGGCGTCGACCGTCAGCGTCCCGTCCACTGTGTCGAGCTTGGCGAGCGAGCCGAGCGGCAGCGCCACCTGGTCCGACTTCCCGTCCGAGCCGACGAGGTCGTGCCCGACGGGCAGGCCTCCGAGCACCGGCACCCCGAGCGCGCCGAGGCGGTCGGCGAGGACGTCGGCCAGTGTCCAGCCTCGGTCGGAGTAGTCGCGAAACCCTTCGAACGATCCGAGTGCGACACCGGCAATGCCGTCCAGCACCCCGGAGCCGACGAGCTGGGTCAACTGGCGATCGATCGTGCCCAGGCCCACGACGCGTTGATCCTCAAGGAACAGGATGGCACCGTCCAGCGAGGGCATGCGGACGCCTACCGACGTGGTCAGCGAGGCGAGGTTCCCGCCGATCACCCGACCCGTCACCCGCCCCGCGAACCCAACGACGGCCGACACCGCGGTGGGCACGCTGCGCAGCACGATCGGGTCGGTGGTCATCAGCAGCTGACGCACCGAGGCCTGCGCCATCTCCCCGACCAGACACCCGTGGACGTTGCCCAGTCGGCAATGCCGCATCCGTGTTCGTCCAACGCATGCGGAGCGACATCGGCCCGAAGCTCCCAACGTTCGAGGGTCCGCAGGCAGTCCTGCACCGCCGCCCGGTCGGGGAAGCTCGCGGGCGAGACGAGCCGCACGAGATCGCCGGGCACGAGCCTCGGCGCACGCACCAGATCGTCTCCCACCCGGCCATCCAAGCACAGCCACCACGACCATCGAGCGGCTCGACGACTTCCCCGCATTTCCTGTTGACAATCGAACGTATGTTCGATACAGTGTGAACCATGGATGAGATCCTCGAACTTCTCGACAGCGCCGCCACCGCGGCTGGGGATCTCATCCCCCTGTGTACCGGACCTGTGTCGCAACGTTGTGCGCTGCTCGCGTT
>JANMFL010000366.1:0-5295 GCA_031377945.1 Acidimicrobiaceae bacterium | reverse complement strand
GGGTCGCGCATCGTCGGCATCTTCCCCAGCTCGACCGGCGTGTAGCCCTCGATGGGGCCGCTCAACATGTACTGGTGCTCGACGGCGGTCGCGGGGATGCGCACGCCGGCCATGCGGCCCACCTGCATTCCCCACATGCCGGCCGCGTTGACGACCATCTCACACTCGACGTCGTGCGGGTTGCCGTCGGCGTCGACGGTGTGCACCGTGGTGCACTGCCGGCCATCGACGGTGATCGACACCACGCGGGTCTGCTCGCAGATCTGAGCGCCGCGCATGCGGGCGCCACGCGCGATCGCCATCGTGACCGAGGCCGGATCGATGTAGCCATCGGTGGGTAGGAACGCCGCGGCGAGCACATCGTCGGTGCTCATCAGTGGGAACAGTTCCTGCGACTTCTCGGGCGAGATGACGTCCATGGGAAGACCGAAGCTCTTGGCCATCGTGGCCAACCGCTTCAGTTCCAGCACGCGCTCGGGCGAGCACGCCAGGCGCAGGCTGCCGGTCTCGTGCCAGTCGACGGCCTGGCCCGTCTCGGCCTCGAGGCCGCGGTACATCTCGACCGACTGCTCGAGCATTCGCGTCGTGTTTCGGCTGGATCGAAGTTGGCCGACGAGGCCGGCTGCATGCCATGTGGCGCCGTCGGTGAGGTGGTGCTGCTCGAGGAGCGCGACGTCGGTTTCGCCCATCTTCGTCAACCAGTAGGCGATGGAGCAGCCGAGAATGCCGCCGCCGATGACGACGATGCGGGCGCGGGACGGAACAGGGACGGCTGTTGTCATGGGGGATCAGGCCTTCACTCGCGAGTTGGACGGGTCGTAGAGCGGTTGCAACGACAACTCGGCCGACACGCGGACGCCGCCGGCCTCGAGTTCGTAGCTGCCGGCGAGCACCCAGTCGCGGGTGACACCGTTGGGGTTGCGGACGTAGCCGTACCCGATGCTGCGGCCGATGGTGTAGCCGTAGCCGCCGCTGGTGAGCCAGCCGACGCGTTCGCCGTCGCGGTAGATGGTCTCGCGGCCGAGCAGCACCACCGACGGGTCGACGGTGAAGGCGGCGAGCAGCTTGCGCATGCCGGTCTCCTTCTGCTGGAGGAAGGCGTCGCGTCCACGAAACTCCTTCGCCGGGCGGACGGCCCAACCCAGGCCTGCTTCCAATGGGGTGTGATCGGGACCGATGTCGCTGCCCCACGCGCGGTAGCCCTTCTCGAGGCGGCAGCTCTCGATGGCGCGGTAGCCGGCGTTCACCAGGCCATGGTCGGCACCGGCGGCCATGAGCGTGTCGTACACCTTCGGCGCATATTCGACCGGCAGGTGCAGCTCCCACCCGAGCTCACCCATGTAGGTGATGCGCAGCGCTCGCACCGGGCATCCGGCGATGCCGATGGTCTGCATGGTCGCGAACGGAAACGCCTCGTTGCTCATGTCCGCCGACGTGACGGCCTGCAGGACGGCGCGTGAGTTCGGCCCCATGAGCGACAGCACGGACCAGGCGGACGTGACGTCGACCAGTTGCGCGTTGGATCCGACAGGGATGGATCGTTCGATCCAGTCGAAGTCGTGCGTCGCGAAGCCGGTGCCCGTGACGACGTAGAACTCGTCGTGCTGCACCCGTGCAACAGTGAGGTCGCACTGGATGCCGCCGCGATCGTCGAGCATCTGCGTGTAGGTGAGCGAACCCACGGGCTTGTGCACGTCGTTGGCACAGATCCAGTCCATCGCAGCCAGTGCGTCGGGGCCCTTCAGGGTGAACTTTGCGAACGACGTCTGGTCGATGATGACCGCGGCCTCGCGGCAGGAGCGGTGCTCGCGGCCGACCGCCTGGAACCAGTTCTGTCGGCCGTACGTGTAGATGTCGTCGGGTGTCTCGCCGGTGGTGAGGTCGGCGAACCAGTTCGGACGTTCCCACCCGAGCTTCTCGCCGAACGAGGCACCCGCCGCCGTCAGCCGGTCGTACAACGGTGAGGTGCGCGCCGGGCGACCGCTGTGGTGCTCTTCGAACGGCCAGGCCATCGTGTAGTGCTTCGAGTAGGCCTCGAGCGTGCGTGTGCGCACCCAATCGGTGTCCTGGTGGGGGCGGCCGAAGCGGCGGATGTCCACCACCCACAGGTCGTACGGCGGTGTGCCGTCGTGCACCCATTCGGCGAGCGCCTGGCCGGCGCCGCCGCCCGCCGCGATGCCGAATGCGTTGAAGCCGGCGCCGACGAACACGTTGGGCAGTTCGGGCGCCTCGCCGAGGATGAAGTTGCCGTCGGGGGTGAAGCTCTCGGGGCCGTTGATCAGTTGCCGCAACCCGGCGTTGGCGAGCGCCGGGACGCGGCCGATGGCGAGCTCCATCGTCGGGGCGAAGTGGTCCCAGTCGCTCTCGAGCAACTGGAACTGGAACGGGCGGGGGATGCCCTTCACGGCCCACGGAACGGGGTTGGGTTCGTAGCCGCCCATCACCAGGCCGCCGACTTCTTCCTTGTAGTACGTGAGGCGATCGGGGTCGCGAAGGGTCGGCAGGTTTCGGGGCACCTCGGGCGTGAACGGCTCGGTGATGACGTACTGGTGCTCGACCGGCACGAGCGGCACGTTGACGCCGACGGTGGCCGCGAGCTCGCGGGTCCATTGGCCGCCGCACAGCACGACCTTCTCGCACTCGATGCGGCCGACGGTGCCGTCGGGCGACACGGTGACGACGGCCTTCACCACGCCGTCGACGACCTCGATGCGCTGCACCTCGGTGTCCTCGCAGATCGTGGCGCCGTGCATGCGCGCGCCGCGGGCGAGCGCCATCGTGATGTCGCTGGGGTTCGCCTGACCGTCGGTGGGCAGGAAGGCTGCGCCGACGACGTCGTGCACCTCCATGATCGGCCACAGGTCCTGCGCCTCCTGCGGCGACAGCAGATGCATCTCGAGGCCGAAGCTCTTCGCCGTCGTGGCCTGGCGCTGCACCTCGGTCCAGCGCTCCTGATTGCACGCCAGCCGGAGGCCGCCGTTCATCTTCCAGCCGGTTGCCTGGCCGGTCTCGGCCTCGAGCGTGCGGTACAGCTCGACCGAGTTGCCGAGCAACTGGGTGATGTTGGCGCTGGTTCGCAGTTGGCCCACCAAGCCGGCCGCGTGGAACGTGGAGCCCGACGTGAGCATGTGCTTCTCGACGAGCACCGTGTCGGTCCACCCCAGCTTGGCGAGGTGGTAGGCCGTCGAGCAGCCGACGATGCCGCCGCCGATGACGACGACGCGAGCGGAGGAGGGGAGTGCGGTCACCGTCCGATCTTCGCGCAGGCATGGGTGCACTACGACAGAACTGTTGTTTTGTGTTGGAATGCTCACATGGCTCGGTACGAGGAGGAAGTGCTCAACGCAGTCGCCCTCCGCGGCACCATCAGCGTGCGCGAGCTGGCGACGCTGCTGAACGTGAGCGAGCAAACGGTGCGACGGGTGGTGCAACCACTTGTCGAGCGCGGTGCGGTCGACAAGGTGCACGGTGCCGTCGTGGGGCGCAGCCGTCCGGGCGAGGCGCCGTTCCTGGCGCGCATGACGGTGCACCAGCGCGAGAAGGTGGCCATCGCCGGCGCCGTGGCGGCACTCGTGCGCGACGGTGACGCGATCGCGCTGGACACGGGCAGCACGACGGGGTTCGTCGCCCAGACCCTGCGCCAGCACCGCGGCCTCACCGTGGTGACGAACTCAACGTTCATCGCCACGACGCTCGCCACCATTCCGGGCAACCGGGTGCACATGGCCGGGGTCGAACTGCGCAACCACGATGGGGCCTCGTTCGACTCGTCGGCGTTCGCGGTGGTGCGCAGCATGCGTGTGCGGGTCGCCATCCTGTCGGCCTCGGCCATCGACGCGCGTCGCGGGCTGATGGTGCAGGAGCACGCCGAGGCCGAGATGTCGGCCGCGATGGGCGACATCGCCGAACAGCGGGTGTTCGCCGTCGACTCGTCGAAGTTCGGGATGCAGGGACTCGTCGCACTGCCGCCCGTCCGCGCCGGCGACGTCATCGTCACCGACCGTGCACCCGATGCCGAGCTCCGCGCGGCATTGGCGCCGGGCGAAGTCGTCATCGTGCGTTGACGAGACGATTGTTCCGGCGTGAGAAACCCGAGGTCTAAGCTCCCGCCGTTCGGCAAGCGTCAAGGGGGACTGCGCCAAGTGGAGTCGATGATCTCGGTCCGTGATCTCTGGAAGGTCTACGGGCCGCGCGCTGACCGGATCGTGGGTTCGCCACAGGCAGATCTGCCGCGCGGCGAACTCGAAGCCGTGCACGGCAACGTGGTGGCGATGAGAGAGGTGAACCTCGACGTCGCGCCCGGCGAGGTGTTCGTGGTGATGGGCCTGTCGGGCAGCGGCAAGAGCACCCTCATCCGTTGCCTCACCCGCCTCATCGAGCCGACCGCGGGCAGTGTGGTGATGGACGGCGAGGACGTCACCAAGGCCAACGCCGACCAGTTGCTGCAGATCCGGCGTCACAAGGTGAGCATGGTCTTCCAGCACTTCGGTCTGCTGCCGCATCGCACACTGCTCGACAACGTCGCGTTCGGGCTCGAACTGCGCGGCGTCGACAAGAAGGCGCGCCGCGATCGCGCTGACCGCACGCTCGCTCTCGTCGGCCTGCCCGGCATGGGTGACTACAAGCCGCATCAGCTGTCAGGAGGTCAGCAGCAGCGCGTTGGCCTGGCGCGTGCCCTGGCCACCGATCCCGACATCATGTTGTTCGACGAGCCGTTCTCGGCGCTCGACCCGCTCATCCGGCGCGAGATGCAGGACGAGATCGTGCGCCTGCGTCACGAGCTGAAGAAGACGATGGTGTTCATCACCCACGACCTGCAGGAGGCGCTGCGCCTCGGAGATCGCATCGCCATCATGCGCAACGGTCGTTTCGTCCAGGTCGGCACGCCGGCCGAGGTGGTGCTCGAGCCGGCCGACGAGTACGTCGAGAACTTCGTGCGCGACGTCCCGCGCAGCCACGTCGTCCCGGTCGAGGCCGTCATGGCCGCGCCCAGCGACGGGCCGTTCGCGGGCGAGGTGTCGGCGGAGACCAAGGTCCGCGACGTCGTCGGCCTGGTCGCCCACAACGACCTGCCCGTGCGAGTGGTGCGCGACGGGGCGATGGTCGGCACCATCGATCGCGTCGGCGTGCTGTCGGTGATCGCGGGCGAGGACCGCTGATGTCGGCGGTCTCCGTGGAGGCGCTCCCCGAACTGGAGTCCGAACAGGTCGCCGAGGCTCGGCGCAAAAAGCGCTACGTCGCGCTCGGTGTGTTCGCCCTGCTCGCCATGTTCGCCCTGGTGGCCTCACACGAGGT
>JANMFL010000281.1:0-4174 GCA_031377945.1 Acidimicrobiaceae bacterium | reverse complement strand
CCCCGACCAGCGCGAGCAACTGCTCGGCGATCTCGACAGTGAGACGCGCGAGCTCACCGATCTGGTCAACGAACTGGTCGAGTTGGCCACCGACAACCGCGACGACGAACTCGTGCAGCCGGTGCGGTTGGCCGACGTGGCCGAGCGGGCGGCCGCGCGGTCGCGCCGCCGCTTCGGCCGCGAAGTCGTCGTCGAAGCCGACGACTCGTTGCTCGACGGACGGCCCAATGCCCTCGAGCGGGCCATGCAGAACCTGGTCGACAACGCGTGCAAGTTCGCCCCCGACGGGCCGGTCGAGGTCACCGTGCACGACGGCATCGTGCTGGTGCGCGACCACGGCCCGGGGCTGTCGCCAGCCGACATCCCGCATCTCTTCGACCGGTTCTACCGATCCGTCGACATGCGCAGCAAGCCCGGTTCGGGCCTGGGGCTCGCCATCGTGAAGTCGGTGGTCGACGCACACAGCGGCCAGGTCGTGGCGCGCAACGCGCCCGACGGTGGGGCCGAACTCGGCTTCGTGCTGCCACTGCCCGCCCGTTCGGACTGATGGTTCGGATCTCCGCGATGTCCTAGGGTCGGCGATGTCGAAGGGGGTCCTCCGTGACCGACATGCACACCGGGTCCGCGGGGGCGGCGAATCGCTACCTCGAGGGGAACTATGCGCCCGTGCGCGACGAGGTCACGGCGTTCGACCTGTCGGTCGTCGGAACCCTGCCGGTCGAACTCGAGGGCCGCTACCTGCGCAACGGTCCCAACCCGCTCGGTGCTCCGGACCCGGCGACGCATCACTGGTTCATGGGCGACGGCATGGTGCACGGCGTGCGCCTGCGCGGTGGCAGGGCCGAGTGGTACCGCAACCGTTACGTCGGTTCGACGTCACTCAGCGCATCCTGCGGTGTTCCCGACATCTCCGGTCGAAACTGGAACGACAGCTCGTCCGGACCGAACACCAACGTCGGTGGTTTCGCCGGGACCACGTGGGCGATGGTGGAGGCAGGTGGCTGCCCGGTCGAATTGACCTACGAGCTCGAGACGGTGGGTCGGAACGACTTCTCCGGCACGCTGCCGGGAGCGTTCACTGCTCACCCCAAGGTCGATGCCGAGACGGGCGAGATGCACGCCATGGCGTACGCATGGGGCAGCTGGATGGACCATGTCCAGTACGTCGTGGTCGGCGCCGACGGCCGCGTTCGGCGCACGGTCGACATCCCGATGCAGGGCATGACCATGCTCCACGACATGTCGCTGACGGCGCGCTATGCGATCGTGTACGACCAGCCGGTCACCGTCGACCACCACCTCGCGTTCGCGGGCCGGTTCCCGTTCCGATGGGACCCCGACCACGGCTCGCGGCTCGGCCTGCTGCCACGTGAGGGTGACGTCAGCGACATCGTGTGGGTCGACGTGCCGCTCTGCTACTCGTTCCACCCGATGAACGCCTACGACGACGCCGACGGCAATGTCGTCATCGACCTGAGCGTGTACGACCGCGTGTTCGACGAAGACCTGCGCGGCCCCTTCGGTGACTCTCCGTCGCGGTTGGAACGCTGGATCCTGAACCCGGTCACCCGCACCTGTCGGGTCGACGTCGTCGACGCCGACCCGGTCGAGTTCCCTCGCCACCGCGGTTCGCTCTCCGGCAAGCCGTATCGGTTCGGTTACGCCTGCAGCCCGTCCGACGATCCGAATTGGCCCACGCTGAAGTACGACCTGCACACCGGAGCGCGCACCGTGCTCGACCACGGCCCGGGTCGTAGCAGCGGTGAGCCGGCGTTCGTCGGCCGCGAGAACCCCACCGCAGAGGACGACGGGTGGCTGATCACGTTCGTGCACGACGTCCCGAACGAGCGGACCGAGTTGGCCGTCATCGACGCGCAGGAGATGCGTGTCGTCGCCAGCGTGCAGCTGCCGCAGCGTGTGCCCTACGGCTTCCACGGCAACTGGGTGAGCGACCGGTCGGTGTCACCCGGCTGAGTGCCGTGTCGATCTGGTCCTCGGCGCCGATCTGGCAGGCTGTCGTGCCATGACGATCGATGTCGAGCAGGTGCTCCGATCCCTCTCCCTGGACGAGAAGGTCGCGTTGCTCGCCGGCGACGACCAGTGGCACACGCCAGCGGTCACGGGGGTGCCGCCTCTACGAATGTCCGACGGTCCGGCCGGCGTGCGCGGCACCGGGTGGAACGTGCGTTCGGCGTCGTTCCCCTGCGCCGCGGCGCTGGGCGCCTCCTTCGACCCCGACCTCGTCCGCGAAGTGGGCGAGGCGCTCGGCAGGGAGGCGCGCTCGAAGCACGCACACGTGCTGCTCGCGCCGACGGTGAACCTGCATCGAACCCCGATCGGCGGGCGCAACTTCGAGTGCATGAGCGAGGACCCCGTACTGACCGCCACCCTCGCCGTGCAGTACGTGCGCGGCGTGCAGTCGCAACGCGTGGCCTGCTGCATCAAGCACTTCGTCGCCAACGACACCGAGTTCGAACGGCACACCGTGTCCAGCGACGTCGACGAGGTCTCGCTGCGCGAGATGTACCTGCTGCCCTTCGAACACGCCGTCCGACCCGAAGCGCAGGGTGGCGCCGGCGTGCGTTCGCTGATGACGTCGTACAACCGCATCAACGGCGTCCACGCCAGCGAGCATCACGAGCTGAACCGGGGCGTGCTGCGCGACGAGTGGGGCTTCGACGGCGTCGTCATCAGCGACTGGTACGGCACGCACAGCGCGGCCAACTCGCTCGAGGCCGGCCTCGACATCGAGATGCCGGGTCCGCCCCGCGAGCGCGGAGAGCGACTTCGCACCGAACTCGAGCAGGGCCTGACCACCGAGACGAGGGTCGACGATGCAGTGCGTCGAATTCTCACGCTCATGGACTGGGCCGGCGCGTTCGAGAGCGAGACCGACGAGACCACACTCGACGATGCCGAGACGCGCTCGGTCATCCGCCGCGCCGCGATCGCCGGCACCGTGTTGCTGAAGAACGATCGCGGCCTGTTGCCACTCGCGGCCGATGCAGCCATCGCGCTGCTGGGCCCGAACGTGGAGCGCAGCCAGGTGCAGGGTGGCGGCAGCGCGCGGGTGCGGGTGAACCGGCCGTCGAAGCCCCTGTCGGCGTTGACGGCGCGTGGCATCGCGTTCGTCCACGAGCCCGGCTGCCGAATCGAGAAGCGGCTCGAGCCGATGCGCGGCTCGTTCGAGGTGCGCTACCGCGACGAGCTCGGCGGATCGGCCACCGCGGTCACCGATCGCCTGACGTTCCTGTGGAACAACACGCCGGACCCCGCCATCGACCGGGCGACCTTCAGCGCGCACATCGGTGGCACGTTCACCCCCGACGTCGACGGCGACTGGACGGTCGGCCTCACTGCCGTCGGCCGCACCGTGCTGCGCATCGACGACGAGGTGATCGTCGACCTGAGCACGCCCCAGATCGGTGGGGCGTACTTCGGATTGGGCAGCCACGAGATCCGTGCCACCGTTCCGTGCGAGGCCGGCGTGGCGCGCCGCATCGAGGTCGAGACCGGGCAGGTCGAGCGGGCCCAGCTGCGTGGTCTCGCCGTGGGGGCCGAAGCACCGTTCACCGACGACCTCATGTCGCGGGCGGTCCAGGCCGCGGCCGGCGCCGCGGTGGCGGTGGTGGTGGTGGGCACCAACCCCGACTGGGAGACCGAGGGCGAGGACCGCACGACGATGGACCTGCCCGGCGCGCAGGACGAGCTGGTCCGGCGCGTCGCCGCGGTCAACCCGAACACCGTGGTCGTGATCAACGCCGGATCACCGGTCACCATGCCATGGCTCGACGATGTCGCCGCGGTGCTGCAGGTCTGGTTCCCCGGCGAGGAGTTCGGCGAGGCGCTCGCCGACGTGTTGTTCGGCGATTCGGAGCCCGCAGGTCGGTTGCCGATCACCATTCCTCGCCGGCTCGAGGACACGCCGGCGTTCGCGTTCTACCCGGGCGTACACGACCACATGGAGTACGGCGAGGGTCTGCTCATCGGTCATCGCTGGTACGACCACGCCGGCACCGAGCCGGCGTTCGCCTTCGGCCACGGCCTCGGGTACACCACCTGGCAGATGGGTGCCGCAACGATCGACGGGGCCGCCGCCGACGACACCCTCCACGTCGGCGTGGAGGTGCGCAACACCGGCCGCCGCCCGGGCAGCACCGTCGTGCAGTGCTAC
>JANMFL010000192.1:0-5782 GCA_031377945.1 Acidimicrobiaceae bacterium | reverse complement strand
GGTGACCTTGCTCGAAGCGCTGTGGGGCGAGGGCTATCTCTCGCCCGGTGGCGATGCCGAGACGGCGATGGTGCTCGAAGGGCTCGACCTTCGCGGTGCTCGGGTGTTGGACATCGGTAGCGGCACCGGTGGGTGTGCGTTCTTCGTGCACGAGGCGTTCGGGCCGGCGAGCGTCACCGGCGTCGACGTCGAGACCGGTGTGGTCGACAAGGCCAACGTTGCTGCGTCCGATCGCGGCCTGGCCGACTCCGTCCGGTTCGTCGCCGTCGAGCTAGGTCCGCTGCCGTTCTCCGACCGCAGCTTCGACGTCGTGTTCAGCAAGGACTCGATCGTGCACATCGACGACAAGCGTTCGCTCGCTGCCGAGATCGCGCGGGTGCTCGTCCCCGGCGGGGTGTTCGCGTGCAGCGACTGGATGAAGGGCGACGATCTGCCGAAGTCGCCCGAACTGCTCGCCTACGAGGCGCTCGAGGGCCTCGGGTTCGGCCTGGCATCGCCCGACGTCTACTTCGCCGCGCTCCGCGCCGCTGGCTTCGAGCGGATCACCTACGTCGACCGGACTCTCTGGCTGGCGGCCAAGACCGCCGCCGAGCTCGCCGAACTCGACGGTCCGCTGCGCGAGCGGCTCACGGCCGAGTTGGGCGCCGCCTTCCTCGAGCACGAGATCGACGTCTGGCGCGCCCTGTGCGTCGTCACCGAGTCGGGTGAACTCGGAGCCGGCCACTTCCGTGCGTTTCGCGCCTGAGCCGGTCGTGGGTTGGGCGCGAAGTGACCCAGTTCTGGGACCAAGCGCGCCCACGGGCGAGGAATGTCCCAAAGGCGGGACGTTTCGCGCCCAGTGAAATCGTCAGCACTCGACGTAGGTGACGGCGAGGCCGCCGCGCGACGTCTCCTTGTACTTCTCGTGCATGTCCCTGCCGGTCTCGCGCATCGTCTCGATGGCCTGATCGAGCGACACGAGGTGAGTCCCGTCGCCGTGCAGCGCGAGTCGCGACGCGTTGATGGCCTTCATCGCCGCCATCGCGTTGCGTTCGATGCACGGCACCTGCACCAGGCCACCGATGGGGTCGCACGTCAGCCCGAGGTTGTGCTCGAGCGCGATTTCCGCAGCGTTCTCGACCTGGCGCGGGGTGCCACCCATCACCTCGGCGAGCCCTGCGGCGGCCATCGCGCAGGCGGAGCCCACCTCGCCCTGGCAGCCGACCTCGGCGCCCGAGATGCTGGCGTTCATCTTGAACAGCGCGCCGATCGCACCTGCGGTGAGCAGAAAGCGGACCACGCCGTCGTCGTCGGCACCCGGCACGAAGCGCACGTAGTAGTGCAGCACCGCAGGCACGATGCCCGCCGCGCCGTTGGTGGGAGCGGTGACCACCCGCCCGCCGGCCGCGTTCTCCTCGTTGACCGCGAGGGCGTACAGGTTCACCCAGTCGAGCGCGGCCAGGGGGTCGACGGACGGCGTGCCCAGCTTTCGCAACAGCGCCGCGGCTCGCCGCTGCACGTGCAAACCACCGGGTAGCTCGCCCTCGGCCTTGCAGCCGCGCTCCACGCAGTCGCGCATCGCCTTCCAGATCTGCAAGAGCTCGGCCCGGATGTCGTCGGGGCGGCGCCGGGTCTGCTCGTTGGTGAACTGCACCGAACTGATGGAGATGTCGTGCGCCTCACACATCGCGACCAGTTCGTTGGCGGAGCGGTACGGGAACGGTACGGGGGCGCGGTCGGTGTCGAGCGGTGCGCCGAGATCCGCCTCGTCGACCACGAAGCCGCCGCCGACGGAATAGGTCCGGTGGGCCGCGACGACCTCGCCCTGCGCGTCGAACGCATCGAACTGCATGCCGTTCGGGTGCCCGGGGAGCACGGTGGCCGGGTGCAGCTCGACGTCGGTGGCCGGGTCGAACGAGATGGCGTGGGCGCCGAGCAGCCGCACGGATCCGGCGCTGCGGATCGCGGCCAGCGCCGTCGGCACCTCGTCGGGGTCGATGATGTGCGGTTCGTACCCGGCGAGACCGAGCACGATCGCCGGTACCGTGCCGTGGCCTTCGCCGGTGGCTCCCAGCGAGCCGAACAGTCGGACACGTACCTGGCGGACGTCGGCGAGCCGTCCATCAGCCTGCAGCCGTTCGACGAATTGGCGGGCGGCTCGCATCGGACCGACCGTGTGCGAGCTGGACGGCCCGATGCCGATGCGGAAGAGCTCGAACACGCTGATCGTCATCCGCGGAGCGTACCGCCCCCCTCTCCGGCAGAATGTGGGCCATGCCCATGCGGATGGACTGTCGTCATTTCGAGAGTCGCACCTACCCGAACGGCGAGACCGTCCGGAAGTGCAATCTCGACCTCGCCCCCGAAGCGCCCTGGCGCTGTCCCGCCGACTGCCCGAAGTTCGAGCCGAGGCTGGACGCCGGCTGGACGTACGGCGCGATGGTGAGCCCGAAGACCCCCGCCGAGCCGCCGGGCCTCGACGACGGTACGGCGGCCGCGCTGCTCGACGAGGCCGAGGACTTCCTCAACTCGGTGGGCCCCCAGGTGATGGCCGAGGTCGAGGCCGAACGCCGAGCCCAGGAACAGTCCGGTTGGAAGCGCATCTTCCGCCGTCGCAAGCAAGGGTGATTAGCACTACGGCCGTAGTAGAATTTCCGCCGTGCCTTCCACGTTGCTCGACGCCGCCGGCCACCTCGGCCGGGCGCAGATTCCTTCCCCCGAGTCCGAGGTGTGGCGTTACAGCCGCATCGCCGAACTCGACCTCGCCGCCTTCGCTCCTGCGCCGTGCATGTCGGTCGTCACCGGCGCCGAGGGGTTGACACCCGACCCGGCGCTCACGGCCGAACTGGTCGCGTCGATGCCGGTGCACGACGTGTTCGACGAGCTCAGCAACGCTCATGCGCACACGATCGAGATCCACGTGCCAGCCGGCAAGGTGCTCGCCGAGCCGATCGTCGTCACCCACCATGTGTCCGGCGACGGCACGGCCACGTTCCCGCGCCTCGTGGTGCACGCAGGTGCCGACTGCGAGTTCACGCTGGTCGAGCGGTTCGAGAGCGACCCGGGTGTCCGGGCGCTCATCGTGCCGCGGCTGGTGTTGCACGCTGCGCAGGCCGCCCGCGTCAGCTATCTCGGCATCAACCTGCTCGCCGACACCGTCTGGCAGCTCGGCCACCAGCAGGCGACCGGTGAGCGCGACTCCAGCACGCTGCTGGCCACGGTGGCGCTCGGCGGCGACTACGCCCGCGTGCGCACCGACGCCCGCGTCGTCGGCCAGGGTGCGACCACCAAGCAGATCGCGCTGTACTACGCCGACGGCAATCAGATGCACGACTTCCGCACGCTGCAGGACCACATCGCGCCGCGCACCAACAGCGATCTGCTGTTCAAAGGTGCGGTGCAGGATCATGCCAAGAGCGTCTACACCGGTCTCATCCGCATCCGCGAGGAGGCGAAGGGTTCGCAGGCCTACCAGACCAATCGCAACCTGACCCTCAGCGAGGGCGCATGGGCCGAGAGCGTGCCCAACCTCGACATCCGCACCAACGACGTGAAGTGCAGCCACGCCAGCACGGTGGGGCCCATCGACGACGAGCAGCGCTTCTACCTCGAGAGCCGGGGTATCCCGCCCGAGACCGCCGAGCGGCTCGTCGTGCTCGGCTTCTTCGACGACGTCCTGGGCGCGCTGCCGGTCGGCGCACTGCGCGACGGCCTGCGTGCCCGAGTCGCCGAGAAGCTGCAGGGACGTGTGGCATGAGCACGCCGGTCTGCGCGCTCGACGATCTGGCGCCCGGCAGCGCCACCCGATTCGATGTCGGTGGCCGAGCGGTCGCCGTCGTACGCATCGACGACGACGTCTACGCCATCGGTGACGTCTGCAGCCACGGCGAGGTCTCGCTCAGCGAGGGGGAGGTGTGGTGCGACGAGAAGGAACTCGAGTGCTGGAAGCACGGCAGTGCCTTCAGCCTCGTCACGGGCGAGCCCTCCACGCTGCCCGCCACCCAGCCCGTGCCCGTGTACGTCGCCTCCGTGGTCGACGGCATGGTCCACATCGACCTGGAGGTCGCCAAGTGAGCACGCTCGAGATCAAGGGCCTGGTCGCCTCGGTGGCCGGAAAGCAGATCCTCAACGGCATCGACCTGACCATCAGGTCGGGCGAGGTCCACGCCATCATGGGCCCCAACGGCGCCGGCAAGAGCACGTTGTCAGCCGTGGTGATGGGCAAGCCCGGCTACGAGGTCCACGCTGGAGCCGTCCTGCTCGATGGCGTCGACCTGCTGCAGTTGCCCACCTGGCAGCGCGCTCAGGCCGGAGTGCACCTGGTCATGCAGTACCCGAGCGAGGTGCCGGGTGTCGACCTCACCGAGATGCTCGCCGAGGCCTACGCCGCCCGCGGGCGCGACACGGCGTCGCTCGCCGCCGACGTCTCGGCCGAAGCCGAGCGCATTCATTTCCCCGTCGCGCTGCTCGACCGTTCGCTGAACGTCGACCTGTCCGGTGGCGAGAAGAAGCGAAACGAGACGTTGCAGCTCGCGCTGCTCGAACCGAAGTTCGCGATCCTCGACGAGCTCGACTCGGGTCTCGACATCGACGCGCTCCGCGATTGCGCTCGCCGCGTGGAAGCCGCCACCCACGACAGCGACCTCGGTGTGCTCGCCATCACCCACTACAACCGCCTGCTCGAAGAGCTGCACCCCGACCACGTGCACATCCTGGTGAAGGGACGCATCGTCGCCTCCGGAGGCCCCGAGCTGGCCGACCAACTCGAGCGCGACGGCTACGAGGCGTTCATCGACGACAGTGACGAAGTCGTCGCCGAGCCCTCTCCCGCGGGCTCGTACGACGACCTCTTCGCCCTCTGACTGCTGCAGCCGTCAGATTCCGACGGGGGACATCGCGCGCAGGCGAGCGATGCGCTCCTCGGTGGCGGGATGGGTGCTGAAGAGCTTGGACGTGCGGGCGTTGCGGCCGCCCTTCAACTCGCTCAGCGGGTTGTGGATGTAGGCCTGCGCCTGTGCCGGGGCGACCTGCATCGGCGTGCGTGCCGCCAACTGTTCGATGCGGCCGAGCGCGTTGGCCAGGCTGTGTCCGGAACCGAGCAGTTCGGCTGCTCCACGGTCCGCCTCGAACTCTCGTGACCGGCTGACCGCCATCTGGATGAGGGACGCTGCGATCGGAGCCAGCAACGCGGTGGCCATCATCGCGATGGGGTTCGGACGGTCCTCGTCGTCGCGTCCGCCACCGAACATGCTGGCGAACATCGCCATCTGGGCGATGAAGCTGATCGCCGTGGCGATCGCCGCGGCCACCGAGCCGATGAGGATGTCGCGGTGCTTCACGTGCATCAGCTCGTGCGCCATGACACCCTCGATCTCGTCGCGGGGCATCGACGCGAGCAACCCCTGCGTCGCACAGACAACGGCGTGGTTCGGGCCGCGTCCGGTGGCGAACGCGTTGGGCTGCTCGCTGGGTGAGATGGCGACCCGCGGCATCGGCATGCCGGCACGCTGCGCGAGCGACTCGACCATGCCGTAGAACTCGGGCGCGTCGTGGCGCTCGATGACCTTGGCTTTGGCCGACGCCAGGGCCAGCTTGTCGCTGAACCAGTACGAGCCGCCCACCATGACGAGGGCGATGCCGAGGCCGATGACCAGGGAGGTGGAGCTTCCACCGCCCAGCACGCCGGCGACGGTGATGATCAGGCCGCCCATCGCTGCGAGCAGCACGGTGGTCTTCATGGTGTTCTTGAACATGAGGTCGTCGTTCCTTTCCGGAGCGCGGTCAGAAGTCGAAGAGATCGCCG
>JANMFL010000191.1:0-37865 GCA_031377945.1 Acidimicrobiaceae bacterium | reverse complement strand
GCTACAATTTCACTCCCCATTTTTAAGCCTCCTCAACCGGCTGGACATCAGCAGCCCCCGGCGCGGGGGGGGTGGTGGGGGGGGCGGGGGGGGGGGGGGGCGGGGGTGGGGGGGGCGGGGGGGGGGGGGGCGGGTGGGGGGGGGGCGGGGGGGGGCGGGGCCCACCGAAGGGTCGTGGTCGCTGCTGGCCAGCAGCACCACGCCGCCGAGGGCCGCAGCAGCGCCGACGACGCTCACGCCGGCGACGCGACGCTGGTGCCGCTGTCGAGCGCGGCGCCTGACCTGCTCCAGCGAGCCGGGTCGGACGGTGAGGGCGGACAACTCGTGATCGAGCAGCGCGGCGACGTTGCGGCTGCGGTCGTCGAGGTCGGTCATCGCAGGGTCTCCTTCGGGTCGAGGTGGGCAAGGCGGGCCGACAGGGCGTCGACGGCTCGCGAGAGTCGGCTCTTCACCGTGCCGGGTCGAGTTCCCAGCGCATCGGCGGTGCGCGCTTCGGACCAGCCGAGCAACAACCGGCAGACGACGACGTCGCGCTGGGCGTCGGGCAACTCGTGCAACGCACGCACGATGGTCGGGTCCATCGAGGCCTCGTCGTTGTCGACACCGTTGCTGGCGAACCACGGCGGTGGCGTGCGGCGGCGGCGTCGGTGGAACGAGCGGGTCCAGTTCAGCGCCACTCGGTACACCCAGCCAGCGGGGTGCTCGAGCGTGCTGACCGTCGACCATCGCTGATAGGCGCGGGCCATGGCTTCGTCGACGGCATCGGCGGCGAGGTCGGCATCGCCGATCGACATCGCCAGCCCCCGGGCGATGGGGTCGCGTTGCATCGCCCAGAACTCGTCGAACGTGCCACAACTCGCGGAACCAGAGGTCACGCTCTCGACACTCCGTGCACCCCGGTTCGGTTCCATCGGACGGCACCGTATTCCCGTTCATGTCGCGAGAATTCCACCGAAATGGTGGGATCCTCGCGACGCGAGTGAGGCAGACTTGGTTCATGCGCATGTGAGTGGACCCCTGCCCGTATCGTTCGAGTTCTCGGAGGTTCCTCTATGTCTGCCGCTCTGCACTCCCGCGGCCTGTCGTTGGCGCTCGGCGCTCGGCACCTGCTCGTCGACGTCGAACTGGCCGTCGACCCCGGCCAACGGATCGGCCTCGTCGGACCCAACGGCGTCGGCAAGTCCACCCTGCTGCGCGTCCTTGCCGGCCACATCGTTCCCGACAAGGGCGCGGTGTCGCTGTCGCCGGCCACCGCCAACGTCGGCTACCTGCCCCAAGAGCCCGAACGCCGCGACGAATCGGTGCTGGCGTACCTCGAACGTCGCACCGGTGTGGCGCAGGCCTCGGCCACGCTCGACGTCTCCACCGCCGACCTCGCAGCAGGCGTGGACGGTGCCGACGACGCGTACAGCGATGCGCTCGACCGGTGGTTGTCGCTCGGGGCTGCCGACTTCGAATCTCGGGTCGGTGACGTGTGGGCGGAGCTCGGGCTGCGCGAGCCTCTGCTGCACCAGATGATGCCGTCGCTGTCGGGCGGCGAAGCGGCACGCGCCGGTCTCGCGGCGTTGCTGCTCGCCCGGTTCGACGTGTTCCTGCTGGACGAGCCGACGAACGACCTCGACCTCGACGGGCTCGCCCGGCTCGAGAAGTTCGTCGCCGGACTCGGCGCCGGGTGCGTGCTCGTCAGTCACGACCGAACATTCCTCGAACGAACGGTCACGCACGTGGTCGAACTCGACGAGTTCACCCATCAGGCCACCAGGTGGTCGGGCGGATGGGAGGCGTACCTGCGCGAGCGCGAGTTGGCCACCCAGCACGCCCGCCAGGCGTACGAGGAGTACGAGGCGAAACGGTCCTCGCTCGCCGGTCGTTCACAGCGCGAACGCGAATGGGCCACCCAGGGTCTGTCGCGGGCGAAGAAGAAGCCCGACGACAACGACAAGAACGTCAAGAACTTCAAGATCAACCAGAGCGAGCAGCTCGCCGGAAAGGCAGCGCGCACCGACAAGATGATGGAACGCCTCGAGGTGGTGGAGGAGCCGCGTGAGGCGTGGGAGCTGCGGCTGGTGCTGGCCGCGGCACCTCGGAGTGGGGCCGTGGTCGCACGTCTGGAGCACGCCATTGTCGAGCACGGCACGTTCACGCTCGGCCCGATCGATGTGGAGATCGGGTTCGGCGAGAAGGTGGTCATCGAGGGCCCGAACGGCGCCGGGAAGTCCACACTGCTGCGCGCCCTGTTGGGCGAGGAGGCCGTCTCGGCGGGCAACCACTGGCGTGGTCCTGGCGTGGTGGTCGGCCGGCTCGAGCAGGCTCGGCACCAGTTGGCCGATTCGCCGACGGTGCTGCAGGCGTTCATGGGTGCCACCGGAATGCTCGTCCCCGAGGCCCGCACGCTGTTGGCGAAGTTCGGCATCGGGGCCGAGCACGTCAACCGCGCGGCCGAGTCGTTGTCTCCTGGCGAGCGGACCCGGCTGGTGCTGGCACTGCTGATGGCCAAGGGCTCGAACTGTCTGGTGCTCGACGAGCCCACCAACCACCTCGACCTGCCCGCGATCGAACAGCTCGAGCAGGCGTTGGCGACGTTCGAGGGCACGGTGTTGTTGGTCAGTCACGACCGATCGCTGCTGTCGAACGTGGCCCGCACGCGCACGCTCGAGGTTCGTGAGGGCCGAATCGTGCGCGACGAACCTACCTAGAACCGCGGCCGACGATCAGGGGGCGCGGCGGATGCGACTGCTCGCAACGACGCCGAGCATCGCCAACCCGAACGCAAGCGCGAAGTTGATGCCGAGCGCCGTCGAGATGTGGATGGTGCCGCGGTCGGCGACGGCCACGGTGGCGCCGCCGATGCCGCCCATCAACGAGAAACCGAGCGCATCGCCGAGTGAGATCTGGCTGCTGATTTTTCCCTCGGTGCCCTCGGTCGCGTAGGTCATGGTGGCGACGGTGGTGGGGTTGAACAGCAGACCCATGCCGAAGCCACCGACACACCAGCCGAGGAACACCGCCCACAGCGGCCAGCCCGACCACAAGACCGGAAACACCAGCACGATGCCCAGTGCGATCACCAGGAAGCCGGTGCGGACAGCCCCGCCAACGTTCTCGGGAGGACGATGCGCGCGAGCCCATTGGCCCGCGGTCCAGAAGATCGCCGCGCCGATGATCACGAAGCCCTGCACCAGCGGGCGGGCCGCGTGGATGCGGTCGGCGGCCAATGGCACGAACGCGTCCACTCCCATGAACGTCGCGGTCGCCAGGATGCGACAGGCGATGATCGCGGCGAGGCCCTTGCGTGCGGTGGACACACCGGATGGGAGCAGGGTGCCGAGTGCCCACCACGCGAGTGCGCCACCGGCGACGGTGATGACGGTGGCCGCGACCAGGTTTGCCATCTGCAGACCGGTGGCGAGCGCTCCCACGCCGATCGCCGCGCCGAACGCGTACGGGAGTCGGCTCGACCCCTCGTCGCTCGCGGTGGGCCCGTACTTGCGCATCGGTTGCACGGCCAGTGCAGCGACGACGACGGCGAACGGGATGATGCCGAGGAACACCCATCGCCACCCGAACGTGTCGACCACCCACCCCGACACGAGCGGAGCGAACAGGCTGGGCAGTACCCACCCGGCCGAGAGGATGGCGAACATCTTCGGCTGCAGACTGCGCGGGAACGCCCGGTTGACGAGCGTGTAGGCGAGTGGCTGCAGCCCGCCCGTGCCGGCCCCCTGCAGTGTGCGGCCGATGACCACCCACACCATCGAGCGGGCTGCGGCGGCGACCACGAGGCCGCCGATGAACGTCGTGATCGAGATGAGGTACGGCATCACCGGTCCTCGGCGGTCGGCCATCTCGCCGGCAGCGACCAGCGCCACCATGTTCGCCAGTGTGTACACCGCCATCGCCAGCCCGTACAACGACGTCCCACCGAGTTCGTCGGTGATGGTCGGCATCGCCGTCACCACGGCGGTCACCTCGAACGCCACCAGGGTGACGCCGAGCACGAGCCCGACGGCGAGCAGGCGTTGGCTGCGCGTGAGCGCGGCAGGTTCCGAGGTCTCGTCGGGGGAGATACGGGTCATGCGCCGGTCAGTGCGGGCTGCCCGGCGCCACGAGCGGCCACGGGCGGTTGCGCTCGGCGGTGAGCGCGAGGTCGAGCAGCAGCGTCTCGGTGAAGTGGCGACCGACCACCTGGAGGCCGATGGGCAGCCCGTCGAGCGCGCCGGCCGGGATGGAGATGGCTGGGTTGCCGTGCAGGTTCGCCGGGAACGTGAGCCGTCCGTTGTTGCCGGGTCCGGCCTCGATGCCGCCGAAGACACCCGGCAGGGGGCCGTCGGCGTCGAATGCGACGTCGGGGTTGCTGGCGGTGATGACGAAGTCGACGCCGTCGGTGGGGTCGAAGATGCGGGCCATCGCCTCGTTCACCTCCATGCGGCGGCGTTCGATCTTGGCGCGCGCGGCAGAGTCGTACTTGCCGACGGCCATCTCCATGCCGAAGCGGATCTCGGGTGTCAGGTCGTCGGCACACGCGGGCCATTGGTCGATGAGCTGCGCCTCGATGGCGATGTTGCCGCTGAGCGACCACGCCGCGCCCATTCGCGGCAGGTTGATGTCGACACCCTCGACGCGGCGCATGCCGCACTCGTCGACCAACTGCATGCCGGCGACCTCGAGCAGCTCCCACATCATCGGCGAGACGACGGCGTTGCCCCAGTTGGGGGCGAAGCAGACGCGAGCGCCGCGCAGGCCGTCGAGATGGGTGCCGAGGCCGGCCTCCCAGCCCTCGACGCGGGGAAGGCTGATGGGGTCGCGGGCGTCGAAGCCGTTCGACACGTCGAACCAGCGGGCGGTGTCGCGCACCGAGCGCGACAGGCAGCCGATGGTGACCGTGAGGTTGCCGTAGGTGGCCTTCGGACCGCGTGGGATGCGACCGATGGTGGCCTTCAGGCCGACCAGCCCGGCGAACCCGGCGGGGATGCGAATGCTGCCGCCACCGTCGCCGCCGGTGGCGAGCGTGCAGATGCCGCCGGCCACCGCGGCTGCTGTGCCACCTGAGCTGCCGCCCGGGGTCTTGCCGTGCTGCCACGGGTTGTGTGTCGTGCCGTGCAGCGTGGTGCGGGTGAGGTTCACGCCGCCGAACTCGCTGGCGGTGGTCTGCCCCACGAGGACTGCGCCGCCGTCGTCACGGATGCGTTGCACCATGGTGCTGGTGCAGTCGGCGACGTGGTCCTTCAGCGGCACCGACGCGTGCGTGTCGGGCCACCCGTTCACCTTGTCGAGTTCCTTCACGCCGATGGGCACGCCGCCGAACGGCTTGCTCACGTCGGCATGGCGAGCGGCGGCTTCGGCCTGCTCGCGGTCGACGAAGCAGAACGCGTTCAGGTCGCTGGCCTGGATGGCGTCGAGCGTCGCCTGCAGTTCTTCGACGGGCGACCGGCTGCCGGCACGGAATTCATCGACGAGCGAGCAGGCATCGCCCTGCCACGGTGTGTTCCCCATGTGGCGCAGCGTACTGCGGGGCGGTCGGCCGACCGTCAGCCCACGACGTCGATGACGACGTTGCCGACCTTCGTGGCCGTTTCGACGAGTGCGTTGGCCGCGACGATCTCGGCGAGCGGATACGTGCGATCGACGACCGGCCGGTACGTTCCCGCGGCGAGCATGCGTGCGGCCAACTCGATGTCGGCCTTGCGGTAATGGGGGATCGGGAACGCCATTCGCCGGATGGGCAACCGACTGGTCGCCAACGCGATGAACGGGTTCTGACACAGGAAGCCGAGATCGGTGTTGAAGTACACCCCCTTGGGAACGAGTGAACGCCGGCACTGCCAGAAGGTGCGTCGGCCGACCGCGTCGAAGATGACGTCGTAGGTCTCGCCGCTCTTCGTGAAGTCGGTGGCCCGGTGATCGAGCACCTCGTCGGCACCGAGCGATCTGGCGAGCTCGAGCGTCTCGGCGGTGCACACCGCAGTGACGTGCGCGCCGAACTCGTGCTTGGCGAGTTGCACCGCGGCCGTGCCGATCGAACCCGACGCGCCGTACACGAGGATGCGATGCTGCGGACCGAGGTCGGCCCAGCGCAGGTAGGGCAATGCGAGCACCACGCCGTCGGGAACCGCCGCCGCGCCTGCCAGCGAGACGCCGTCCGGCACCTTGGTGATGGCGTCGCCCTGCGGAATGGTCATGAACTCGGCGTGTGCGCCGTAGGTGCGGACGTTGGCGCCGAAGACCTTGTCGCCGATGGCGAACTGGGTGACGTCGGCACCGACCTCGGCCACCACCCCGGCGAACTCACTACCGGTGATCGTGTGCTTCGGGCGGCGCAGCCCGCTGAAGGCACGCGTGAGGTAGGGCTTGCCGGCCCGGAACGCGATGTCGCTGCGGGTGACGGTGCTGTGGTGGACGGCGACGAGCACCTGGTCGCCGATGGGGGTGGGGCGAGGCACGTCGTCGATGTGCAGCACGCTGGGCGGTCCGTAGGTGGTGTGGGTGGCAGCGCGCATGTCAGTGGTCCTTCCCGATGGGGCGGCGTCGACGGATGGGGCCACCGCGCGTCCAGGCGGCGCCGGCGGTGAACAGTTCTGCGGGTTTGCCGCCCGTCGCGCCCGAACGGGCGCGACGCCCGGTGGGGACGACCCACCCAGGTTCCGCGGCGACGCACCGACGGAAGTTGGCGCCGTCGAGATGCACGCCCCACACGGCTTCGTACACGGCGCGCAGTTCGGCCAGTGTGAACGTGTCGCCGACGAACGCCGTGGCGATGCCGGTGACCTCGAGGTCGGTGCGGACACGGGCGATCGAGTCGGACACGATCTGCAGGTGGTCGAAGGCCAGCTCGACATGACCCGCCAACACGTCGGCCACCCGATGCAGGCTGGCCTCGATGGCGTCGGTGCCTGCTTCGACGGAACCGACGTCGCGCAACACGGCCAGATAGCCGACGGTGACCACGTTCATGCGCGGGTCACGGTCGGGGTCGCCGTACGAGCCGAACTGGGTGAGCAACGTGGCGACGTCGACGCCGGTCTCCTCGACGAGTTCGCGTCGAGCGGCTTGGACGAGTGTCTCGGTCGGCAGCTTGAAACCACCCGGGATGGCCCACATGCCGGCGAAGGGGTCGTGGCCACGGCGAACGAGCAGAACGTGCAGCTCGCCGCCCACCATGGTGAGAATGACCACGTCGACCGTGACGGCGAAGGCTGGGAATTGCGCCGGGTCGTAGCCTCGGGGTGCCGTGGCCCGGCGAGTATTGGTCGTCATGACCGCAACTCTATTCGGTGGTTACGGTCATTTCAACGAGAACCGCGTCGGGCGTCGGGCGGCGCTTCGCTCCATGATCGGCCGTCGCGGCTGACGGCCATCCAGCGTTCACCGGTGCTGATGACCAACCTGGCCACCAGGTGATGCAGGTGTGGCGTCACCGGGGTGGCGAGCACCACGAGGCGCTCGACGCCTCCGTCGGGCGCGTTCCACAGGTGCAGACTGGCCCTGCTGTGCGAGGTCACTTCTCCGGTGGGGAAGCGCAGTTCGAGGTCGACGGTCTCGCTGTGCTCGCCGCACTGGTGCTCGCCGCACTGGTGGTCGTGATCGGCCATGCGGACCTCCTGCTCAGGATCGTTGCAGCTCGGACACGAGTGCGTCAGGATCCTCGACGCTCACGGTCAGTTCGCGCAGCGATACCGGAACGCCCGTGACTCGGGCGCGTGCCGCGGGTTCGATGTCGATGACCACCAGACCGTCGCCGGCACCGTTCACCAGCCACCGACCGCTCCAGCCGTGTGCACCGCGGCTGAGCACCGAGCCGGGCTTCCGGCGAGCTCCGGTGATGGACGAACGGGGGACCACGCCATGGAACGCCCAGCTCTGACGAACGATCAACTCGGTGTCGGTGAGGGTGACGCGGCTGTGCTTGCGTCCGGCGCCGAGTGGGGTCATGACGCCCGCGCCGAGGGCGTCGTACTTCATCGCGAACTCCATACCTCCAGTCTGCCGCCCCTAGAGTCGGACCGACATGGACACCCGATCGTTCCTCGGCGTCACGCAGAGCCACAACCCTTACCGATGGTCGATGGAGGTCACCCAGTCGGTGGTCACCACCGGCAACTTCTTGTTCGGCGGCGCAGGGCTGGGTGCTGCCATCTCGGCCATGGAGGGCACCAGCGAGCGGGAGACCGTGTGGGCCACAGCCCAGTACCTGAGCTACGCCAAGCCGGGCGAAGTCGTGGACATCGACGTCACGCTCGCGGTGGTCGGTCACCAGATGACCCAGGCGCGAGCGGTGTGCCACGTGGGCAACCGCGAGATCCTCACGGTGAATGCGGCGCTCGGCGATCGGCCGATGGACCTCCATGGACAGTTCGAGCAGATGCCCGACGTGCCGCCGCCGGACCGGTGTCCGGAACGACCCTTCCGTGGACCCATCGACGGCACCATCAACGACAAGCTCGATCAGCGGCTGGCCAAGGGGCGTCCCTTCGACGAGTTGGACGGCACCCCGGGCGACGGTCAGGTCCTGATGTGGGCGCGGATCCCCGATGTGATCGAGGGTGTCGACGCGGCAGCGCTCGCCGTGCTCGGCGACTTCGTGCCCATGGGGGTGGGTCAGACGCTCGGCGTGCGCGGTGGCGGCAACAGCCTCGACAACACGCTGCGGGTCGTGCACCTGGTGCCCACCGAGTGGGTGTTGCTCGACATCCGGGTGCACGCGGTCGAGCGCGGCTTCGGCCACGGGCTGGTGCACATGTTCGCCCAGGACGGCACGTTGCTGGCGACGGCCAGTCAGAGTTGCATCGTGCGTTTCTGGAAAGGTGAGGACGCGGCCCGACTGCTGCCGCCGAAGAAGGGGGAACCATCATGACCAGTGCCATGCCCAAGCGTCCCGGCATGACCGTGCCGCTGCCCGGCCCGTTGCACAGCCATCGCGACAAGCTGGCCGAGCTGGCCGATCTGGGCTACACCGACATCTGGTCGGCCGAGAGCGACGGTGCCGACGGCTTCACCCCGCTGGCCATGGCCGCCGCGTGGGAGCCGCGTCTGCGCCTGGGAACGGCGATCATCCCCGCCTATACGCGGTCACCAGCATGCTTCGCGCAGAGCGTCGCCAGCCTGGCCGATGCCGCGCCCGGCCGCTTCGCGATCGGCATCGGCAGCAGCAGCAACGTCATCGTCGAACGATGGAACGGCGTGCCGTTCGTCGAGCCCTACAAGAAGGTCCGCGACGTCGTCCGCTTTCTGCGAGACGCGTTGAGCGGCGAGAAGATCGCCAAGAAGTACGACACGTTCGAAGTGAACGGGTTCAAGTTGGGCGTGCGCCCCGAGCAGACCCCGCCCATCCTGGTTGCTGCGCTGCGCGAAGGAATGCTGCGTCTGGCCGCTCGCGAGGGCGACGGAGCGATCATCAACTGGCTCTCTGCCGACGACGTGCGCAAGGTGGTCGGTGTGGTGAATGACGCCGCTGGCGGTGAGCCGAAGGAGATCGTCTGTCGCATCTTCTGCTGCCCCAGCGAGAACGCCGACGCCGTGCGAGCCGCAGCGAAGTTCGCCATCGCCGCGTACCTGAACGTGCCGGTGTACGCGCAGTTCCACGACTGGCTGGGCCGGGGCGACGTGCTGCAGCCGATGTGGGACGCCTGGAAGGCCGGCGACCGCAAGGCTGCGTTGGCCGCCATTCCCGACTCGCTCGTCGACGAACTCGTGGTGCATGGCTCGCCCGAGCAGTGCCGAGCCACCATCGACCGCTACTTCGAGAACGGCGTCACCACCACCAGCCTGGCCATCCTGCCGCTCGACCCCGACCTGAAGCACTGGGACGCAGTTCGCAGTCTGGCGCCCACGGCCGGCTGACTCCGCAGCGGTCGAGCCCAGCGGCACCACACGGCGGCGTCACACGGCGGCGTCACACGGCGACGATGTCGATCAGGTCGTGCAGTTCGGCGAAGTCGTCGGGGTTGCGCGTGTAGAGAGGGAGGTCGTGTGCGCATGCGGTGGCGGCGATGAGCAGGTCGACGGCGCGTGCGCCGCGCGCCTTGCGTCCAGCGGCGGCGACGGCCGCGTACATCCGACCGTATGCCCGCGAGGCGTCGACGTCGAACGGCAGCGGGTCGAACGCGGCCTCGGCGCGCTGAAGACGGTCTTGCCGAATGGCGCGTTCGACGGGATCGTCGGTGGCGTGTGGTCCGGCGGAGAGTTCGGCCATGGTGATCGCACTGATCGCGGCTTGGTGGGGGAGCACCGCCGCAGCGAGTCGCTCGAGATCGATGACGACCGACGTGTCGAGCAGCCCCAGTGCCCGACGCGGCTCAGGCGCGGGGGGTGGCATGGGGATCTGCGACGGCGTCGAGGTCGGTCCGGAAACGTCGCGCGTCCACGGCCGGCGCCCCGCGGAAGAGTTCGACGAGCGCCTCGGACGAGACGAAGCGGTGGCGTCGCATCGGCGACAGTTCGGCCACCGGCGTTCCATTGCGCGTCACGACGAACGTCTCGCCTTGGTCGACGCGACGGAGGATGTCGCCGCTGTCGTTGCGGAGCTCGCGCTGGGAGATCGCTCGGTTCACGGACGAAAGTGTAGCACGCAGTGCTACGCCGCTCTCGGAGCCGATCATGCGGCTTTGGTGGTGGCGGCTGGCAGCTGACGGGCGGCGGCCCGGGCGGCCAGCTGGGCCTTGATGGCGGCGACGTGGGCGAGGCCACGCTCGCGGGTGCGCTGATCGAGCCGGAACTGCACGGGAGTGGGGATCTCGCCGACCAGCACCAGCTGCTCGGGGCTGGGGGTGTGCTCGGTGGAGTTGCTCATGACGGCAGTGTGCACGAGGGGTCTCACATGGTTGGTCCGCGTGCCAGAGTGGCGCCGTGCTCGTGCTCCAGATCGCCGCTGCCGTCGCTGGGATCGCCCTCGTCGTCGCTGTCCTCGTGTCGGCGTTGAAGACCGTCGTCGTGCCGCGCGGCTATGCCAGTTGGCTGACGCGACGCCACTTCCAGGTGTGGCGACGGCTGTTCGACCTGTGGGTCAGGCCCGGCCGCCCCTACGAGGAGCGCGATCGGGCGGGCGCGTTCTACGCACCGGCCGCGCTGGTCACCCTGCCTGCGCTGTGGGTGGGGCTCATCACCATCGGGTTCACCGGCATCTTCTGGGGGCTCGGCATCCACCCGTTCGCCGAGGCGTTCGCCACCAGCGGCTCGTCGCTGCTCACCCTGGGCTTCGACCGGCCCGAAGGCAGCGGCTACGTGGCGCTGTCGTTCGTCGAGGCCGGCATCGGGCTGGGCGTGGTCAGCCTGATGATCTCGTACCTGCCCACCATCTACGGCGGGTTCAGCCGTCGCGAGGCGTTGGTCGGCATGCTCGAGGTACGCGCCGGGTCGCCGCCGTCGGTGGCCGAGTTGCTCACCCGCTACCAACGCATCGGCTGGCTCGACCGCCTGCACGACGACGTGTTCGAACGCTGGGAGCAGTGGTTCATCGACGTGGAGGAGAGCCACACCAGCCACCCGTCGCTGGTGTTCTTCCGTTCGCAGCAACCCGAGCGCAGTTGGGTGGTTGCCGCAGGCTGTGTGCTCGACACGGCGGCCATCACCAACAGCACGGTCGACATCCCCCACGACGCACGGGCCGACGTGATGTTGCGCACCGGCTTCTTCGCCCTTCGCCGGGTGGCCGACTACTTCGGTATCGCGTACGACCCCGACCCGCCGACCGATGGCCCCATCTCGGTGACGCGGCGCGAGTTCGACCTGCTGTGCGTCGAACTGCGCGCCGCGGGTGTGCCGCTGAAGGCCGATCTCGACGCGGCCTGGCGCGACTTCCAGGGGTGGCGGGTGAACTACGACACGGTGCTCGTCACCCTGTGCTCGTTGACGATGGCGCCGGTCGCCCGGTGGAGCAGCGATCGTCTGCCGGACCGCCCGCCGCCCACTGCGTTCCGTGCTCGGATGCGCCGCCGCAAGCCGGTCTAGATCACCAGGGGTCTCGATCACCAGGGGTCTAGATCACCAGCAGGACGCTGCCGACGACGGCCACGATGGCCACGGCGGCGGGCGTGGCCCAGCCGGTCCACTTCGGCAGCGGCTTCCAGTTCGGAGCGAGCAGCACCCATCCGCAGATGGCGCCGCCGATGGCGCCGCCCACGTGACCTCCGATGGAGATGCCGCTCACGCTGAACGTGAGCACCAGGTTCAGCAGCAGCGTGGTGCCGATGCCCGTGCTGAACACGTTCACACCTCGGCGGTGCAGGCCGACGGCGGCGCAGGCCATCAGCCCGAACACTGCGCCCGAGGCGCCGCCCGTGAGGCCGCCGCCATCGACGATGAGCACGCCGAACGAGCCGGCGAGCAGGCTGGCGAAGTAGACCGCCGCCAAGCGGGTGCTGCCGACGGCGCGTTCGAGCAGGTTGCCCAACTGGAACAGCAGGAGCATGTTCATCAGCACGTGGATGATGCCGAAATGGATGAAGCCGGACGACACGAGGCGGTACCAGCCGTGAGGGTCCATCACCGAGCCGTCGATGTTCTGGGTGGGGAACTGGAGCAGCGACTTGCTGAGGCCGAGCTTGCCGTGCCACGCCGTGATGCGACCGCTCCAGGCGCCGGGATCGGCCAGACCCATGGCGAGGAAGAGCAACAGATTGGAGGCGATGAGCGCGTAGGTGGTGGGTGCGAGCACTCGCGACGACGCCAGCTTCACTCGAGTGTTCATGTCGGGTCGGGCGGCCTTCGCACAGTCGACGCAGTGCGAGCCCACCGACGCCTGGACCAGGCAGTCGCTGCACGCCGGACGGCCGCAGCGGGTGCAGCTGCGACCACCCTCCCGATCTGGGTGGCGGTAGCAACGGGGGACCGTCGGCGGCGGGAGCGGCAAGGGCTGCGACACGCCGGTCAGGCTAGAGCCAGGGTGATCGCGAACGTCACCACGAGGACGACGATGACCGCGTTGTAGACCGTGTGGGCGCGCGTGCTCTCGAGGGTGGCGTGGTGCCGTGAGTGCCCGGTTCGGTAGGCGCGCAGGTACACGAGCATGAAGTAGGCGCCGCCGAGCGAGAGCGCCAGCGCAGCCCCGAGGGGGATGCCGATGACGGCGTGGATCATGCCGAACTGCAGCACCTTCCATGCCCGCTTCCGGGTGGACCACTGTTCGGCCCCGGCGCGGAACATGCGCTCCTCGGTGTAGGCGAACAGTGGGAGCGCCGGGATGAGCAGGGCCATGAACGCCAGCGGGATGATCCATTCCCACACCGTGCCGATCGTTGCATCGGACGAGCCGAAGACGGGGTTGCCCTCGCCGCCGATCATCGACCACCAACCCCAGTCGAGGCCGGGCACCGAGATGAGCAGCGTGGCCGCGGTGACCACGATCGGCAGGACGAGGACCACCGGCCACACGTGGCGGACGCGAATGCCGACGACGACGTCGCGGACCAGCATCCGACCAGGGGTGCTGCGCGAGGTGCGCATCCCGCTCACGAGGCGCACCCCCATGAACGCGAGCACGCCGTAGGTCAGCACGTCCGCCGGGGAGACCGTCACGAGCGGCAGTGTAGGGCCGTGGCGAGAGTGGGCGACCGCGGGTCAGCGACGAACGCGGCTGGCGAACAGGTCCGCGCCGGTGGGCTCTCCGAGCAGGTGACCCTGCACCAGATCGCAGCCCAGCACGCGCAGCCGTCG
This sequence comes from Acidimicrobiaceae bacterium, assembly GCA_031377945.1. Classification (GTDB taxonomy): domain Bacteria; phylum Actinomycetota; class Acidimicrobiia; order Acidimicrobiales; family Ilumatobacteraceae; genus UBA668. The sequence continues at coordinate 24,218 of JANMFL010000191.1, read as the reverse complement.
AAGTTGGTCGGCCGACGTGACCCATTCGGCGACCACCTGCATGTCCAGGGCGTGGGCCAGCTGAATGATGGCCCGCACGATGGGGTCGTCGTCGCCGCTGGTGCCCAGCATGCGAGCGATCGAGCCGTCGAGCTTCAGCACGTCGGCCTCGCAGGTGCGCAGCGCGGTGAGCGACGAGATGCCAGTGCCGAAGCTGTCCAGCGCCAACTGCACGCCGAACCGGCGCAATGCCTGCAGGGACCGCATGGGGCCGGGCTGCTGGTCCATGAGCGTGTCTTCGTCGAAGTCGAACGTGAGCTGGTGCGGGCTGAGCTCCATCTGGCGGACGGTGGCCAGGACCCGCTCGACGAACGTGCCCTCGGCCAACTGCCGGGCGGCCACGTTGATGTGGACACTGAAGGTGCGGTCGACGAGACCGGCGTCGAGCCAGGCTCGAGTGTCGACACATGCCTGATGGGTGACCCAGTCGCCGATGGGCACGATGGCGCCCGATTCTTCGGCGAGGTGCAGGAACTGTGCGGGCAGGAGCGTGCCGCGATCGGGGTGATCCCACCGCAGCAACGCCTCGGCGCCGGCGACGCGGCCGCTGTGAGTGGAGATGATCGGCTGGTAGGCGAGCCGCAACTGGCCCGACGACAGCGCGCGCTCGAGTTCGCCACCGAGTTCTTTGTGCTTGCGCGACTCGGCACGCATCGCGTCGGTGTACATCTCGCTGCGGCTGCGGCCGCGGCGCTTCGCCTGGTACATCGCGATGTCGGCGTTGCGGAGCAGATCGAGTGCGGCTTCGTGGGCGGTCATTCCCTCGATGTGGTGCGGCGAGGACACGGCGACGCCGATGGACACCGAGAGTTCGATCTCGACCCCGTGCAGCATGATGCGTCCGCCGAGCGAGTGCCGGATGCGCTCGGCGAGATCCATCGCGGTGTGCTCGTCGATGCCGCCATCGCACAGGACCACGAACTCGTCACCACCGATGCGTGCAACCATGTCGCTCGGGCGGGTGGCGTGGGCGATGCGCGTCGCCACCTGGGTGAGCAGCGCGTCGCCGACCTCGTGGCCGACGGTGTCGTTGACCTCCTTGAGGCGGTCGACGTCCATGAACAGGATGGCGGCGTTGTTGCGCGTGCCACGGATGCCGTCGAGTGCCTCGGCGGCGGTGCGCAGCAGGTGCAGGCGGTTCGGGAGCCCGGTGAGTGCGTCGTGGTTCGCCTGGCGGGTGAGTTCGCTCTGCAGGTGTTTGGTGGCCGTGACGTCGCGTGCGACGCCGCCCCAGTACTCGATGATGCCGTCCGGCGTGCGCTGCATGATGAGGTCGACGTCGAGCGTGCGGCTCAGCCCGTCGGGGGCACGGAAGCCGATCTCGCCCGTCCAGGTGCTGGTCTGCGTGGCGTTCATCACCTCGCGCGGCACCTGATCGCGGATGGCTTGCAGCAAGCCGCGAGCGCCAGGGTCGCGCACCAGATCCACTTCGTGTTCCACACCGAACAGTCGACGCGCGGCCGCGTTCGTGTACAGCGGGGCTCCGTTGCGATCGAGGATGATCACGGCGTCGTCGGTACTGCCGACCACACCCTGCAGTCGATCGAGGAGCAGCGTGCGATTGGCGTCGTCGGTGTGATCGAGGGCCGTGCCGGCGTAGCCGAGGATGCGGCCGAGGGGATCGCGCACCGGGCTGGCGTCGATGCGAACCCAACACATCCGACCTTCGCCGTGCCACACACGGAAGTCGAGACGGACGTCGTCGTCGCTCTCGGTGGCGCGCCGCCAGGCCAGTTCGGCCGTGGCTCGGTCGCCAGGATGAGCATTGGACCAGGGCGGTGCGCCGATGGCGTTCCCGGGCATTCCCTGTACGAGCGCGCCGAACGCAGCATTGGCCGCGGCGACGCGACCAGCACGGTCGGCCTGGAACAGGCCCACCGGCAGCGAGGGAAGCACTTCGTTGATGTCCGCCATCCTTACAAAATCTTGTGGGTGCGGAGTGAGTATCGGTACGGATCAGCCCCTACTGAAGGTGCCGTCTACCTCAACTGATGCAATCTCCGCCGCCGTGATCACATCGACCAGCTCACCGCTGGCAACACCGTCGGTGAGATCGGTCTGCACGCCAAGATAGTGCACGGTGAGGGCATACGTGTGCGTCGAACCGGCCGGCGGGCATGGTCCGGTGTAACCACGACCTCCGCCACCGTTGTCGGCCTCGTACGCTCCGAGGGGCACGGTGTCCTCGTCGATCGAAGTGGCATCGGGCTCGAGCCCGGCGATCGTCCAGTGGGCGAACGAGGGAACCTGCAGGTCACGCATGGTGATGGCGATCTCGACGGTGCCCTCGGGGGCTGCGGTCCACTGCAATCCCGGTGCGATGTTGTCGCCGTCACAGGTGTACCGCACGTCGATGGCGGCCCCGTCGGCCCAGGGAGCGGTGACCGTGAGGTCCTCGTCGCCGAGCGGCAGGCTGACGGGATCGGTGGTCTCCGGGGCGGTCGTGTCGCCCGCACCGGTGTCGCCTCCGCTGGTGTCACCTTCGCTGGTATCAAGGGTGTCGCCGTCGGTCGTGGTGGCCAACGTGCTGATCGATTGGTTCTGGTCGGGGCGGGGTTCGCGCAGCGTTCTGCCGTCGTCGTTGCACGACACGGCGATCATTGCGGCGATGGGGATGAGGGCGAGCAGGGCGACACGGCGCACGAGCAGCAGCCTACGCGGGGCGCCACCTGGATATCGTGCAGCCCGTGGACGCTCCGCTCAGCCTGCTCACCGTGCATGCCCATCCCGACGACGAGGCGTCGAAGGGCGCCCCGACGCTCGCCAAGTACAAGGCCGAGGGCGTGCACACCGTCCTCGTGTGCTGCACGGGCGGCGAGGAGGGCGACCTCCAGAACCCGTCCCTGCGTGAGCCGGGGCAGGCGTTCCACGGGTTGACGCCCGAGCAGGAGAAGGCGTTGTTGGCGGACCTGCGCCCCCAGGAGCTGGCGCTCTCGGCCGAGATCATCGGCTTCGACGAGGTCGTGATGCTGGGCTACCGCGATTCCGGCATGCCGGAATCGCCCGCGAACGTGCATCCGGACAGCTTCCACATGGCACCGCTCGACGAGGCCGTCGGCCGGTTGGTCGCCATCATCCGTCGCGAGCGTCCCCAGGTGATCATCACCTACGGCGACGACCAGCGCGGCTATCTGCATCCCGATCACCTGAAGGTGCACGACATCTCGCTGCCCGCGTTCGAGCGGGCCGGCGACCCTGCCTGGTACCCCGAGGCGGGCGAGCCGTGGCAGCCGTCGAAGATCTACTACACCGTCTGGTCGAAGGCCCGGCTGATGGCCGTCCACGAGGGCATGATCCGCCATCGCGGTGAGTCGCCCTACGAGCAGGACTGGCTCGATCGCCCCGGTCAGGACGAGCGCATCACCACCAAGATCGAGGTCGGCAGTTACCTGTGGGCGCGCAGCGGTTCGTTGCGAGCTCACGCCACACAGGTCGACCCCAGCGAGCCGTGGTGGTTCGGGCTCACCGACACCCAGCTCGCCGAGGTGTACCCGTGGGAGGACTGGATCCTCGCCCGCTCGCTGGTGGGTGAGCCGACGCCTGGAGTGCTCGAGGACGACCTGTTCGCCGGCGTGCGCGAGCGCGACGCCGTGCCGAGCTCGATGGGCGAGGCCGCATCATGAGCATCCAGTACCGAGTCGTGTACGGCAAGAACGACGAAGCGGTCGAGGGCCCCGACGACGCCGATGTGGTCGTCACGGTCGGCGCGGCCGATGTCGCGGCGACGCCCGAGGTCGCGTTCATGCCCGAGGTCGCGTTCATGCAGGGCAAGTTGAAGAGCACCGGTCCGACGGGGCCGCTGTTCGATGCGTTCGCCGACGGGTCGGCGGCAGCGGCGCTCAGTCGGCTCGCATCGCGTCCCTGAGCGTCCGATAGCCGATGGGCACGGCGCCCGACTCGGCCAGCAGGGTACGCAACGTGGCATCGGCGGTGACCAGTTCGTGGTCGTCGATCCACAGCTCGGCCATGTCGGTGATGGCCCGCACCTCGGGGGTGTCGATGACGGGCTGGACGTGGATCTCGGTGACTCCCGGTCGGAGTGAGCGAATGGCGTCGTACACGCGCTCGCGGCTGCCGGCGCGCCAGTCGTGATCGAAGTGGTCGGGGAACCAGACCCCTTCCGCTTCGGCGAGGCGTCGGAACGGGAAACCGGCTTGCTCGGCACTGATGGTGCTGGGCAGGCGGATCGGGAGGCGGTACTCGACCGCCAACTCCAGGTAGACGTCGAAGAACGAGGCCTGCAGCATGATCGCGGAGATGTGTGGGGCCAGGTGGGTGACGTCGATGCCCCACGCCATCGCGCGCTCGATCTGGGCGCGGCACTCGCGCAGCACTTCTGCCGGATCGGCGTGCTCCCACAGGTCGTCGAGGTGGCGTGGGAAGCCGCCCTCGCCCGACAGCAGGCTGGGGGCGACGGTGATGGGGCCGAAGCGGTAGGACTCGTGCTCGCAGTTCAGCGTGAGGTGCACGCCCAGGTCGTCGGTGGGTTCGGCGTGCATGGCCGCGTGGCGTGCCCAAGGGGCCGGCACCATCAGGCTCGCGCAGGTGGCGACGCCGTGGCGCAACGCATCGAACACGCCTTCGTTGGCGGCGTGACAGCTTCCGAGGTCGTCGCACGAGATGATGACGTACTTCGTGTCGGCGGCGTGGCCGAGCCGTTCGGCGAGGGTCGTCACGGCGGGAACGCTACCCGCTGCACCCGGCCCACAGGCCGATGTCGTCGCGTTCGGCAGCACGCGCCGCGGCGACGAACTCGTCGACGTGGGCGACGTTCGGCGGGAAGGTGAGCAGGCGGGCATACCCCTGGCGCACGATGTGCAGGTTCACGAACTGGCCGTCGTCGGCCCGGTAGACGTAGGCGAGCAGCCGGTCGTACTTGTCGCGCGCCTCGACGTCGCGTTCGAGGTGCAGTGGGGTGCCAGGAGGGAGCAGGCGCGCCGTGAACTTCGACGCCTCGGGACCGAAGCACTGCACGCGGGTGTTCGGCTTCTTCGTCTCGGGTGTGTCGATGCCGATGAGCCGGATGCGTTCCTCGCTGCCGTTCACGCGGGCGACGATGGTGTCGCCGTCGACGACCGACACGACGGTCGCGTTCGCCGTGAGTGCGCCGGGCGAACTGGTGCCGGGCGCGTCGCTGGCCGCGTGTGAGCACGCGGCCAGCAACAGCAACACAGGGACGAGGCGACGCATGCCGCTCGTTCTATCGGAGGGGTGTCACAACCCCGCGTCTCACAGCCGTTCGATGCCGAGAGCCGTTCGATGCCGAGAGCTGTTCGATGCCTAGAGCCGTTCGATGATCGTGCCGGTGCCCAGACCGCCGCCGCAGCACATGCTGATCAGGCCGTAGCGGCCGCCGGTGCGCTCGAGCTCGTACAGCGCCTTGGTGATGAGGAAGCCACCGGTGCCGCCCAGCGGGTGTCCGAGGGCGATCGCGCCGCCGTTGGGGTTCACCTTGCTCGGGTCGGCACCGACTTCCTTCTGCCATGCGAGCACGACCGAGGCGAACGCCTCGTTCACCTCGAAGACGTCGATGTCGTCGATGCTCAGGCCGGTGCGGCCGAGCAGGCGCTGCGTGGCGTCGATCGGGCCGGTGAGCATGAGCACCGGATCGACACCGACGTTGCATGTGTCGACGATGCGGGCACGCGGCTGCAGGCCCAGGGCGGCGGCCTTCTCTTCGGTCATGAGCAGCACCGCTGAGGCGCCGTCGCTGATCTGCGACGAGTTGCCGGCGGTGTGCACGCCGTTCTCGCGGCCGACGGGCTTCAGCGTGCTGAGCTTCTCGAGCGTGGTCTCGCGCAGGCCTTCGTCGCGGGCGACGGTGTGGAACGTGTCGGCGCGGGTGCCGTCCTCGTTGCGGTCGGGTGCCTCGACGGAGACGTACTGGCCGCCGAAGCGGTCCTCGGCCCACGCCTGGGCGGCCAACTGCTGGCTGCGCAGGCCGAAGGCGTCGGCGTCGGCGCGGGTGATGCCCCATTTGTCGGCGATGCGCTCGGCGCCCTCGAACTGCGACGTCATCTCGTAGCGGTTGAAGTACGCCTTGTTGATCGGTACGCCCAAGCCGAGTGCCTTGCTGCCGCCGACGCCGATGGGGATGCGGCTCATCACTTCGACACCGCACGCGAGGGCCACGTCGACGACACCGCTGCCGACGAGGGCCGAGGCGAGGTTGGTCGCCTGCTGGCTCGAGCCGCACTGGGTGTCGACCGTGGTGGCGGCGGTCGTGAGCGGCAGGCCGGCGCTGAGCCATGCCGTGCGGGTGATGTTGAACGCCTGCTCGCCGACCTGGCTGACGCAACCGCCGACGACCTGGCCGATCTCGGTGGGGTCGATGCCCGTGCGCTCGACGATGGCCTTCTGGACGGTGGCCAGCACGTCGGCCGGGTGAAGGGTGGACAGTCCGCCATTGCGCTTGCCGATGGGCGTGCGAACGGCGTCGACAATGACGATGTTGCTCATGCGGTCAGCCTACGGTGGCGCTCATGGCTGCCTTCAACCCTGCGATGCGCCCTTCGGACGATGCAACCGAGCACCGTTACATCCATGTGATCGGGTCGTCCGTGTTCGTCGACGACCGGCTCGATCAGGACGGCTGGCCGTTGCACTTCGTCGGCATGCTCGACGATGTCGCAGTGTGGGGCGTCGACGTGCCGCGGGGCGAGGACCCGTCGTTCGGCGCGGCCAGCGATCTCTACTCGTACTACGGACGCGCGACCGAACTCGACTGGCTCGTCGCCGGACGTGCGGTGCAGTTGGTCGAGTGGGCGCGCACGCACCAGTTCTGCGGCCGCTGTGCGACACCCACGGAGATGCAACCCGGCGAGCGGGCGATGAAGTGCCCTGCGTGCGGGCTCCTCGCCTTTCCGCGTCTGGCACCCGCGATGATCACGCTCGTGACGCGTGGCGACGAGGCACTGCTCGCCCAGGGAGTGCAGTTCCGTGGGCCGATGTACTCGTGCCTGGCCGGCTTCGTCGAGCCCGGCGAGTCGCTGGAAGAGGCGGTCGTGCGCGAGGTGCGCGAGGAGGTCGGGGTCGAGGTCGGCAACGTGCGCTACTGGGGCAGCCAGCCGTGGCCGTTCCCGCACAGCCTGATGGTCGGGTTCACGGCCGAGTGGGTCAGCGGCGAGATCGTGTGCGACCCCACCGAGATCGTCGATGCGCAGTGGTTCACCCGCGACGCGCTGCCGAACATCCCGCCGCGCATCAGCATCGCTCGCAAGCTCATCGACGCCTGGCTCGAACAGCCCTGAGCTCCACGGGCGCGACGCGCATCGACCAGGCACACGGCGATCGCCCGAGGATTTCCGGCAGCATCGGGCGCGAAACGTCCCGAATCTGGGTCACTCCGCGCACGTGGGTTCGAAACGTCCCGAATCTGGGACGAAGCGCGCCCAACCTGCCGCAACTGGTCGGCCGCGACCGAGCTGGCGGGTCAGGCGAGTTTGTCGGCAAACCAGTCGAGGATGATCTCGGCGCGCTGACGGCGGTGCACCGGCGAACCCGAGCGCGACAGCTCGTGGCTCTCGCCGGGGAAGCGGTAGAACGTGACGTCCTTGCCCAGCAGACGCATGGCCACGAACAGTTCCTCGGCCTGGCTGATGGGGCAGCGCAGGTCGCGTTCGCTGTGCACGATCAGCATCGGACAGGTGATGTCGGCCACGTTGCGGATGGGCGACATGGTGTCGTACGCGGCAGGGTCGTCGATGTGGCGCGGACCGTGCTCGACGCGGAACACGGTCGAGATGTCGCTGGTGTACTCCTCCGTGAAGAGGTTGTTGACCGCACGCTCGCTGCAGATGCCCTTGAAGCGGTTGCTGAACCGGCCGGCCAGTTCGGTGGCCATGAACCCGCCGTAGCTGCCGCCCTGCATGCCGACTCGGTCGGCGTCGCAGAACGGGTACCGCTCGAGCGCGGTGTCGAGCACGGCCATCACGTCGTCGACGTCGAGTCCACCCCAGCCGCTGCCCGGCGCGCGGTGGTGCTTGGGCCCGAGGATGGCCTGCCCCCACGACTCTTCACGGCCCGAGCCGCCGCGCGGGTTGCTCATGAGCACCACGAAACCGGCTGCCGCCTGGAACTGGGCTTCGTCGAAGTGGGTCTCGCCGTACTGGGTGTGCGGTCCACCGTGCACGTTGAGGATGACCGGGTATCGCTGCGTCGGGTCGAATTCCTTCGGTCGCATGATCCAGGCGTCGATCTCGAGCGTGCCATCGGCGGTGGGCACGGCGAACTTCTCCCACGAGAGTGGTTGCACGTTCGCCGCGTAGGTGGCGGCGAACGAGGTGAGGCGCCGGGGTTCGCCATCGGTGACCACGAAGAGGTCGGTGAGTTGGTCGACGGCGCTGGCAGCGAAAACGACGACGCCGTTGCGCGCGTCGAACGCCTTCACCGACATGGCGCCGTGAGTGACGTTCGTGGGCGTCGCTCCATCGGTGACGACGCGCATCAGGTGGGTCTCGCCGCGGTCCTCTGCCGTGACGAGCAGGGTGGTGTCGTCGATCCAACGCGGTGTCGTGGTGCCCGCCGTGGTCTCGAACGGCCGGTCGAGGCCCGTACTGATCCAGCGAGGATCGCCGCCCCCGATGGGGAGCACACCCACCTTCACGTTCTGCGGGTAGGTGCTCGCGTCGTCGATGCCGAGCAGCGCGACGGACGCACCGTCGGGCGACACCGCAGGGTGGTGGTAGACGCCGGTCTGCGCGGTGAGCGCCGTGATGGAACCATCGAGACCGACCGCGTAGAGGTCTTCGGCGAAGTCCAGGTCCCACGTGTCGTGTCGTTGAGAGTGGGTGACGACGGCGCTGCTGTCGGGCAGCCAGGCGATGCCACTGTGCTGGAACTCGCCGGGGGTCAGGTCCCGCGGCGTGCCGGTGCCATCGGCGGCCACCAGGTACACGTGGGCGGGCCGGTCGAACGTCCAGCCCTCGCCGTTCAACTGGGTGAAGAACCGCTCGATCTTGCGCGGCGGTTGCCAACTTTCGTCGCCCTCGTCGACACCGGGGACCGAGTAACGCTCGTCCTGGGTGCGGCTGATGAACGCGACCCAACGGCCGTCCGGGCTGAACACCGGATCGGCGAGACCGTCACGCATCGCCGCCAACTGGCGCACTTCGCCCGGAGCATCGACCGGCAGCACGTGCAGGGTGGCGTCCTTCTTGCGGGTGCTGCGGCGCGACGTGAACGCCAGGGCCCGGCCGTCGGGGCTCCAGGCGGGGTTGGCGTCGTGGTCGCCCGCAGTGACCGGCCGTGGGGGAGTGCTGCCGTCGGTGGCGGCCAGCCAGACCTGCGAGAAGTACTTGTTCTTGGCCATGTCGGTGCGCGTGACGACGAACGCCACGAGACGGCCGTCGGGCGAGAGCGCCGGCGACGACGCCTGGGCCACCGAACCGATGATGTGCTCGGCGATGGCGGCGTGGTGGCTCGCCGCGCGCGTGGTGGACGGGTCCGACGTCGTTGTCATGCCCGATGAAGGTAGCCGGTGACGCCGCGCATAGTTTCGGCGAGATGGAACTCGGACGTGTCGGATTGTGGACCGCTCAGCTGGACATGCAGCCCATGGCGCAGGCCCAGGAGGCGGTGGCGGAGCTGGAATCGTTGGGCTATGGAGCCGTGTGGGTGCCCGAGGCCGTGCTGCGCGAGCCGTTCGCCAACGCGGCCCTGTTGCTCTCGGCCGCGAGCACCATTGCCATCGGCACGGGTATCGCCAGCATTCACGCCCGTACGGCCATGACCATGCAGGCCGGCTGGAAGACGCTGTCCGAGGCGTTCCCGGGTCGATTCCTGCTCGGCCTCGGCGTCAGCCACCAACCGGCCGTCGAGGGCTTCCACGGGGCCACCTACGACAAGCCGTACAGCACGATGGTCGGCTACCTCGACGCGATGGACCGCGGTCTCTACTTCTCGCCGCCCCCCACCGAGTCGCCGCAGCGAGTGCTCGCCGCACTCGGCCCGAAGATGCTGAAGCTCTCGGCCGAACGCGGCCTGGGTGCCCACCCGTACTTCGTGCCGGTCGAGCACACCGCGATGGCGCGCGAAGTGCTCGGCGCAGGTCCGCTGCTCGCGCCGGAACAAGCCGTCGTGTTCGAGACCGACCCGTCGACCGCGCGCGAGATCGCCCGTCGGCACATGGCCATCTACCTCGGTCTGCCGAACTACACGAACAACCTCAAGCGCGTCGGTTGGACCGACGCCGACATCGCTGGTGGTGGCACCGATGCGCTCGTCGATGCCATCGTCGCGTGGGGCACGCTCGACCAGATCGTCGCCCGGGTGAAGGCGCATCACGACGCCGGCGCCGATCACGTCTGCGTGCAGGTGCTGCCCAGCGATCCGCGCGCGCTGCCGATGGCCGAGTGGCGAGAACTGGCAACCGCCATCCCGTCGCTGTGACAGCATCGCCGGCATGACGCTCGACCAGCCCAGTCCTGACGCCGCCAGCGCGAGCATCGATCACTTCCTGCACCACGTCGTCAACTCGGACCTGGGTGCGGTGGGTGGCTCGGTGCACATCCACTGCACCGACGTGGCCGGTGAATGGACGATCCGCGAGGTGGACGGGGGCTTCGACGTCACGCGCGAGCACGCCAAGGGCGATTGCGCCATCCGCGGCGCGGCGAACGACATCCTCGGCGTCCTGCGACGCGCGATGCCGTTGTCGTCGGTCGACGTGGTGGGTGACGCCGCGGTGGCGGCGCGCTTCGTCGCTGCCTCCTCCCTGCCGTGACTCGCGTCGTCGGGCGAACCCGAGTGCCTGGTGAACGTCCTATTCGGCGAGGCCGACGGGTGAGCCGTCCACGATCTGGTCGAGGTACTCGCTGAGTCCGTAGCCCACGTGGCCCTCGAACTCGCCGCTCTCGACGGTCCACTTGGTCATGCCCTCGCTGATACGGGTCATCAGCCAGTTGCCGTCGGGGTCCTGGCGGCGGTTGCGGAGCGGAATGAGGTCCATGACCTCACCGGAGAACTTCCACTCCTTGTCGGACCGGGACGAGCGCAGCACACCCTGGATGCGGTCGTGGTACTGCTCGTCGTCGCGGGTCTCGGTGGTGATCTGCACGTCGTCGCAGTAGTGCATCTGGCCGTTCTCCCAGACGAAACCGCCACGCGTACCGGGGCCGTCCTTCTTCGCGACGCGGCTGGCCATGAAGCCGAAGTTCTCGTCGACGTTGGCGGTGAGCCAGCGGTAGTACCACGGGGCCTGCCAGTACCGAGGACCCCACGAGTGGTCGCGCAGGCCGTGTCCGGCGATCTCCCACTCGCGGTCGCCGACGCGGATGGTGCCGTGCGCCTGCACGAGTTGCTCGTAGTGGCCCTTGGCGAACTCCTCGCCCGGTGCCTCGTGCGGGGTGTCCGGCTCGCCGCCGAACATGCTGGGGCGACCCTGTCCGGTGAAGGTGATGTGTGCCTCGCACTCGGCGTAAGGGTTGTCGGTGAAGGCCGTCTTCGGGTCGGCCATCTGCTCGGGTTCATCGAGCAGCACCACCTTGCCGGTGTAGTCGATGTGCAGTTCCTCGAACGGAGTGACGATGGTCCACTTCAGGCCGCCGGCATTGAACTCGTCGTTGTTCGTGATCGTGGGGCGCTTGTACATGAAGCCCACACTGCGGCCGGGCTCGCCGTCCTCGGGCGGGAGGTAGAGGCAGACCGTCATCTCGGCGTAGCCCTCGTTGGCTCGGTTGCCGATGCGGAACCAGCCGCCGACCTGCTGGGCGGGATCGAAGCAGTTGATGTACATGCTCTCGTTGAAGTTGGACTCGGGGCCCAGCTCGTGCATGTATTCGTCGGAGGGGTCGAGACGTACAGCCATGCGGGTCACCGTACCGATCGGTCGGTGACCGCTCGGCACTGGACGCCCGCCGAGTTGGTCACTCCTCGTCGCGTGGCGGAAGGGTGAGGTGCCCGAGCCGTTCGTTGAGCAGGTTGGTGAGCCGCTCGACGTCGATCTCCTCGGTGATCTCGTGCGACTCGGCCTCGGGCTCCGCCGACCGTGCAGCGACCGGTGCGGCCGGTGAGGTGGGCGAGGTCGTGGTGGGCGAGGTCGACGTGGGCGAGGTCATCGTCGGCGGAACGGCCGGTGGGATGGCGAGCGACGTGATCTCCTGGATGGCAGGGTCGGTGACGATCGGTAGCTGTGTCGTGATGTGCGGAGTGCTGTAGAGCGGCTTCGAGATCGCCGACAGGTCGGCCGCCGGCGGCTCATGGTGTCGGCCGGCAGGCATGGAGTGAGCCTCGTGCTCGAGCGAGTCGAGCTGGGTCTGCAGGTGCTCGAGTCGGTTCCGCACGGTCGAACCGGCCGACGACCGTTCGCCATCGGTTCGTTCGAGGCCGACCACCCGCTGCTCGAGCGCGGCGAGCGCGTCGAGCACCTCGTGATGGCGTCGTTCGACGTCGCCGGAGAACACGGCGAGTTCATGGCGGACCCCGTCGAGCCGTGAGTCGACGGCGTCCAGCACGGCTCGCACCAGTTGCTGGATCTTCTCGTCGGTCGTGGGCTCGTTCATGTGATCAACCTCGTCTACCGCGCAGCCACCCTCGACTCTTCTTGTCGTCGCTCATCCCGCCGGCGTTCACGAGGGATGCATCGGAGTGCGGGATCCCGAGCAGATCGTCGACCATGTCCCAGATCTCCTCGGTCTCACCCTCGACGGCCGGTGCGCCCGCGGCCGGCGCGGTCAGCGTCGAGCTGAAGGCCGTGGAGTCGAACGGCGATGCCGTGAGCGTGGGTGGCGGGAGCGGCGAGCCGGGAAGCAGTCCGGAGCGTGCGGCGGGCGTGACGGTGACGGTCGGTTCGTGAGCTGGCTCGAACGCTGTGGGCATCTCGTCGGCCGGTTCGGACGCCCCGTCGGCCGCCGCCGCAGCGAGTGCCGACGGGTGAAACGACGTGCCGACGCTGCCGAGGATCGGCAAGCCCTGGGTGTCCATGATCCCGGGTTGCGGCCCGGCGGCGGGGGCGGGCATGCGGGTCCCGACCTCGCCCAGCGTGGGGAGCGGCGTCAGGCCCTGCAGTGAACTGAGCGTTGGTAACGCCGTCTCGCCGGTGGACGCGAGGGCGAGGTCCAGCACCTGGAAGTGCATCGACGGTGCAGCGGGCTCGGCAGGCTCCGCGTACGACGGGACGGGTTCTGTGACGACGGGTTCTGGGGCTGGGATGACGGGGATCTGACCGCTCACCGCGGCGACGACGTCCTGCACCAGCGCCGTCATCGCCGGGCTGGGCTCGTCGTCCTCCGGTGCCGGTCCGGCGTCGGGGAACCACTGGTGGATGCCCGACGGGTGAAAGCGCAGCGGGTGCAGGGTGACGGCGCCCACTGGCCGTTCCGACACCGCTTCGAGCGCGTGCTGCGACAACCTGTCGGTCATCAGCTCCACTGCATCGCGGTCCAGTGCCGGAACGCGCTGGAACAGTCGGGCCAGCGAAACGGTGTCGCCGACCTTCACGCTGCCGTTTCGGAACTGTTCGCTGGTCAGCGCGCCGGTGGACACCAGGCGCGCGCCGAGTGGCGGATCGTCGGGCTTCTGAGCGAAGTACACCCGTCCCTCGGCCGCGTACAGCTCGACGCGAACGTCGGTGCCGACGTCGGCCTGGCCGGTGAACCGCTCCCTGGCGAGTTGGGCGATGAACCGCCACACGGGCTCGTCCGCGCCATAGTCCTGCAACTCGCTGCGGGTCATCACCGCGTCCCTCCTGTGAGCAATTCGTCCGCTGGAGGTTTCGGCTCGCGGAGCGCGCTTCTTGAGGGTTTCTCAACAGAACGGCAGCCGTCGCACGTCACACCGCTGCTCAAGACCGGCCGCGTTCCAGCCGATGGACGTTCGGCGGATCAGAACGCGAAAGGCACTGTCAATGCTGCGCAGGATGCGAATCGGCGGCCGGGTGAACCTGCTCATCGCCGTGCCGCTGCTCACCCTGCTCGCCGTCGCGGCGCTGGGCGCTGGGGCACTCCTGCGGTCGAGCGTGCGCGGCGACGAGTACCGCGATCTGAAGTCGGCCCAGCACCTGCGTGCCGACACCCTGCCGCCGACCGCCACCCTGCTGGAGGCGTGGGCCTCGGTGAACGCGATCGGCATGCTCGCGTCGGCGAACGACACGGGTCCCGACCTGGCCTCGAACGATGCGATTGCTCGACATCGTCGCGTCATCGATCGGGCTCGGTCCGACTTCGATGCCGCAATGGCGTTCTGGGCCGCGCAGGGGCTGGATCCGCAGGTGCGCGATGTGTTCCTCGGCGACGGCCGCATCGCCGGCGAGGCTTTCTTCGCCGTCATCGACGAGCAACTCATTCCCGCCATCGACGCTGGAGCGCCCGGTGCGGTTCTTGCCGCGATCGCTGTGCTGGAACCGCTGTACGAGACGCAGAAGGCGGGGGCTTCGGCGGCCCTCGCGTGGGCCGATGGCCGCATCGTCGAGGGCGAGCAGCGGACCGACGAGTTCATCTCGCAGGTGCTGCTCTACGGCGGCGCCGGAGTGGCCCTGCTGGCGCTGACGACGCTGCTGCTCTCGATGCGCGTGCGTCGATCGATCGTGCACCCCATTCGTCGCCTCGCTGCCCAGGCGAAGAGCGTTGCCACCACCGATCTGGCCGTCGCCGTCGCCGCGACCGAGGGCATGCCGGTCGGTGCCCCGGTGCCGCACCTTCCGCCGTTCCAGGTCAGCACGCGTGACGAGTTGGCGGACCTGGCGAACAGTTTCACCTCGGTGCAGGACACGGCGGTCGACCTCGCGGCGGAGCAGAGCCGCACCCGTCAGGTGGTGTCGCAGAACATCGTCAACATCGCCCGGCGCAATCAGTCGTTGCTCGGTCGATCGCTCGGTTTCATCGCCACGCTCGAGCAGAACGAGCGCGACCCGGCGATGCTCGACAATATGTTCCGAATCGATCACCTCACGACACGCATGCGCCGCAACGCGCAGTCGCTGCTGGTGTTGGCCGGCGACGAGCCGGGCCCTCTGTGGTCGGCTCCTGTGCCGCTCGGAGACGTGGTGCGCGCCGCGTTGTCCGAGGTGGAGCACTACGGGCAGATCGAGCTCGGCGATGTCGGCGAAGTGCACGTGCAGGGCGCCGTGGCCCACGAGGTGTCGCACCTGATCGCCGAGCTCCTCGAGAACGCAACCAGCTTCTCGCCACCGACGACGATGGTCACGGTGGTGGGTCGAGCGGTGCCCGACGGCCACCAGTTGGCCGTGTTCGACCACGGTCTCGGCATGTCCGACGACGAGTTGATGGCCGCCAACGAGCGGTTGAACACGGTGTCGTCGCTCGATCGCCACAGCAGTTCGATGCTCGGGTTCCAGGTGATCGCCAAGCTCGCCCAGCGACACGACATCAAGGTGATGCTCACCACGACGCCTGGCGGTACCGGTGTGACCGCAGTGGTACGCCTGCCGAAGTCGTTGCTCGAGGACCCCGGCGCCGTCGGATCCGACACGCCGCTCGCACACATGGGAGATGGCGCGGCGCAGCTGACCGCCCCGCTCCCCGTGACGTCGATGTCGGTGGAACCAATGACCCTCGAGTCGATCCACACCGGTCGTGATGTCCACCAGCCGATGGCTGTCTCGGCCGAGCGGCTGCCGAAGCGGGTGCGTGGAGCACAGCTCCCCGATCTCGGCGCCGCCCACCTCGATGCTCCGCCGGCCCGGGGGGCGGACGAGGTTCGCGACGCGTTGTCCAGCTTGCAGCGTGGCATCGACCTCGGCCGTCGACAGGCCGAGCGCTGAGCGGGCGGAAGATCGACGTGCCGCTCTCCGCTCATGCCGACGACGTGAACTGGCTGATGGCCAGCTTCGTCGAAGCGACCCCCGGTGTGGAACAGGCGATCGCGGTGTCGTCCGATGGTCTGCTCATCGCGATCAGTGCACAAATGGACCGGGCCTCGGCCGACAAGTTGGCCGCGATCATCACGGGCCTGCGCGCACTCGCGCACGGTGCGGCCGGCGAGTTGGATCGTGGACCGGTCGCCCAGGTGCTGGTCGAGATGTCGGACGGCTACCTGTTCGTGACAGCCATCTCGGGTGGCTCGACGCTCGGTGTGGTCACCCGTCGCACGTGCGATCTCGGCCTGGTGGGCTACGAGATCGCGATGCTCGTCAGCCGGGTCGGTCCCCACCTCACGCCTGATCTGATCGCAGCGTTGCAGCAGTCGCTGGTGTCGTGATGGACGACGTCGCGCCCTCCGATCGGCTTGGCGAACCTGCGGATGCGGTACGACCGTTCCTGGACCGGGGACGAGGGCTGGGCGCCGCCCCTGCAGCGGAAGCACCTTCATTCGTCGAGTCCGCCGTGCGCGCCTATGCGATCACCCGGGGCCGGTCACGCGCAGTGGTGCACCTCGAGTTCGAAACCATGCTGATGGCCACGACTGCCGGCCGAACCGCCACCGCCCGTCAGCGGTTCGAGCGGCGCGACATTCTTCTGCGCTGCGATGGTGAACCGTTGTCGGTCGCCGAGTTGTCGGCGATGCTGCGTCTGCCGATCGGCGTGGTTCGTGTGGTGGCCGCGGACCTGTTGGTGGACGGGCTCCTGCAGGCGTACCAGCCGAGCGAGCACGTCGCCGACGACGTGGCACTGCTCGGCCGTTTGATCGCGGGTGTCCGTGCGCTCTGACCGCGACCTCGACCTCGGCCTCGGCCTCGACGTCGACGTCGACGTCGACGTCGGCCTCGACCTCGATCTCGGCCGGGCCGGTCCGATCCCGGTGAAGATCGTGGTCGCCGGCGGGTTCGGTGCGGGCAAGACCACGTTCGTCGGCGCGATCAGCGACATCTCCCCGCTCACGACCGAGGCGGCCATGACGACGCTCGGTGACGACGTGGACCATGTCGGCGACGTCGCCACCAAGACGACGACCACCGTCGCCATGGACTTCGGCCGAGTGCGAGTGGACGACTCGATCGTGCTGTATCTCTTCGGCACACCCGGCCAGGCTCGATTCGGGTTCATGTGGAACGATCTCGTGCAGGGTGCGTTGGGCGCCGTGGTGCTGGTCGACAGCCGCCGTATTCAGGATTCGTTCCCGGCGCTCGACTACTTCGAGGACCGGGGGGTGCCGTTCGTCGTCGCGGTCAACCGGTTCGACGGCACGCTGTTCCATTCCCCGGAAGCGGTCCGCGAGGCGCTGTCGATCATGCCCGATGTGCCGGTGGTGACCACCGACGCGCGCGAGCGGACCGAGGTGAAGGAGACCGTGGTGCGGCTGTTGGACGTGGTCCTCGAGCGGGCCATCACCAGAGCTGAAGTTGCTCCCAGGTGATTGCCACGTCGCTGATGGTCTGCCACGTGAGTCGGCCTCGGCTGCCTGGGCGACGCACCTCCACCCGTTCGGCGCGCAGGCTTCGGGCGTTCCCGTTGGCGTCGAAGATGGTGATGCTGCCGTCGACGGCGATTCCCGACATCTTGCCCGCGTACCAGCGTCCGCCATCGCCCTTCTTGAAGCGGACGGGTTCGCCCGGGCGCATCCCGAGTCGGTGCAGCGTGGTGGTGTCGATCATGCGATCGGGCGACGTCCCTTCGGCTGCATGGCGTGATCGTAGGCCGTGTGACCTGTTCGTGCGGGTTCCATGTCGACCGCCGACGGGAACGGCAGGGCGGTCGATACCATGCACATCGAAGCCAGCGCGCGCGAGGTACGGTGCGCAGCACGAGCGAATCGTCTGAAGGAGAGCCCGATGACCGAGACCAACGAAGCCGTCATCCACGAAGCGCTGACCGTCATCGACAAGGCGCTGTCGCAGATGATGAGCCGCGAGCTGGTCTCGTCGGGCGAGATCACCGACGTGCTGCTCGACGTGCGCACGCTGCTCACGATGCCGGCCCGAGTGCCCGCAGCCGCCATCGCCGAAGGCTGAGCCGTTCGGTCGTCGCCGTTCGGTCGTCAGACGGCCACCAGGTCCTTGAACGCGCGCTCGAGGCAACGCCGGAGCAGCGCCGGGTCCTGCACCGCTTCGGTGTCGATGTTCACACCCATGTCGAGGCTGTGGTCGTAGCTGAGCAGGGTGAGGTTGTAGGCCACCCCCAGCAGTGGTCCGACCGGGTAGTTCTCGAGCAACTGCGCGCCCGCCAGGTACAGCGCGACGGGCGCACCGCGGACGTTGCTGGTGGCGAAGTCGACGGTCTGCGCCTGCTGGCGGGCGAGGCGGGTGATGACACTGGTCGGCAGCGTCGCCGCCACGGCGGCCAACGCATCGACCGAGCCGCTGGTGCCGGCATCGCGGGCCTCGTGGGCCAGGGTCTGAATACGCTGGAACCGTTCGGCGATGCTCATGTCGCCGGTGGGGACCAGCATCCGCGCCAGTGAGAACGCATTCGCGCCCGACGAATTGGTGCGGGTGCTGATGGCCATGCTCGACCGAAGTTCCTCGACGGGGCTGCCCATCTCGCGGTGATAGCGGCCGGCGGCGTCGGCTGCGGCGGCCAGGAACGCCGTGTTCAAGGTGCCGTCGAGGCGCTTCGCTGCCCGTCGGGTCTCGTCGAACGGGGCTCGCAGGACTTCCATCTGCCGCTGCAGCGAGCGCTTGGTCCACAGCGGTGACCGGGCACCGTCGGTCTCGCTCAACTGCGCCAACACGCCACGCACGGTGTCGGCGGCGGCCGTGCCGGCATCGGGGATGCCGGTGGGGTCGGCGAGCAGATCCTTGACCTGCTTCATCAGCGTGATCGGGACGCGAAGGCTGCCGTTCATCAACTCGGTCAGCAGATGAGGTGGCACCGCGTCGGCGGCAGCCTGTTCCTCGGCGGCGGCGATGAGCTCGGGATCGATGGGTGGGGGCTCGGGGGCGTCTCGCTGGAAGTCGAGGAACTGGAGGCTCATCTGCACGCCGCCTTCGCCGTCGACGATGGTGTGGTGCATCTTCTGCACGAGCGCGCTCTTGCCGCCACGGAGGCCGTCGACGACGACGAACTGCCAGAGCGGTCGGGTGCGGTCGAACGCGTCACCGGCGAGCAGGCTGGCGTAGTCCAGCAGTTGGCGCATCGTGCCCGGCTTGGGCAGCGCCACGTGGCGGACGTGGTAGCGGATGTCGAAGTTCGGGTCGTCGACCCACATCGGCGACGTCAGGTTCACCGGTGCCGGCTGCACTCGCTGGTGCAGCCGGGGGACGGCGTACACGGCGCGCTCCATCCGCCGCAGTAACTGCTCGAAGTCGGGTGGGCGGTCGAGGATGGTGACGTTGGCAAAGGTCGAGCTGAGGTGCGGGTCCTTCTCGAGCCGCCACATCAGACCTTCGGCGTCGCTCATCTTCCGATCGAAATGCGGCAGGTCGGCCATGGTGGGCGAGGCTACCCCGCCGCGGCGAGCAGCGCCCGGGCCAACCCGCCCAGCGCCAGTCCGACGGCGGCCCCGGCGACGATGTCGCTCGGGTGGTGAATGCGGACATAGGCGCGACTGGTGCCGACGACCAGGGCCATGCCGTACCAGAGCGGCGCCCAGGCGAGGCCGTCCCACCCGGTGAGCACGGTCGCCGCGAAGAAGGCGGCCGAGGCGTGACCACTGGGGAAACTGGATGTGGAGGGCTTGCGGACCGGGAAGCGAGGGTCGCCGGCTTCGGTGGGACGGACTCGGCGGAACAGCCGTTTGATGCCCTGGTTGACGATGAGGCTCTCGGCACCGATGAGCGCCGAGAACACGAATGCCTGATTGGCGTGTTCGATGCTGGTGATGCCGCGGGCGGCACCGGTGAGATGCCAGATGAGGCTGAAGTCGCCCAGTTCGCTCGCGGCGACGAAGACCCGATCGGGGATCGGGCGGCCACGCAGCCGCTCGAGTTGGGCGTCGGCCCATGCGTCGAATCGTTCGACGACGGGATGGTCGAGCGGGCTCATGCGGCTGACGGGGCGCCGAACCGGATGGGCGCTTCGACCGCTGCAAGGCCCGGGTCACCGCCGAATGCGGGGCACCACGGCTGGAACGAGCACGTGCGGCACAGCGGCCCCTCTTTGGGGCGGAAGTCGCCGGCGAGGCAGGCCTTCTCGACGGCCTTCCACACCGCCGTGGTTCGCGTGGTGAGGAACTTCACCGACTGTTCCGACGGGGTGGCCGTGATGACCTCGCCGCTGCGGAGGTACATCAGCCGAACCGCGGCAGGGCGCTGGCCGAGCACTTCCTGGCAGAGGAACGAGTAGAAGTGGACTCCGGCCAGGCTTTTCTGCTCGTAGTGGGCACTGGGAGTGCGGCCCGTCTTGTAGTCGGTGACGATCAGCCGCCCGTCGGCGTCGAGTTCGAGCCGGTCGATGATGCCGCGGAGCGCGAGCGAACCCACCTGGGCCTCGAGACGCAACTCGAGGCCGATGTCGCGGATCGCGGTGGGATCCTCGATCTCGAAGTACTTCTGCACGAGCACCCACGCGTCGGCGAAGAACGCGTCGACCTCGGCGGAATCGAGGCCGAGCAGCGTGAACTCGGGATCGACCAGGTACTCGGCGCGGGCCTGGTCGAAGGCCACCTGCGCTGCGACGAGATCGCGGTCGGCGTTGGGGCGCATGAACAGCAACTCGAGAGCACGGTGCACCATCGAGCCCTTCGTGGTGTACGGGGCCGGGGGCTCGGGCAGGCGCTCGATACTGGCGAACCGAAATGCCAGTGGACAGCTGAGAAAGCTCTCGACCCGGCTGGGCGACAGGGAGGTGGGCACCGGGTACATGCGTTGCATCGTAGAGAACGGGTGTGACGCGCCGGGCGTACACCAGGAACTTAAGTTCGCGTGAGTTCTTCCGCGATGAGGTCGGCGATCAGGAGGGGGCGGACCATCGGGCCGAAGTGGTCGAGCTGTTCGAGGTGAAGATAACGGCCGTTCGGGAGCCGTTCGGCCACACCCGCGGCGACCATCGACGGCTGCGTCGGTTCGACTCGGCCGGCGACGACGAGAACCTCGGTGTCGATGTCGGGGAGGCGGTCCCACGTGTCGTGGCCCGAACCGGTGGCGAACGTCTCGGCCTCGGTGTCGGGTCGGCACTTCAGGTGGACGCCATCGTCGTCGGGCGCGAAGCCGTGGACCACGTAGGCGCGCAGGGCCTCGGGGGTGAAGCCGTTCAGCGGTGGTTTGGCCGCGTAGTTGTCGATGGCCGCCTGGTGTGACGCGAAGGTCGCCCTCCGTCGGCGGGCACCCACCACCATCGGGCTCTGCTCGGGGTTGTCCCCGCCTTCTTCCTCCGCGCGGATGCCGCCAGGTGGCAACACGATCGGCTCGAACACCACGAGCCGTCGGAACAATGCCGGCTCACGGGCGGCCGCCATCAGCAGGCAGGCGCCACCCATCGAGTGACCGAACGCGTCGATCGGCGCGCCGTGGTTGCGATCGAACGCCCACCGCGCCATGGCCAACGCGTCGTCGCCGTAGCGGAGCCAGTCCACCGGTCCGGGCGGACGCGGCGTGTCGCCGTGGCCCCGATAGTCGAAGGCGATGCTGTGCAATCGGTCGGCGAGTGCGTGCGCGAGGGGCTCGTAGCAGCGGCCATGGAAGCCAGTGGCGTGCGAGACGAGCAACAGCGGGCCGTCACCACCGAGATCGTGGACGGCCAACTCGACACCGTCGGTCGACGTCACCGTCAGGTCGGGATGGAGGGTCATTCGTCGAGGTCGTCCTTCAGTTCCTTGGCGCGTCGCTTGTTCTCGCCACGGCGACGCATGCCGAAGACCAGCAGGCGATCGAGGGCGATGCCGAGCAGGACGGCGATGAAGATGGCCCACCGAACCGTGGTTTCCCACGTGAACACGGCGAAGCTGATCTCGACCGGCTTGTCGTTGGCGATGATGAACACGGCGATCACCACGAACAACGCGACGAACAGGAACAACTTGGGACTGGGGCCGTCGGAGCCGCTGGACACGCCGTGGCGAACCTCGTTTCGTGCCCCCGGTGTGCGTGGTTCGTCGTCGAAGGTCATGGTCACTTCATCCTTTCGGTTCCCGGGGCAGACCCAGGAGTCGTTCGCCGATGATGTTGCGCTGCACCTGGCTGGTGCCACCGGCAATGCGTCCGCCGGGCGCAGCGAGCATCCCGAATGCGTCGGGGCCGTCGAGCATGGCTTCGGCGCCGGCGAGGTCGGCGCGGAGCATTGCGGTGTCGAACATCATCTCGGTGATACCCAATTTCATCAGACTTGCAGCCGTCGATGCGATGGGACCCTGGCGCTGGGCCATCGCCTTGTAGGCCTGGCCCTTCGACAGCAGGGCCGCGAGCCGTTGCAGTTCGGCCGCGCCCAGGTCCTTGCCCTCGGCGAGCTTCGACATGCCTTCGAGTCGGCGCTCGAGGCCGATGACGCTGGTGCCGATGTGGCCGCGTTCGCTGGTGAGCACCGCCATGCCCACGCCCCACCCACCATGAAGTGGGCCCAACAGATGGTCGACCGGAAGTTCGACGTCGGTGAAGAACACCTCGTCGAACTCGGCTTCACCCGTCATCTGCCGCAGCGGTCGGACCTCGACGCCGGGTAGGTCCATCGGGAACAGGAAGAACGAGATGCCCTCGTGCTTGGGAGCGTCGGGGTTGGTGCGGGCCATGAGGATGCCCCAGTTGCTGTAGCGGCCACCGCTGCACCACACCTTCTGCCCGTTGATGATGAACCGGTCGCCATCGCGTTCGGCGCGGGTGGACAGGCCACCCAGGTCGCTGCCGGCACCCGGTTCGCTGAACAACTGGCACCACACGTGTTCGGTGCTCAGGGTGGCGGCGAGATGCTTCGCCTGCTGCTCCGGGGTGCCGAACTTCAGCAGCGCACCGCCGGTGAGCACGAGGCCCACCATGTTGAAGACGCTCGGCACGCCCGCGAGCGCGCACTCGTACTGCCACGCTGCGTTGTGCGCGGGGGTGAGCCCGCGCCCACCGTGCTCGGTGGGCCAGTGGATGCCGGCGAATCCGGCGGCGTGGAGTCGGCGATGCCACGCCAGGCCATGCTCCACGAGGTCGGGCGGGCAGATGGCGCCGTAGTCGCGCGGTGCGTCGTTCTTGTTGGCGGCCAACCACTCGCGTGCCCGGTCCTGGAACTCGTCGACGGCGATCTCGGTCATCGACGACGAACGTAGCCGTGCGGCCCCGTCACTTGAAGAAGGGCTCGTCACTTGAAGAAAGGCCCGTCACTTGAAGAAAGGAAGGAACATCGCCGTCTCTTCGGCGAGGTTGTTCGGCACCGAGTAACCCGACTGGTCGGTGATGGTGCCCCAGTGGTCGCGCACGTCTTCGAGGGACAGGTCGGCGTTGTGATAGCCCTTCGTTTCGGCGATGAACACGTGGGCGACGCGGCCGCCACCGACGCTGAACGTCTGACCGCTCACCGGGCAGTCGTCGTGAGCCAGGAACGCGACGAGCGGCGAGACCAGGCCTGGGTCGAGCTTCTCGCCGAGGCCACCCATCAGGTTCTCGGTCATGCGCGTGAGTGCGAGCGGGGCGATGGCATTGGCCTTGATGTTGTACTTCGCGCCCTCGACGGCGAGCACGCGGGTGAAGCCGACGAGGCCCATCTTCGCGGCGCCGTAGTTCGTCTGGCCGAAGTTGCCGAAGATGCCGGCGGCCGACGAGGTGGAGACGATGCGGCCGTAGCCCTGTTCCTTCATGATCGCCCAGGCCGGGCGGGTGACGTTGAAGGCGCCCTTCAGGTGGACGTCGATGACCGGGTCGAGCAGTTCCGGCTCCATGTTGCTGAAGGCCTTGTCGCGCAAGATCCCGGCGTTGTTGACGACGACGTCGACCTTGCCGAACGCGTCGACGGCGGTCCGCACGATGGCCGTGCCGCCCTCGGGGGTGGCGACCGAGTTGGTGTCGGCCACGGCTTCGCCGCCGAGGGCCTTGATCTCGTCGACCACGCGTTCGGCGGCGCCCTTGTCGCTGCCGCTGCCGTCGACCGCGCCACCGAGGTCGTTGATCACGAGCAGCGCACCGCGCGATGCCATGAGCAGCGCGTGCTGCCGGCCCAGGCCGCCGCCTGCTCCCGTGATGATGACTACATTGCCGTCGTAACCGAGTTCGCTCATGCGGCCGAAGTTACCGGCCGGTCACGTCGCCGGAGAAACCGGCCTGGTGATGCGGGAACAGCGCGAGCGCAGCGGAGGCTGGCCGTCGCATCACCGATGTCGCTCACGTGTCCTCGCCGCCCGTCCTGCAGATGCGGCTGGTTGCCGGGGCCGCCGACTTCGAGGAGGCGCTGCACGGAAGAGGTTGGGCGCGATTCGTCCCAGTAATGGGACGAATC
>JANMFL010000189.1:0-2111 GCA_031377945.1 Acidimicrobiaceae bacterium | reverse complement strand
CAGGTTGAGGTTCGTGAGGGCGTTGGACAGCAGCGTGAGGCCCTTGTTGCCGAGCGAATGCCAGAAATACAGCACCCGTCGCTCCATCCCGCCCGCAAAGCGTGAGCCGAACACGACGTCGGCTTTGCCGGCGAGCAAGGGCTCCATCATCTGGTCGTAGTCCGATGGGTCGTACTCGAGGTCGGCGTCCTGGACGATGACGTACGGAAGCCGAGCCTCCCTGAAGCCGCGTCGGAGTGCCGCGCCCTTTCCCAGGTTGACCGGCTGCTGGATGAGGCGGATGCGGGGGTCGTCGAGCGCGAGGACCTCGGCTGCTGTTCGATCTCGTGATGCGTCGTCGACGACGACGACCTCGCCCACGAAGGGGGATGCGAGCACGCGGCGCAATGCCTCGGCGATGGTTGCCTGCTCGTCGAACGCGGCCATCACGACGGACAGGCAACTGCTCGGCTCAGTCATTGACGGCATCGTCTCGCTCAGTTGCACCGCATCAGCCTGGCGTTGCGTCCTTCAGCGGTGCCTCGACCGGTGCAGCCGCCACCTTCTTCTTCGGCGGCGGCACGCCGACACTCGGTGCCATGTCGGCCCACTCGGGCCAGCGGCGTCGACTGACGATGCTCAGCGTGCGCAGCAGCTTCATCGCCACTTCGTCCTCCTGGGCGGGACGGGCGATGATGACGCCCTCGTTGATCATCCTGTTGATGACCTCTTCACCCAGCTCGGTGCGGACGATGGTGAGCGTCCAGTCGTTGTCCTTGCCGATGCCGCCGGTGCTGATGTCGGCGTGCTCGGCCGCGAAGTCGGGGCAGCTCTTGCAGCCCTCTCGCGTCCACTTGTGGCACTCCTTCAGATCGATCTCGTGGTACGAGCCGTCCTTCATCCAGATCTGGAAGACGCCCTTGATGTTCATCTTCACCATGTCCTGCTTCTTCAGGCCGTACTTGGCCTCGAAGAGCTCGGGGAAGATCGCATCGTCGAACGTCTTGCTGCACAGCAGGCCGATGTTGAAGAGGAACGGCTTGCTCACCTTGCCGGCCTTGCGGTCCCACATCGTCGGCGGCGACGACGTCTGGCAGCCCATGCCGACGAGGGCCAGCTTGGTGAAACCCTGCTCCTTGGCCTCGCGCAATGCCAGCGGGTTGGCGCAGTAGGTGTAACGGCTGCCGGCGGTGGCGAGCACCTCGTCCTTGTTGCGGGCCAGCACCGGCTTGGCCTTCCACGCGTCGTCGTCCTCGACGCCACTGACCATGGCGGCCTCGATGTAGTCGTTGTCCATCAGCCAGCTGAGCATGGCCGTGACGAAGCCACCGTCCTGCCCCTTCTGGTGTTGGGTGTCGTCGGCGGCGCGGGTGAGGAGGAGCTGGCGCCAGATGCCGCCCATCTCGTCGGGTTCGCGAACCCGACCGAAGAGGTGCATGTCGGCGGCCGGTTCCCAGGCGCGGAAGCGGGGGCAGGCGCGGGTGCAGGTGGTGCAGCCGCCACCCTCGCCGAAGCCGTGGACGCAGTTCTCGAGGCCGAGTTCCTCCTCCAGGTGAAAGGGCTTGTACTTGCCTTCTTCGTGCTCGTAGCCGATGACGTCGTGCGGGCAGGTGACCACGCAGCCGGCGCACCCCGTGCACAGTCCGGTGGTGATCACCTCGGCGTACAGCTCTTTCCACTGGGCGGTCCAGCGGCCGGCCTGGGCGGGGGTCTCGAGCACATCAGTCATGAGCCGCACCTTAGAACGCGGCACGCGGGGTGCACTCACCGATCATCGGCGGGCGCGCAATTCACACGAGCGCCGATACTGACGGGTATGGCGCAGGAGGTTGGGCGCGATTCGTCCCAGAATTGGGACCATTCGCGCCCACGGGCGCGGAGTGGCCCGGATTTGGGACGTTTCGCGCCCAGTGTCGTCGTCAGCCCAGCGGAGTGCCGAATGCCCTGATGGAGGATGGAACGCAAGGGGCGCCGGAGGCGCTGGGGGTGCATCACCGGTGAGCGAACACTCCCTGGGAGCGTCGCTCGTTGGGAACCGGGGCCACTTCGTCTCGGTCTCCGAGACGATTGAGCCCCAGAAGTGGTTGGAACGGACCAGCCCCAGAAGCTCGGCGTGTGACCGGCTCACCGAT
>JANMFL010000089.1:0-4448 GCA_031377945.1 Acidimicrobiaceae bacterium | reverse complement strand
GGCCAGAAGGTGTGGACCACGCTCGCTCATCTGTCGCGTTGGGGCCTGCTGGTGGTCCGCACCGATCCCGAGGCCGTCAAGCACGCCGGCCTGACGGCGTTCGTGGTCGACATGCACGATTCCACGGTGCAGACGCTGCCGCTGCGCCAGATGACGGGTGAAGCAGAGTTCAACGAGGTGTTCTTCACCGACACGCGCATCGCCGCGAAGGAGATGCTCGGTAGCCCGGGCGATGGCTGGCGCGTGTCGCTCACGACGCTCATGAACGAGCGCCAGTCCATTGGCGGCACCATCCCGCAGAAGGGCTCGGGCACCATTGCCCACCTGGTGAAGGAGTGGGTCGGGGCGCCGGAGTGGAGGAAGGATCCGGCCACCCTCGACGAGGTGATGAAGCTGTGGATCCGCGCCGAGACGCTGCGCCTGACGAACATCCGTGCCAACCAGAACCGCAAGAAGGGCGATCCCGGTCCCGAGGGCTCGATCTCGAAGATGGCCGGTGCGAACCTGAACAAGGACATCTACGACTGCCTGATGAACATCATGGGCGCCGATGCGTTGCTGTACGGCAGCTACGCGATGGTGCGCCCCGAGCACGCCATGGAGTACGCCACGCCGCAGAAGGCGTTCCTGCGCAGCCGGGCCAACTCGATCGAAGGCGGCACCACGGAAGTGATGCTGAACATCCTCGGCGAGCGTGTCCTCGGCCTGCCGGGCGACGTCCGCGTCGACCGCGACATCGCGTGGAGCAAGGTTCCCCGCAACTGATTCGCTCCGTACACCCAACGTGAGGCTTTCTGCGGGGGCTCACCCCGCCGAAGCCCTCACGACCGCGACTGGTCAGCGGCCGGTGTGGAGCAGGACGCCGAGGAACATCGCGGCCACTGCCGTGAGCGCACCAAGTGCTCCTCCGACGGCGAGGGCCACCTTGGTCTGGCCCATTGTGTGGATCGCGGCGAAGACGCCCGAGAGGATCGCCACTGCGATCTTCACCAGGACGGTCGCCTGGTAGGCGCCACTCGCGGCGGTGATGTCGACGGCCATCAGATTCCACACACCGGTCAGTACTGCGACACCGAATGCCGGCCACGCAACCCTGGCGAAAGCCTGAGCGACGGTCGTCATCGCAGTCGGGTGTGCGCGGCGGACGGCGGGCACCATGCCGGCCAGGGCAAGCTGCCCGCCGACCCACACCGACGCCGCGATCACGTGCAGGAAGATGCGGATGGTGGCGGCAGTGGGAGAGAGCATGGCCGCGAGGTTAGGAAGCGCGGAGGGTCGCGAGCACATCGCTCGCCGCGAGCGCACGGTCGTCGAACACGGTGGAGGCCTCGACCGGCCCGCCGACCATCGCCGCGGCAGCGATTCCGATGGCCGCCTGCAGTTCGCGGATGTTGCGCGGCGGGGGGAAGTACTCGTCCTCGTCGGTGACCCGCATCAGCTCGACACCGTTCACCGGGGCGAGGAAGGCGATGATCGCCTCGACCAGTTCCTCGGGCGCCGACGCGCCAGCGGTGACACCGACCGTGCCCGACAATCCGGCCGGCAACTCGTCGACGCTGTTCACTCGGAACACGCGGGGACACCCGGCTTCGACGGCCAGTTTCTCGAGCGCTCGGGTATTGGACGAGTTGGAGGAACCGATGACGATGATCGCATCGCAGCGCGGGGCCATCGCCATGAGCGCCGACTGACGATTCGTGGTGGCGAAGCAGAGATCGCTGCGGCCGGGCGACCAGGTGTCGGGAAAGCGTTCGCGGACGGCAACTGCGACGTCGCTCCAGTCCCGGTGCGACAGCGTCGTCTGGGCGAGCAGTGCGACCGGTTGGTCGAACTGGGGGAGGGCCGCCACTTCGGCGATGCTCTCGACTCGACTGATGGAGTGGGGCGCGACCGCCATCGTGCCCACGGCTTCCTCGTGGCCTTCGTGCCCGACGTACACGATGCGGAACCCCTTGCCGGCCCGGACCTTGACCTCGTGATGGACCTTGGTGACGAGCGGGCACACCGAGTCGACGACGTACGAGCCGCGGGCGCGAGCTGCGGCCACGACTTCGGGGGCAGAGCCATGGGCCGACAGCATGATCGGCCGGCCGAGCGGCACCTCGGCGATGTCGTCGACGAACACCACACCCTGGGCCTCGAACCGCTGCACGACGATCTTGTTGTGGACGATCTCGTGATAGCAGTACACCGGTGGCTCGAAGCTGCGCACCATCCAGGCGAGTGCCTTGATCGCCATCTCGACGCCGGCGCAGAAGCCTCGCGGTTCGGCGAGGAGCACTCGATCCACAGTCACCCCCGGCAGGCTAGCGGCCGTCGCCTCGGGCCCGCCGGTAGCCTGGGTGACCATGTCATCGCCCACGGTCGTCGCTGTCGCGCCCGGGTCCGCCGCGGAACGCGCCGGGCTCGTCGTCGGCGACGTCGTGCTGTCGGTGAACGGCACCGTGCCCCGCGACATCATCGAGTGGCGGTATGCCGCCGATGACAGCGAAGTGGCGCTGGAAGTGGTGCGAGGCGGGCTCGAATTCACCGTCGATGTCGAGAAGCGAGCCGGCGAACCATTGGGCGCAGAAGTCTCGAGTGCGGTGTTCGACCGGGTTCGCACCTGCGACAACCACTGCGAGTTCTGCTTCATCTACCAGTTGCCCAAGGGCCTACGACGCAGCCTGTACCTGAAGGACGACGACTACCGATTGTCGTTCCTCTACGGCAACTTCACCACG
The DNA here is from genome assembly GCA_031377945.1 of Acidimicrobiaceae bacterium. Lineage (GTDB taxonomy): Bacteria > Actinomycetota > Acidimicrobiia > Acidimicrobiales > Ilumatobacteraceae > UBA668. The sequence goes on along the minus strand of JANMFL010000089.1, from coordinate 1,725 downwards.
CTCACGCGGTTCACCGAGGCCGACCTCGAGCGGGTCGTGACCGAGCGCCTGTCGCCGTTGAACGTCAGCATCCACGCCACCGACCCCGAAGTGCGGAACCGAATGCTGAAGAACCCGCGCGGCGGGATGAGCCTGCGCTGGTTGCGGGCCCTGCTCGACCACGGCATCGCGGTGCGTGGGCAGATCGTCCTCTGCCCCGGTGTGAACGACGGTCAGGTGTTCGAACGCTCGATGGCCGGGGTGCTCGACGAGTACCCCGAACTCGAATCGGTCGCGGTGGTGCCGCTCGGCCTGAGCAAGTTCAACACCGAATCGGCCATGCGTCTGCACACGGTCGACGAGGCGCAGGCCATGGTCGCCGCCATTCACGATTGGCAGGACGTCTTCCTCCGGGTGCTCGGCAAGCGGATGGTCTTCGCCGCCGACGAGTACTACCTGATGGCCGGACTGCCGTTCCCCGACGCCGAGGCCTACGAGGGCTTCCACATGCACGAGGACGGCATCGGCATGGCGCGTACGTTCGAGCGTGAGTTCCACGGGGAGGCCTCGACGGCAACGGGCGTGCAGAGCGGCTTCTTCGCCTGGGTGGACGGGGCACCCGCCGAGGGCTACCGGGCGCCGCGCAACCCTGCCGGCGACACCGGCCTGCGCGGCAGTGCCTCGGGCGAGGTGGTGCTGCAACTCACCCCACGCCGCGACGCCCCCATCGGCATTCTCACCGGCGAGTTCGGTGCGCGCATCCTCGCTCCGCTCGTCGCGACCCTCGGCCGGGACGACATTCGAGTCATCCCGGTCCGCAATGAGTTCTTCGGCGGCAACACGTCCGTCACCGGCCTCATGGTGGGGGAGGACCTCGCCAGGGTCCTCGCCGCCGAACCCGCCGGCCACCGCTATCTGCTGCCCGATGTGTGCCTGAGCGAGGGACGTTTCCTCGACGGCACCACCGTGGCCGAACTACCGCATCCCGTCGAGGTCGTGCCCACCGATGGCATCGCCCTGCGCCGCGCCCTCGGCGCACCAATCCTGGAGTCCGTGTCATGAGCCTTCCCACCGTGGTCGTCGTCGGCCGCCCCAACGTCGGCAAGAGCACGCTCTTCAACCGCATCATCGGCGAGCAGGCCGCGATCGTGGAGGACCGGCCCGGCATCACCCGCGACCGCAAGGAACTCGAGGCCGACTGGCTGGGCAACAAGTTCCTGCTGGTCGACACCGGAGGGTGGCGGCCGGGCGGCAACGACCTCGACGAGAAGGTCAGCCGCCAGGTCGAAGCGGCGGTGAAGACCGCCGACGTGGTGCTGTTCGTGGTCGACTCCTCGGTGGGCCTCACCGACGACGACGAGCAGATCGCCAACTGGCTGCGGCGCATCAAGGCGCCGGTGCTGCTGGTCACGAACAAGGCCGACAACGATCGGCGCGAGAACGACCGGTGGGAGTTCCTCGCGCTCGGCATGGGCGAACCCGTGCCGGTGAGCGCCCTGCACGGACGTCGTGCGGGCGACTTCCTGGACGAGGTCGTCAAGCTGCTCCCGAAGGGCGCCGCGGCCGACGACCTCGAGTCCGAGATCCCTCTCGACGAAGAGGGTGCTGCCCTCTGGAACGTCGGCGACACACCGCCACCTCGCGTGGCGATCGTGGGCCGACCGAACGTGGGCAAGAGCACGTTGTTCAACCGACTCGTCGGCGAGGACCGATCGGTGGTGCACGACATGGCCGGCACCACCCGCG
>JANMFL010000180.1:0-3354 GCA_031377945.1 Acidimicrobiaceae bacterium | reverse complement strand
GATCACTCCCACGCGTACGGCTGCTGTCACGGCCCTCGAGGTCCGTGACCTCGAGGTGGTGTACGAGGTTCGTGGCATCGACCGCGAGGTCCTTCGCGGCGTGTCGTTCTCCATCGCCCCCGGCGAGGCCTACGGTCTCGTGGGCGAGTCCGGATGTGGGAAGAGCACCACGGCCTACGCCGCCCTGCGCTACCTACCTCGCAACGGGAGGATCGTCGGCGGCCAGGTACTCGTCGACGGCCAGGACGTCACCGCGATGAGCAACGATCGGCTTCGCGAGTTCCGCTCGCGCGACGCCTCGATGGTGTACCAGGATCCCGCGTTGGCGATGAACCCCACGCTCCGGATCGGCAAGCAGATCATCGAGAGCTTCACGCTGCTCGGGCACGATTCGAAGACCGCCGAAGCAATGGCCCTCGAGTCGTTGCGCAAGGTTCGCATCGCCGACCCGACCCGTGTGATGGACCGCTACCCGTTCCAGCTCTCGGGTGGCATGCAGCAGCGCGTGGTCATCGCGATGGCACTGGCGTGCGATCCGAAGCTGCTGGTGCTCGACGAGCCCACCACGGGTCTCGACGCCACCGTCGAAGCGGAGGTGCTCGACCTCGTGCGCGTGCTGCGCAGCGAGAGTGATGCCGCCGTGCTGTTGATCGCCCACAACCTGGGCATCATCCGCTCGCTGTGCGACCGCGTCGGCGTGATGTACGCCGGCCGCGTCGTCGAGGAGGGGCCCAGCGCCGAAGTCTTCGACTCGCCGCAGCACCCGTACACGCTCGGCCTGCTGCGCTCGCTGCCTCGCCGAGGCGTCCGCAAGACCGAGCGCGCCCTCGCCACGATTCCGGGCATCCTGCCGCTGATCGGCAGCGACCTGCCGACCTGCGTGTTTCTCGACCGCTGTGCTCTGGCCTCCGACCTGTGCCGTACCGAGGCGCCGCCCGTGGTCCCGATCGGCACCGACGGGCTCCGTTTCTCGCGGTGTCACCACGTCGATCGCCTCGGCGAGATGACCGAGGCAATCGAGACCGATGTCGCCATCTCGGTGCTGGCGCCGGCCGGCGACCGCGGCGAGGTGCTCGAGCTGAGCCACGTGTCCAAGACGTTCCGTCAGCGCAGCTCGGCGGTGCCGGCGCTGGTCGACGTCGACCTGGGCCTCACCGAAGGCGAGACGCTCGGCATCGTGGGCGAGTCCGGCTCGGGCAAGTCCACGCTGGCGAAGACTTTGCTCGGCATCGAGGCAGCCGACGAAGGCGGCACGGTGTCGCTCGACGGCAAACAGGTCGCCGCGCTCACCACCGGCCGCTCGGCCGACGAGAAGCGGTCGATGCAGATGATCTTCCAGAACCCGGACTCGGCGCTCAACCGCAGCTGGTCCGTGCGGCGCATCCTGGTGCGCAGTGTCGAGAAGCTCACCGGCATCAAGGGCGACGAGGCCAACGCACGTGTGGAGGCCCTCGCCGCACACCTGCGCCTCACGCCGCGCCACCTCGACCTCAAGCCGCGGCAGTTGTCGGGCGGCCTGAAGCAGCGCGTGGCCATCGCTCGTGCGTTCGCCGGCGACCCACGCATCGTCGTGTGCGACGAGCCCACCAGTGCGCTCGACGTGTCGGTGCAGGCGGCCATCCTCAACCTGCTGGCCGACCTGCAGAGCGAGAAACACACCAGCTACGTGTTCATCACCCACGACATGGGTGTGGTCCGCTACCTGGCCGATCGCATCGCCGTGATGTACCTGGGCCGTATTCAGGAGCTCGGGCCCACCGACAACGTCTTCAACGGGCCCAACCACCCGTACACCGAGGCGCTGCTGTCGGCCATCCCCAGCGTCGACGGCGAAGAACGCGTGCGCATCCGCCTCACCGGCGAGATCCCCAGCCCGGCCAACCCGCCGTCGGGTTGCGTGTTCCACCCACGGTGCCCGCGAGTGATCGCCGGCACGTGCGAGGTCAGTGAGCCACCGTTGCGTGAAGTGGCCCCCGGGCACCTCATGCGCTGCCACATCCCGATCGAGGAGCTGGCCCGCCTGCAGCAGACGCCTGGCGCCGCTCAGCCGGCCGACTGACGCACCAACGACAACGAGGGTTCCGTGCACCCATGGGTGCCACGGAACTCTCGTTTCGTCTCGTCCGGAACGGGGTCGGATCAGGACCGCATGCGCAGGCCCTGCGGGTCGAGCACCGGCTCGTGCTGCAGGGCCGCGGGGCGGCGGCGACCGATGATCTCGATCTCGAAGCCCGAGGTCGCGTCGGCCAGTTCGGTGGGGATGTAGCCGAGAGCCAGGCTGACGCCGGAGTAGTGGGCGTAGCCGCCCGAGGTGATCCAGCCGACCACCTTCTCGCCCTCGGGGCCGACGTGCCACACGGGCTCGTCGCCCAGTACGTCGGCCGGCGACTCGGGGTCGACGTCGACGGTGAACATCACCAGCTTGCGCTTCGGGCCACCGGCCGCGATCTCGGCCTCGACAGCCTCGCGGCCGATGAAGTCGTGATCGAGCTTGAGCACGCGATCCATGCCCGCTTCGAGCGGCGTGTAGATGGGCCGGTACTCGCGGAACCACGTGCCGAAGTTCTTCTCGAGGCGCATCGTGATGAGGGCCCGGAAGCCGAACAGGCGCATGTCGAACTCCTGGCCTGCCTCCCAGATGAGGTCGAACAGGTAGCGCTGGTACTCGGGCGCCACCCAGATCTCGTAGCCCAGGTCGCCGGTGTAGGTCATGCGCGACAGCCACACCGGCGCCATGCCCAGGTCGACCTTGCGGAACGACATGAACGAGAAGTCGTTCGTGGCCAGCGAGGTGTCGGTGAGCTTCTGCAGCACGTCGCGCGAGCGCGGCCCGGCGACGGTGAGGCCGACCATCGCCAACGACACCACCTCGAAGCGGATGTCGCTGCCCTCGGGAAGGTGGGCGAGGAACCAGCGCGGGTGGTGCACCTCGGCGGCCTGCGAGCCGAACAAGAAGAACTCGTCGTCACCGATGCGCGACACCGAGAACTCGCCCTCGATGCGACCGAACTCGTTCAGCATCGCGGTGAGGTTGGTGCGCCCGACCTTCGGCAGCGAGTTGGTGAACAGGCTCTGCAGCCATTCGGCCGATCCGTTGCCGCTCACCCTGTACTTGGCGAAGTTCGAGGCCTCGCTGAAACCGACGCGCTCGCGCACGGCGTGGCTCTCCTCGGCCACCACGTCGAACGCGTTCGAGCGGTAGAACGTGACGTTCTCGACCGGCTCGGCGCCGGGCTTCTGGAACCACAGCGGGTGCTCCAGGCCGAACCCGACACCCCACACCGCGTTGTGCGCGGTGAGGCGGTCATAGATGGGCGTCGTATGCAGGGGACGGGCCGCCGGCAGCTCCTCGTT
>JANMFL010000062.1:0-15388 GCA_031377945.1 Acidimicrobiaceae bacterium | reverse complement strand
CACCCGACCCGGCGGGACGCCCTTGGCGCTGGCGAGGGTGATGAAATCGCTCTGCAGCGTCATCACCATGTCGGCGCGCAGCAGGCGGGTGTAGATGGCGGCCACGGGGATGGTGAGGGTGAGGGCCGGGAGGAAGAAGTTCTGGAAGTGCAGGGACAGGTCGTCCCACGGGTAGACCTTGTCGCCGATGCTGGGGAACCACTCGAGGTTGACCACGAAGATCAGCTTGAGGAACACACCGAGCACGATGCCGGGAATGCCGACGGCGATGAACGTGGCGAGGTTGCCCGCCTTGTCGAACGCGCGGTCGCGCCGGTAGGCCTGGTGGACGGCGAGCGGAATGGCGATCAGCAGACCGAAGACGTTGGCGTAGAGACCGAGCAGGATGGTCGTCCACACTCGCGGCTTGAGCAGGTCCGCGACCGGGAGGCCGGCCTGCGGGGAGAATCCGAGGTCGAAGTGCAGGACGAGGTTCTTCAACCAGTTCAGGTACTGGAAGAAGAAGTTCTTGTCCAGGCTGTACTGATCGATCAGCAGCTGCGATTCGGCGGGGGTGAGCGGCCGACCGGCGAGTTTGATCGCCAGCGTCTGTGCGTCGGGTGAACCCATGCGCATGACCACCAGCACCGCGAACGTGACGATGACGAACACGAGCAGGAGCTGCAAGAACCGTTGGAGGAAGTAGCGCACGCGAACCTCGAAAGACAGGGATGAACGGGGTACGGACCGGGGAGGGGCGGCGTCGCCGCCCCTCCCCGGCACTCAGTTGATGATCAGCTGCCGATCAGGCGTTCGGGTCGATCCACAGGGTCTGGGTCCAGAACTGGCCGGAGAATCCGGCACCGTCGCGCGACGGCGACCCATCGGGAAGGACCCAGCTGCTCAGACCCTTGACCTTGGGCAGGTGGGGGGTGCCCCACAGCGTCCACGACGTCGGGATCTGGTAGCAGTTGGAGGCCATCTCCTTGTTGACGTCCTCGGCGGCAGCGGTGGCGGCAGCGTCGTCGGTGGCGCTGCGAGCGGTCTCGAGGCCCTTGTCGACGGCGGGGTCGTTCACACGGCCGAAGTTCAGCGCGAGCTGACCGTCGGGCGCAGCGTTGGCGGAGTGCCACCAGAAGTACTGCGAGTCGACCCGGACGCCGGCGTGGTTGCGCCAGCCGTACATGAAGAAGCCGGGATCACCGAAGAGGGCGTTGGTGATGAACGAGTCCTGCGGGACCTGGGTGTACGTGAAGTCCACACCGATGGCCTCCCAGTAGCCCTTCAACAGCTCGGCGATCTGGGCGTTGATCGCCGAGGTCGTCGTGCCGTAGTCGACGGCGACGGGACCGTTGGTGGCCTCGTAGTCGGCGATCATCTGCTTGGCCGTGTCGGGATCGAACGTGGTGGAACCACCGTTGTCCTCGAGGTAGCCCTGCTGGCCGGGCGAGAAGAGGCCGTTGGCCGGCTTCAGGATGCCGCCGGCGGTGGCGTCGATGAGCTCCTGGCGATCGATCGCCAGCGAGAGGGCGCACCGCACGTTCTTGTCCTGCAGCGCACCCGGCTTGGCGAGGTCGATCAGGATGTAGTTCGTCTCGACGAGCTGATCCTGCTCGACCATCGGGAAGGCCTCGGGGTCTTCACGGAAGTCGCTGACGACCAGTGAGGCGGAGGTCGAGAAGATGTCGATGTCGCCGGCGCGCAGGGCGTCGGCGGCGGTCTCGCTGTCCTCGATGACACGGAACTCGATGCCGTCCAGGTAGGGCAGCTGGACGCCGGCTGCGTCCTTCTGCCAGTAGTTCGGGTTGCGCTTCACGACCAGCTTGTCGCGCGGGGCGTAGCTCTCGACGATGAACGGGCCAGTGCCCACGGCCTTGGTGGCGTCGGCGGTGCCGGCGGTGACGGCGTCGAGCCAGGTCGGCGAGGCGATGAGGCCCCACTGAGTGCCCAGCGCGCTGGGCATACCCGGCCACGGCAACGGATTGGCGAGGTCGCCGTTGAAGCCCGTCTTGATGACGAACGTCGAGGCGTCGGTGGCCTCGATCGCCAGCGTCTTCACCACGGCAGGATCGGTCAACTGCGCTGCAGTGCACGGCGTGCCGTCGCACAGCTTGCCGATGTCCTTCAGTGCCGCACCCAGGAGCAGGCCGCTGCCCGACACCTGGAGGTTCTTCACGATGGCGGCCGCGTCGAGCGGGGTGCCGTCGTGGAACGAGATGCCGCTGCGGACCTTGAACGTGAACTCGGTGAAGGCGTCGTTGTTGGTCCAGCTCTCGACGAGCAGACCGTGCGGCTCGAGGTCCTCACCGATGACGACCACCGGATCGTAGAACGAGCGGGCACGCTGCTGGCAGTAGCTGTCGCACTGCATGGCCGCCGGGGTCCACGGGCTGGCCACTTCGGCCTCGCCGCTGACGATGAGCGTGCCACCGGCCACCGGAGTCTCGGCCGCGACGGTGGTCTCCGGTGCGGTGGTCTCGGCACCGGTGCCGGTGGTCTCGCTGCCGGCCGTGGTCTCGGTGGTGACATCGGTGGCGGTGCCACCGTCATCCTTCTTGTTGCTGCAAGCAGCGGCAATCAGCCCGAGGCTGATCAATGCTGCTGCGAGAAGTCGACCGGCGTTGCCGGACGAGCGACTGTTTCGCACGTGCTTTCCCCCTTCAATCGTGTTCGATTTGTCGCCGGAGCGGGCTGTGACCCCCATCACACCCGGCGAGGCGCACCTTAGCCACAACCGACTGGCGCCCGACAACATGGAGGTACCCTCGATCCGTGCGACCGCTGCGCGACGATCACCTCGACGTGCCGCTGGTGCGTCGCTACTCGCCTCGACAGCGCGGGTTCGTGGAGGGCATGACTCGCCACGCGGCGGCCGTCGCGGAGCGGTGTCCGACGTACCGTGATCCGGTCACGGGGCTTGCGGTCTTCACGGCCAGTTTCCTGGCGGAGCGTGGCTACTGCTGCGACAGCGGTTGCCGTCACTGCCCGTATTCGGCGGGCTGACCCGGCCGCTTCCGCGCCGCAAGTAGGTTCGACACCATGACCAAGGATCTTCTCGACTCGTTGCGTGTCGCCCCCGGTTCGGCGCCGCGGCTTCGCTCCCGCTCCACCGACACCACGTTCGGTTGGGACAAGGCCGACTCGAAGGCCGACCTCGAGAAGACGAAGGTCGAGCTCGACGGCATGCAGCAACGCCTGTACGCCGAGGGCCAGCGCAGTCTGCTCGTCGTGCTGCAGGCGATGGACGCGGCCGGAAAGGACGGCACGATCAGGGCCATTCTGTCCGGCCTGAACCCGGCGGGCGTGAAGGTCACCAGCTTCAAGGTGCCGGGTGGGCCAGAGGCGGAGCACGACTACTTGTGGCGGGTCCACGGCGCCGTGCCGGCCAAGGGCGACATCGGCATCTTCAACCGCAGCCACTACGAAGACGTCCTCGTGGTGCGCGTGAAGCAGTTCGTGCCGCGAGCGGTCTGGTCGCGTCGTTTCGATCACATCAACGCCTTCGAACGTCTGCTCGTCGACGAGGGCACGACGGTGGTGAAAATCTTCCTCCACGTGTCGAAGGACGAGCAGCGCGAACGGCTGCAGGAGCGCGTCGACGACCCGGCCAAGCGGTGGAAGTTCCGCGCCGGTGACCTCGACGACCGTGCGCTGTGGACCGACTACCAGCGGGCGTACGAGGACGCCATCAAGAAGACGTCGACCGCTGCGGCCCCGTGGTACGTCGTGCCGGCCGATCGCAACTGGGTGCGCAACCTCGCCGTGGCGAAGATCATGCGACACCACCTGACGGTGATGAACCCGAAGCTGCCGCCCACCGAGGACGGCATCGAAGGCCGCATCGTCGAGTAGCCGCGCCGCGAAGCTGCGCGTTCGCTCTTGCGGTGAACGCTGTGTGACGCGATGTCGCGAAGCACGGTCCGCGAGGTTGACGAAATGTAAAGTCGTGGACGACATGTCCGTGCTCGTTCCCACCTCGCTCGACGATGCGCTGCGCGCCCTCGCCGATTCGCCCGACGCCACACTGCTGGCGGGAGGCACCGACCTGATGGTCGAGTTCAACGGCGGCCATCGACGCGCCGACCACGTCGTCGCAGTGCACCGCGTCGCCGAACTGCGCTCCTGGCACCACGACGGTTCCCGTCTGCGCATCGGGTCCGGCATCACCTACGCCGAGATCGAGCGCGAGCCCATCGCAGGTTGGGCGCCGGCGTTGGCGCAGGCCGCACGAACCGTGGGCTCACCGCAGATTCGTCATGCCGCCACCATCGGCGGGAACGTCGGCACCTGTTCACCGGCAGGCGACGGGCTTCCTGTGCTGTCCGCGCTCGACGCCGAGATCGAGCTCACCTCGCTCGACGGAGTCCGATCAGTGCCATTCGCCGAGTTCATGGTGGGGCCGAAGCGCACGGCGCGTCTCCCCGGAGAGTTGATCACCGCGGTCACCGTGCCGGTGGCCGACGGGTACCAGGGGTACTCGAAGGTGGGGGTGCGCAACGCGATGGTCATCGCCACGGCCAGCGTCGCGCTGGCGGTGCAGGGCGGCCGAGTGGCCATCGCCCTCGGGTCCGTCGGTCCCACCATTCTGCGTTGCCCAGAGGCCGAGGCGTTCGCAACGGCGCATGCCGACATCGCTGCCGGTCGTCTGGCCGCCGATGTGGTCGACGAGTGCATCGACCTCGTTCGCGCGGCCGCCCGGCCCATCGACGATCACCGATCCTCGGCCGCCTACCGACGTCACGCCGTGGGTGTGCTGGCAGGCCGACAGCTGCGGAGGGCCTTTCCCCATGAGTGAGTTCTATTCGTTGCACGTCAACGGAGCGACGCGCGAAGTTCGCGACGCATGGTTGGGCGAGAGCCTTCTGTTCGTGCTGCGCGAGCGCCTCGGCCTGATGGGCAGCAAGGGCGCGTGCGAGCAAGGCGAGTGCGGCTCGTGCAGCGTGATGGTCGACGGTGAACTGGTGTGCAGTTGCCTGGTGCTGGCGGCGGCGTCAGTCGGGCAGCAGATCCTCACCATCGAGGGCATCGCCCCGAGCGGCGCACCCAGCGACGTGCAACAGGCGTTCGTCACCGCCGGCGCGGTGCAGTGCGGGTTCTGCACGCCCGGGCTGATCATGGCGACGCACGCGTTGCTCGAACGGTCACCCGAGCCCACGGAGATGGAGATCCGCGAAGAACTGTCGGGCAACATCTGCAGGTGCACCGGCTACGGCCGGATCATCGATGCCGTCCAGCGCGTCGCGGTCGCGCGCCGCACCGGGTTCGACATGCCGGGAGGCGCGTCGTGACCGACACCCTCGTCACCCCGACCACACGTTCGAACACGCAGCCCGGCCGTCTGGGCGAGAGCGCGCTGCGACCCGACGGCATCGCCAAGGTGCAGGGCACGTACCAGTTCTCGGGCGACCTCACCGCCGACGGTTTTCTGTGGGGTGCCACGCTGCGTTCGCCGCACCCGTTTGCGCGCATCGTGCGCATCGACGTCAGCGGCGCGTGGAAGATCAGCGGTGTCGAGGCCGTCATCACTGCGGACGACGTGCCTGGTGTGCCCACCTACGGCCTGATCAGCCAGGACCAGCCGGTGTTCGCGTCGGAGTACGTCCGCTTCGTCGGCGAACCGGTGGCCGCTGTCGCCGCCGACCATCCCGATGTCTGCCGGCGCGCGCTCGAGGCCATCGTGGTGGAGTACGAGGTACTCGAGCCGCTGGTGGATCCTGAACGCGCCGTCGACGGCTCATTCGCGCCCATCCATCCGGAGGGCAACGTCATCCGTCGTCAGCGGATCGTTCGCGGCGATCAGAGCATCGAAGGTCCCGTCGTGGTGGAGGGCACGTACGAACTGGGCATGCAGGATCAGGCGTTCCTCGGCCTCGAGGCCGCGCTCGCCGTGCCCGACGCCGGTGGCGCGGGAGTGGAACTGCACGTCGCCACCCAATGGCTGCACGAGGACCGCAAGCAGATCGCCGCATGCCTGGGGATGGACGAACAGAAGGTCCGGCTCGTCCTCGGCGGCGTCGGGGGAGCGTTCGGTGCCCGCGAGGACATCAGCCTGCAGGTGCACACCTGCCTGCTCGCGCTGCGCACGTCGCGTCCTGTGCGCATGGCGTACAGCCGGCACGAGAGTTTTCTCGGCCACGTCCACCGTCACCCGTGCCGGATCACGATGCGGCACCACGCCGACCACGATGGCCGACTGCTGCGCGTCGAGGCCCGGTTCGTGTTCGACGGTGGCGCGTACGCGTCCACGTCGTCGGCGGTGCTGATCAACGGCATCACCCACGCGCAGGGTCCGTACCGTTGCGACAGCGCGACGGTGGATGGGTGGGCGGTACGCACGAACAACCTGCCGTGCGGCGCCATGCGCGGGTTCGGTGTGGTGCAGGCGTGTTTCGCCCACGAGGCGCAGATGGACAAGCTTGCTGCGGCAGTGGGCCTCGAACCGCTCGAGGTGCGTCTGCTCAACGCGATGCAGACGGGGGACCATCTCATCACCGGCCAGGTGGTCGAGAGCGTTGCGCCGGTGGCGCGGCTCATTCGTGAACTGGCCGAGATGCCGCTGCCCACCGAGCCGGTCGGCGGCCACGACGGCGATCCGATGCGACTTCCCGGGGGCGCAGGCCGCACTGCCGACCGTGGCGACGTGGTGCGTGGCATCGGCTGGGCCGTCAGCATCAAGAACCTGATGTACAGCGAGGCGTTCGACGACTACTCCACGGCGCGGGTTCGGCTTGCCGAGGGGGTGGCAACGGTCAAGTTCGCGACGGCCGAGGTGGGCCAGGGGTTCGTCACGTTGGCTGCGCAGATCGCGCGCACGGTTCTGGGTGTCGACGACGTCGTGCTCGACTCGATCGACACCCAGATCGGGTCGGCCGGCTCCACGTCGGCGTCTCGTCAGACGTGGATGAGTGGCGGTGCGGTCGACGGGGCGTGCCGGCTGGTGCGCGAGCGACTGTTCGAGCACGTGGCCGCGCAGTACGACCTCGAGGACTACCAGTTGGCCATCGATGGCACCGATGTGATCGACACGGTCGGTGACCTGCGCATCCCCGTGGCCGAGGCCACGGCGGGGTTGGAGCTGGACGAGACGTTCGAGCACCACCACCGGCCGACGGAGGATCTCGACGAATTCGGTCAGGGCAATTGCCACACGGCGTTCGCCTTCGCCGCGCATCGAGCCGTCGTCGACGTGGACCCGGTGCTGGGCCTGGTGAAGGTCGTGCAGGTTGCCACCGTCCAGGACGTCGGTCGAGCGCTCAACCCACTCAGCGTCACCGGTCAGATCGAGGGCGGTATCGCCCAGGGCGTCGGTCTGGCGGTGATGGAAGAGATCATCTCTGTTCGTGGTGTCGTGAAGAACGCGTCGTTCACCGACTACCTGCTGCCCACGTTCTTGGACATGCCCGATGTCGTCATCGCACTGGTGGAGGAGCCCGAGCCGCAGGCGCCGCTCGGAGCGAAGGGAGTGGGCGAGCCGCCCACGGTGTCGTCGACGCCGGCGGTGGTGGCGGCCATTCGCGATGCCATCGGCAAGGACCTCGTGCGCGTGCCGGTCCGTCCGACCGACATCGTCTTCTGACGTCGTCGTGTGACGCGGTGTCGGCGGCAGCGCCTGGCGTCGTTTCGGGTACGACCGTTTCTTCAGGTCGCTGCCGGTCGGTTAGTTTCAACGGCGTGTCGAACGAGCGTGAAATCATGTCCTGGGAGATCTTCGGCGAGGCGTCGCGTGTGCTCGCCCAGATGGTGGCCGACGACTACGAGCCTGACATGATCCTGTCGATCGCTCGTGGTGGGCTGCTCATCGGCGGCGCCTTGGGCTACGCGCTGTCGGTGAAGAACGTGTACACGATGAACGTCGAGTTCTACACGGGTGTCGACGAGCGCCTCGAGGTGCCGCGCATCCTTCCTCCGGCTCCCGACTTCGTCGACGTCAGCCATGCCCGCATCCTGATCGCCGACGACGTCGCCGACACCGGCCACACGCTGCGGTCGGTGCAGGACTTCTGCGCCGGCAAGGTGGCCGAGGTGCGTACGGCGGTGCTGTACGAGAAGAGCCACTCGGTGGTGAAGTGCGACTACGTGTGGAAGAAGACCGACCTGTGGATCAACTTCCCGTGGTCGGACAAGGATCCGGTGGCACGGCGCGACTGGTCCGTCAAGGACGCCTGACCCCGGCGACCTGTCCCGACCAGGGACGCGCCGATGCCCGCGCCGTGGCGCGGGTTCCCTGCTGGGTCTTCGCATCGCCGACTGACGAGGGTCGGTGTGCGCGGCGCGTGTTGGTCAGGCCGCCGCCTGTCCTGTTCGCCCAGGTGGCCCGTCCCCGAACAGGTCGCCCGGTCGTGGCTGGTCGGGCTGTTCGCGCGAACTTAAGTTCCTGGTGATGGTCTTGGGTGGGCAGTGGATGATCGTCCCGTCGGCCAGTTGGAGTTGCAGGTTGTGGGCGTTGCCGATGACCTTGACGCCGGGCCGGTGCTGCTCGTGATGGTGATGCGAGCACCACATGACCAGTTCGTCGAGGTGGCACTGGGCACCCTCCTGCGACCGGCCCCGCTGGGCGCGAAACGTCCCAAATCCGGGTCACTCCGCGCCCGTGGGGGCGAATGGTCCCATTACTGGGACGAATCGCGCCCAACCTCCTGCGCCAGATCTGTCGTCGAGGTGATCGTCGTCATCGCCAGCCCGCGCCAGGTCCCATGGACGTCGATCACCTGGGGACGGCGTCCGATGGTCGACTTCTTCGGCGCTACGGTGCCGCGGACGGTCGATCGACCGATGGAGGAGGAGCGGTGACGAGGATCGAGGTATTGGCCGTGTTCCCGGACATCGCCCCGGGCAACCTGGTGGAATTCAAGCAGCGTGCTGCCGAGCTGCTCGAGATCTCGGTGCCCGAATCAGGGACATTGCGCTACGACTGGTTCTTCGCCGACGACGACACGAAATGCGCCGTCCACGAGGTCTACGCAGACTCCGACGCGATGTTGGTCCACCTCGGACACATGGGTCATCTCATCGGGAGGTTGGTCGAGTTGGGTGGCGGCATCGAGCCGACGATCTTCGGCACCATGTCGCCCGACCTCGCCGCTGCTGTCGCGTCGTTCCACGCGACCTTGTACACCCGGTTCCAGGGCAAGTAGCCGGCTTCGACCAGTTCTCGGTTCGGGAGTCGTCAGCGCGCACACCGCATCGTCACTCGCGATACGGGGCGCAGACCTCGAGCTCCATGCCGTCGACATCGCGGAAGAACAACGACCAATCGGAGCCGAGACGTTGGATCTGACCGATGTCGGCGCCGATCTCCTTGAGCCGCGCCTCGGCCGCCTGCAGGTCTTCGAGTGACGGCACGGACAGCCCGAAGTGGTCGATGGCACCACGGGCGTTCGCACGGCGCCGCTCACCGACGATCTCGGCGGCCTCGACCTCGAAGACGTTCAGTGCTGCTCCACCGCCCATGTCGAGGATGAACATGCGCGGGTGATCGTCGCGACGGTCGATGATGTGGACCACGACCGCGCCGAACACCGTGCCGTACCAGTCGGCGAAACGGTCGAGGTCGGTGGTGAGCGTGGCGACGTGATTGAAGCCGTTGGTCAAGGGCATCGGGATCCTCCAAGACTCGGGAACCCCGACTTTAGGTGTTCTGGCGCAGGACCGTGAGCGCGGCGTTGCGGCCGCTCGCACCCCACACCCCGGCACCGGGGAACGTGGCGGCGCCGGTGAGATACAGACCCTTCACGTCGGTCTCGTAACGCGTCAGTTCCGGGTTCTCGTTGTGCAACGCCGCCAGTGGCCCGCCGGCGAAGGAGGTGGCGTGGCCGTGGGGCAGGTGGAACTCGCGCTCGTACCGATCGGGTGTCATTGCTCGCCACTCGGTGATCGCGTCGATCCAACCGGGCTGGACGAGCGTGCCGAGCAGGTCGAGCCACCGTCTCGGTTCGGCGCTTTCCGGCCAACCGCCGGGAAGGGCGTATGGCGTGTACAGCGTCTCGAGGCTGAGGATGTGGTGGCCGGCTGGGGCGAGCGACGGGTCGGTGACCGTGGGGACGTTGGCGATGAGGCCGGGCCGTGTGAGCACCTTGCCGGTCTTCATCAGTTGGTGTCCGCGGTGCATTTCGCCGATCGACGGGGCGATGGCGAACGTCGACCCGAGGTCGACGTCGAGACCGGCGGCTTCGGCGGCTCGGAATCGCGGCACGGTGGTCATCACCGCGTCGATCTTCGACTCGTAGCCGTCGTCGTGCGGGATGGCCCGCCACCGGTCGACCAGATCCTTCGCCTGAGGCGGCGGGTTGGTGAGCCAGTGGAGGAACGTGTCGTGCGGGTTGCAGGCCGACACGATGATCGGCGCGGTTGCCTCGCTGCCATCGGAGAGCGACACGCCGCGTACCGCAGGCCCCTCGCAGGTGATGGCGGTGACCTTCACCCCGGTCCGCAGTTCGCCGCCCGACTGCCGAAACGCGGCGAGCAGGGTGAGCGGCACCATGCCACTGCCACCGATGGGGCGGCCCAGTGTGCCGACGTGTCGCATCGCGTACGTGAGCCCGGCGAGGCCGCTGCCCGGGGTCTCGGGCGAGATGCCCCACACCATCGGGCCGACGAGCATCGCCGGCGCCTGCAGCGCATCGCTGGAGAAGAACTCACGCATCACGTCGGCGGCACTGCGGCGACTCCACCGCAGCAGGGTGGTCACGCCTCGACCCTTCTTGGCGAGCACCTTCTTGGTGAGACCGCCGAACGACGGTGGGTCGTTGGCCGCGTCGAACACCATCTTCACGGCAGGTGTGGCGGCCTTCAGATAGCGGCGGTAGCCGTCGACCTCGCGCGGGTGGTTGCGGGCGATCGAGTCGAGGGTCTGCTCGACGGAGTGATGGCTGGCCCAGGCGGGTGTGCCATCCCAGGTGAGGTTGACCTGCGCGGGGTCGAGGTCGACGTACCGCAATCCGAGTGCGACCAGGCCGAGCTCGTCGCTGATGGGGGTGGTGCGGAACGTGACGTGATCGCAGTTGCAGATGTTGACCATCGCACCGCCGAACGACTCGCTCGCAGCGGTGCCGCCCACCGCGTCGCGCGCCTCGACGAGCAGGGTTCGCAGCCCTGCCTTGGCGAGGTACGCAGCGCACACCAGGCCGTTGTGCCCGGCTCCGATGACGATGGCGTCGTGGTCGTGCACACTCATCCGTCCATTGTGGTGGGTGTGCCCGACGAGCACACCGCTAACGTGAATTTGTGACTCTCCACGTGCGCCGTTTCACCGATCTCACTGGCCCGCAGGTGTCCGAACTGCTCTCGGATCGGAGCATCCTGGTGCAGCCGCTCGGTGCCATCGAGCAGCACGGGCCGCACCTTCCACTCAGCACCGACAGTGTGGTCGCCACCGCGGTCGCCGAGGCCACGGTTGCCGCTGTGGGCGACGAGCTCGACGTGTGGCTGCTGCCCACGCTCGAGTACACCAAGAGCAACGAGCACGCCTGGAGTGCGGGCACGGTCTGGCTCAGCGCGACCACGTTGCTCGCCGTGCTCGACGATCTCGGCCGCTGCATCGCCACCACACCCGCCAAGCGGCTGGTGTTCCTGAACGGCCATGGAGGCAACAGCGCGCTGTTGAACGTCGCCAACCGCGAGTTGCGCCTCGCCCACGGGTTGATGACCTTCCTCACCCAGCCCGGTGTGCCCGCCGACCAGGGTGGCAGCTCGCCGGCAGACGAACTGGGGATGGGTGTGCACGGCGGCACTGAGGAGACGTCGCTGATGCTCCACCTGGCACCGCACCTCGTCGACATGTCGAAGGCCGAGCGGCGGGTGCCCGACGCGATGGCGATGAACAAGTACGTCCGGTTCGGTGGACGGGTGAGCTTCGGGTGGATGTCGAACGACTTCTTCCCCGACGGTTACATCGGCGATCCCACACCAGCGACGGCCGAACTGGGCAGGCAGTTGTTCGACGGCTCGGTGCAGGCGTTCGGCGAGGCCCTCCGCGAAATCAGCACGTTCAACTACGGACGTCCTACGTGACGGTGCATGCAGACCTCCGCGTCGACGCCGATCGGCTGTGGCAGCGGCTGGCCGCGTTGGGTGAGATCGGTGCTGTGCACGGGCCGAACGGCGAGCACGGCAACGCCCGACTTGCGTTGAGCGACGCCGATCGCGACGGTCGCGATCTCGTCGTCGGCTGGATGCGCGACCTCGGCCTTACCGTGGTCGTCGACGTCGTCGGTAACGTCGTCGGGACCCGACCGGGAACCGACCCGGCGGCAGCGCCGGTGATGGTGGGTTCACACATCGACACCGTTCGCACGGGCGGCTGGTTCGACGGCAACCTCGGAGTGCTCGGTGGGCTCGAGATCGTCGAGACCCTGGAACAGCACGGCCTCCGCACCCGTCACCCGATCAGCGTGGCGTTCTTCACGAACGAAGAGGGTGCCCGCTTCCAGCCCGACATGCTCGGCAGTCTCGTGTACGTCGGCGGCATGGGAGTGGAAGATGCGCTCGACGTGTGCGCCGCCGATGACGGTGCGCGACTCGGTGACGAGCTGGCTCGCATCGGGTACGCCGGCAGCACGCCGTGCCCGGCACCTTCGGCACCGCACGCCTACTTCGAGTTGCACATCGAGCAGGGTCCGGTGTTGGAGGACGAAGGGATCACCATCGGCGCCGTGACAGGGGTGCAGGGCATCTCGTGGACCGAGGTGACCATCACCGGTCAGTCCGCGCACGCGGGCACGACGCCGATGCGGCTGCGCAAGGATCCCGGCTACGTCGCGGCGGCGATCACCGCCGGGGTGCGAGCGATCGCCATCGAGATGGGCGGCACTCAGGTGGCCACGGTCGGCAGGTGCGAGTTCAGCCCGAACCTGGTGAACGTGGTGCCGTCGAGCGTCACCATGACGGTCGACCTGCGCAACACCGACGAGTGGCTGCTGCAGCAGGCCGAGGCCGTGTTCATCGCGTTGTGCGATCAATTGGCGGTCGAGGAGGGCGTGGCGATCGAGCGTCGAACGCTGGCCCGATTCGAGCCGGTCGAGTTCGACGCGGCGGCGATCGACCTCGTCGAGTCGACGGCTCGGCGCCTGGGCCATTCCACGATGCGGATGCCCAGCGGTGCCGGGCACGACGCACAGATGCTGGCCCGGGTGTGTCCGTCGTCGATGATCTTCGTGCCCAGCGTGAACGGGCTGTCGCACAACATCGCCGAGTACACGCATCCTGCCGACATCGCCGCGGGCGCCGATGTACTGCTGCACGTGGTCCTCGACGCCGCCGAAGTGGTGTGATCCGTGCCCGCCTCGTTCGACCTGGTGACCCTCGACTCGCCCAGCCCCGACGGTGCCGCCGCGTTCTGGTGCGCGGCGCTGTCGCTCACCGAGACCGAACGTGAGGACGAGGACCGCTGGATCGTGCTCAGCGACCGAGACGGTGTGCGTCGCCTCGGGCTGCAGCGAGGGAACACACGCCCCGGCACCGTTCACCTCGATCTCGCGTGTGCGGTCGGCGAGTTCGACTCGGAACACGCCCGCCTCGTGGGACTCGGCGCCATCGAGCTGCGACCTCCGCGCCACGAGCCGTACGGCAGCATCGTCAACCTCACCGACCCCGATGGCAATGCCTTCGACCTCTGCGCGTACCGCTGACTGGTAGACCTGTTGCATGGGCGTGCTGATCGACAATCCGCTCCTGCTGCTCTTCCTCGTGGTGGGCGTGGGCGCAGCGCTCGGCCAGGTGAGGGTGAAGGGCATCGCGCTCGGTCCTGCGGCGGCGCTGTTCGTCGGTCTCGCAGTGAGCGCGGCCGACGACCGACTGGCGAACACTCCGCCGATCGTCCCGCAGATCGGTCTGGCGCTGTTCATCTACACCGTCGGCCTGGCCAGTGGTCCGTCGTTCCTCGACGAGTTGCGGCGCGGCGGCGCGAAGGTGCTCGTGGGCGTGACCGGGCTGCTCTGCCTCGTCGCGCTGGCCGTCGTGGGGGTTGGCGAACTCTTCGATCTGGACACCGGTGCTCGCTCGGGCCTGTTCGCCGGAACACTCACGAACACTCCGGCGCTGTCGGCGGCCATCAGTTCGTTGGGCGACAAGGTCACCGACGGCTCGGTCATCGACCCCGTCATCGGATACTCGCTGGCCTATCCGTTGGGTGTGCTCACGATGCTGCTCGCTGCCTCGTGGTCGCTGCGCAGTGGTCAGCGTCGAGCCGCGAAGCAGCACGTGCCCGCTGCGGAAACTGCAACGGCCAACGCCACCGCCGCAACGGTGTCGGTGTCGCGACCCGACATGCCGCCGCTCGGCGACCTCCGGCACTGGGACGGTGCCCGCCTCGCGTTCGGCCGGTACGAGCACGATGGCGCTGTGCAGTTGGCCACCACCGACGTGGTGCTGGAGCCGGGCGACTCGTGCACGGTGATCGGCGCCCCCGACGATGTCGACCGCTTCATCGCCTGGGCGGGGGAGCGCAGTACGCGACATCTCGCACTGGATCGGGCACTGCTCGACTTCCGGCGCATCTCGGTCTCGAACCGAAAGCTCGCCGGCACCAAGCTGCGCGATCTGGACCTCGAAGGGCGCTA
Source organism: Acidimicrobiaceae bacterium (assembly GCA_031377945.1). GTDB lineage: Bacteria > Actinomycetota > Acidimicrobiia > Acidimicrobiales > Ilumatobacteraceae > UBA668. The sequence continues at coordinate 854 of JANMFL010000062.1, read as the reverse complement.
CGGCGCCACGATCACTCGTGTCCGTCGTGGCGACGCCGACCTGGTGGCCGACGGCGATTTCGTGGTTCGCCTGGGTGATCGACTCCGCGTGGTCGGCCCCGCGAAGCGGTTGGGTGACGTCGCGGTCCTGCTGGGTGACTCGGACCGCAGCCTGGGCGAGGTCGACGCCATGGGCTTCGCACTGGGCATGAGCATCGGTCTGCTGATCGGACTCGTCGCCATCCCGTTGCCGGGCGGGGGAGAGATCGAGCTCGGCGTCGGGGGCGGGCCGCTCATCGCCGGTCTGGTGCTCGGCACATTGTCGAGATCGGGTCCGATCACGTGGCAGATCCCCCATGCGGCGAACCTCACCCTGCGCCAGCTCGGCATCCTGGTGTTCCTTGGCGCCATCGGCATCCGCTCCGGCGCCACCTTCGCCGACGCGGTCGGGACCGGCATCGGCGCCAGGGTGGCCGTCGCGGCGGCGATCCTCACGACGTTCATCGCAGTGTCGAGCATCGTCCTCACCCGCATCGTCGGCAGCGACCCGGTGAGCGCCGCAGGCCAGATTGCCGGGATCGAGACGCAGCCGGCGGTGCACGCCTACGCCGCCGAGGCGACCAAGGGCGACAGCCGGGTCGACGCGGGCTACGCCCTGGTGCTGCCATTGGCGATGATCGTCAAGCTGATCCTCGTCCAACTCCTCGTCTGACCGGCTCGGCTCGAGTTCCGCGGAAGTCCCGTGAGGCGCGTTCACCAGGAACTTAAGTTCGCGCGTGTGCACCAGGAACTTAAGTTCGCGCGAGCGGGGCTGGACGCGAGTGGGGCTGGACGCGGGTGGGGTTGGACGCGGAAGGGCCCCGGCCGAATCGACC
>JANMFL010000020.1:0-1732 GCA_031377945.1 Acidimicrobiaceae bacterium | reverse complement strand
CGATCTGGATGGACGTGCAGAACGGCAGCATCTACCCGGTGTTCGACGCACTTCGTGGCGCGGGCGACGGCGTCACCTACACCTTTCCGGATCAGGCCACCGATCCTTACAAGGGTGGTGCGGCGCTGAACGAATGGACCGCGGATCGCGATGGCGTGCTCATCGCCACCGCCGGGCACCTGCACCCGGGTGGGCTGCACACCGACCTGTGGGTCAGCCGCGGCGGCGAGACGGCCCACCTGTTTCAATCCGAGGCGAAGTACTACGAGCCGGCGGGTGCGGTCAGCTGGGACGTGGCCATGACCGCCACGCTGCCCGACTGGGCGGTGCAGGTGAAGAAGGGCGACGTGTTGTCGACCACGGCCACCTACGACGCAGGCCTGGCGTCGTGGTACGAGTCGATGGGCATCATGGTGACCTGGATGGGCGAGTCCGGCCCCGCCGACGATCCCTTCACCACGAAGGTCGACCAGCCCGGCATGCTCACCCATGGCCACCTCGCCGAGAACGACAACCACGGCGGCGACGACGATCCGCGGTATCTCGACCTCACCCAGCTGCCCTCGGCACCGGTGAAGGGCGACCGCATCGTCATCCAGGACTGGCTCTACACCCAGGGCGACATGACGGCCACGGCCGATGTGCCGACCGTCAAGCCGGGCGAGACCATCACCTACGAGAACATCGACGCGCCGATCGGCGTGGGCCAGTGGCACACCCTCACGTCCTGCAAGGCGCCGTGCAACAAGAGCACCGGCATCGCCTACCCGCTGGCCGACGGCCCGATCATCTTCGACTCGGGCGAGCTCGGCACGGGCGGACCGCCGACGGCCGACCGCACCACGTGGAACATCCCCACCGACCTCCCCGAAGGCACTTACACCTACTTCTGCCGCATCCATCCCCTGATGCGCGGCGCCTTCCGCGTCGAGTCCTGATCGGCCTGTTCCCGCGAACTTAAGTTCCTGGTGAACGCGCCCGAGCGCGACCAAGTGTCTGCGGGACCGCGCCTCAGTGCTTGATGGTCATGCCACCGTCGACGGGAATGCTCGCCCCGTTGACGAAGCTGCTGGAAGGCAGGCACAGGTTCAGCGTCATGTGCGCGACCTCCTCGGGGTCGCCGTAGCGACGGAGCGGCACTCGGCGCTTGGCGTAGATCTCCTTGGCCTGCTCGTCGATGCCTGCGGTCATACCGGTGTGGATGGGGCCCGGGCACACGCAGTTGACGGTCACACCGTGGCGGCCGAGCTCGACGGCGAAACTCTTCGTCAGCCCGACGACGCCGGCCTTCGTCGCCGCGTAGGCCGACAGCCCGGCGGTGGTGACGATCGACTCGGTGGACGCGATGTTGACCACCCGCCCACCGCCTTGCGCTGCTTGCAGGTGAGGTAGGCACAACCGGATCAGTCGCGAGTGCGCGGTCAGGTTCACGTCGAGCGTGCGCGCCCAGTTCGTCTCGTACTCGTCCTCGCCCTGGAACGCCGAGTTGACGAGCGAGATGCCGGCGTTGTTGACGAGCACGTCGACGCCGCCGAGTGTCGCGACGACGTCGACCACCAACGCCTTCAGCGAGTCGTGGCTGCCGACATCGGCGACGAACCCGTTCGCCGACTCCGGGCCGTGAGCGGCGCGGATCTCGTCGACCACCTCCAGCACGCGTTCGGCCGCGAGGTCGACCACTGCGACGTGCGCTCCCTCGTCGGCGAACAGGAAGGCCGTGGCGCGGCCCATG
>JANMFL010000012.1:0-18549 GCA_031377945.1 Acidimicrobiaceae bacterium | reverse complement strand
ACGACGGTACCGTTCTCGATGACCGAGGTTCCGGTCAGCACACGTCCGCCGGTGATCGCCACGGTTTCTTGCGCCAGCGCAGGAGCGGCTGAGATCAACCGACGAGCACGAAGCTCAGTTCGACTGGATCTTGATCTCGATGTCGACGCCCGCGGTCAGCTCGTCGGGCTACGGTCGACGGGGTGGGGAAGATCGTGGTGTCGCTCAGCGTGTCGGTCGACGGGATGTTCGAAGGCCCCGACGCCGACATCTCGTGGGGCATGGTCGACGACGAGGTGCACGGCCACTTCAACGACATCCTGTTCCCGGCTGGGGCGCTCCTGAGCGGTCGCGTGACGCACGAGATGATGGCCGAGTACTGGCCGACGGCGGATCAGGATCCCGACGAGTCGGCCGAGGTGAAGGCGTTCGCCGCGTACTGGCGTGAGGTTCGCAAGATCGTGCTGTCGACGACGATGTTCGACACCGGTGAGTGGAACACCTCCGTGGTGCGGTCGTTGGACCCGGTGGCGATGCGGGCGTTCGCCGACTCGCTCGACGGCGACCTGTTCGTCGGCGGCGGCCAGGTCATCGATGCATTTCGGCGGGCCGACCTGGTCGACGAGTGGCGGATCTACACCCATCCGGTCATCGTCGGCGCCGGCCGGCGCCTGTTCCCCGCCGGCGCACGCCTGGCCGGCCTGACGCTGCTCGACACCCGTCGGTTCGGCAACGGGGTCGTCTTCACGCACTACGCCGCCGACCGCACCGGAGGCTGATCGTGTCGACCACCGAGGTCGTCGGCTATATCGCGTCCGCGCTGGTGGTGCTGTCGTTGGCGATGACGTCGGTCGTGCGCCTGCGGCTCATCTCGCTGTTCGGGTCGGTGGTGTTCGTCGTCTACGCCGTGCTCATCGACTCGGTGCCGATCGTCATCACCAACGTCGCGATCGCGTGTCTGAACCTGTGGTTCCTGCGCAACGAGCTCGGCGGCCGTCGCGACCTCGGTGCGATCCCGGTGCCGGTCGACTCGCCGTATCTGTCGGACTTCCTCCGCTTCCACCTCAACGACATCCGTCGCTTCCAACCCGACTTCCAGCTGCCCGATCCGTCCGACGATCTGGTGGCGCTGCTCCTGATGCGCGACGGACTGCCGGCCGGCGCGCTGATCGGGCGACAGGAGGGGAGCGACCTGCACGTGCTCCTCGACCATGTGACCAAGCCGTACCGCGACAGCCAGATCTCGACGTGGTTGTACGGCAAAGGATCGGGGGTGTTCCGCAAGCTCGGCATCGACCGCCTGATCACCGCACCGGGCACCGACGCCCACCACCCCTATCTCGAGCGCGTGGGCTTCGTGCGTCGGGGTGAAGGTCAGTATGTCCTCGACCTCACCCGCTGAGGCGGTTCGCTCAGGCCTGGGCGCACTCAGGTGACCGCGGAACTGGGGCCGTTTCGTCTCGGAGCCCGAGACGGATCGGCCCCAGAAGCGGTTCTGGGACGGATCGGCCCCAGAAACCGACTGGTGGTGCGTCCGGGTCTCGGCGAGCGGTGGAGAGCGGCGTAACGTTCGGGCCATGCAGGACCTCGACGTGCACCTCGGTGGGAAGCGGCCGTTCGGGCTGAACTACTGGCCGTTGGCGGCCGACGACCCGGGGGTCGAGATCCCGCGCGAGTCCATTCGTCTGGTGAGCCCCGACGGTGCCTTGGTGCGCGGGCTGTTGTGGACGCCGCCGAACGGCAAGCAGTGGAAGACGGCCGTCATCCTCAGCCACCCGCGCGGCGATTTCAGCGTCCACTACGCCTGCCCGTTGCTCGCCGCAGCCGGGTACGCGGTGTTCGGGTTCGGCACCCGCTACCAGAACAACGACACCGACTGCCTGCACGAGAGCTGCATCGTCGACGTCAAGACCGCCTACGACGAGATGATCCGTCGTGGCGCCGAGTCGGTGGTGTTGCTCGGCAACTCGGGTGGCGGCAGCCTGATGGCCATGGCCCACGCCGAGTTGGGCATCGGCGACGGCTGGATCGGCATGGCCGCCCACCCCGGCGAGGGCGTGTTCATGAACCAGGTCATCGATCCGAGCATCGCCGACGAGGCCGACCCGTTCAGCACCGTCCCCGAGTTGGACATGTACCACCCCGACAACGGATGGCGGCCGTGGCCCGAGCCCTGCGTGTACGACAAGGAGTGGCTGGCCCGCTACCGGACCGCCCAGGTCGAGCGGGTCGCCCGCATCGACGCGATCGCCAAGGCCAGCATCGTCGAGTCGGTCGACGCCGGGGCGCGTCTGCGGGGTGTCGACAAGGACGCGGACCCGATCGCGTGGCGTGACGCCCGGCGCCGGGCGGTCTTCACCAGGTACCTCACGATCTACCGCACCTTGGCCGATCCGGCCTACCTCGACCTGTCGATCGACCCCGACGAGCGGCCGATGGGCAGCCTGTTCGCCTTCCCCGACCCGTTCGACGCCAACTACGGCCGAGGCGGTCTGGCCCGCACCATGACCGCCCGCGGGTGGCTGAGCACCTGGTCAGGGCTCTCCAGCCATGCCAAGTTGGCGGACACGATGCCCCACGTGACCGTGCCCACCATCCTCGTGCACCCCACCGCCGACACCGAGATCCGGGTGTGGCAGGCCAAGGAGATCGTCGCCGCGGCGGGCGCCGAGGACGTCACCTACGTCGAACTGAAGGGCGCCCCGCACTACCTGGAGGGCCACCGGCCCGAAGCGCTGGCTGTCGTGGCCGACTGGCTGGGGAAACGTTTCCCCTGAGGGGTTGCCGCGCGTCCCGCGCTGCCGGTAGCGTTTCCTCCTCGTGTGAGCCGCCCGTCAAGGGTGTCACGGCCCACAGCAATCGATGTCCGTGTGCGCCCACCACTCACTTCGGTGAACCGTGGGAACCACACGGCGACAACATGAATCCGGTGCTCCGCCGGCCGTATGGCCAGCGGAGCATTTGCGTGTCATCCGAAAACCCGGTTCGCCGGGTCCGACCGAAAAGGCTGCCGACATGGCACTCAAAGCGATCGTTGGCGAGAAAGTCGCCATGAGCCAAGTGTGGGTGAACGACAAGGTCGTGCCCGTCACCGTGCTTCGCGTCGAGCCCGCCCGCATTGTTCAGGTGAAGACCACCGAGCGAGACGGCTACACCGCGTTGCAGGTCACCTATGGCCATCGCGACCCCAAGAAGCTGAACAAGCCCGAGGCGGGCCACTTCGCGAAGGCCGGCGTCGATGCCGGTCGCAAGCTCGTGGAACTGCGCCTCGACTCGGTGGACGGCTTCGAAGTGGGCCAGGAGATCAGCGTGGATCTGCTCGCCCAGGGCGAGAGGGTCGACGTCACGGCCGTCAGCCGTGGTAAGGGCTTCGCCGGCACCATGAAGCGTCACAACTTCAAGGGCCAGGGCGCCAGCCACGGTAACCACAAGCACCACCGTGCTCCCGGCTCCATCGGCCAGGCCAGCTTCCCCGGTCGAGTGTTCAAGGGTGTGCGCATGTCGGGCCACATGGGCCACGAGCAGGTCACCACGTTGAACCTCGAAGTGGTCCAGGCCGACGTCGAGCGCAATCTGCTGCTCGTGAAGGGCTCGGTTCCGGGCCCCAACGGCGGCGTCGTCATCGTCCGCAACGCTGTGAAGGGGAAGTGATGAGCACCGTCACCCTCAAGACCCGCGACGGCAAGGATGCCGGTTCGCTCGAGCTCGACACCACCGTCTTCGGTGTCCAGCCGAACGTCCCGGTCATGCACCAGGTCGTCACCGCCCAGCTCGCCGCCCGTCGCTCGGGCACGCAGAGCACCAAGACCCGCGCCGAGGTCTCCGGCGGCGGCAAGAAGCCGTTCAAGCAGAAGGGCACCGGCAACGCCCGTCAGGGCTCGACCCGCTCCCCGCACTTCAGCGGTGGTGGCGTCGCCCTCGGCCCGAAGCCGCGTAAGTACAACCAGAAGACCCCCAAGAAGATGGTGAAGCTCGCCCTGCGCTCGGCCCTTTCGGACCGTGCTGCCGAGGGCAAGGTCATCGTCGTGGACAGCTGGAACTTCGATGCTCCGAAGACGAAGGACGCCAAGGCGTCGCTCGCCGCCCTGGGCATCGACGGCAAGGCGCTCATCGTCATCGACGTGAACGACACCAACACCATCCGCAGCTTTCTCAACCTCCCCGAGGTGCAGCTGATCGAAGTCGCCGAGCTCAACGCGTACGACGTGCTGTGCAGCGACTGGGTGATCTTCTCCCAGTCCACGCTCCCCGGCGAGGCCGTCGCGTCGGCTGCTCCGGCCAAGGCTGCTACGAAGAAAGCTGCGGCCAAGCCCGCTGCGGCCAAGCCCGCTGCGGCCAAGCCCGATGCGGCCAAGCCCGATGCGGCCAAGCCCGATGCGGCCAAGCCCGATGCGGCCAAGCCCGATGCGGCCGATCTTCCGGCCGGCGCGAAGGCGCCCAAGGCCGACGGCGGAGCGCCGAAGGGCTTCGAGATCAAGGGCAACTCCGATTCGGGCCTGTACCACGTGCCCGGCTCGGCCTTCTACGACCGCACGGTTGCCGAGCTGTACTTCGCCACCGCTGAGGCCGCCGAGGCCGCCGGATTCCAGCTGCCCCCCAGCCAGCGCGACGCTGACTCGGCCGAGGAGACCAACTGATGAAAGATCCCCGCGACATCATCCTGGCACCCGTGGTGTCGGAGAAGAGCTACGCCCTCATCGAGCAGGGCGTCTACACGTTCAAGGTGCACCCGAGCGCCAGCAAGCCCGAGATCAGCGACGCAGTGTCGGCGATCTGGGGCGTGAAGGTGCTAAAGGTGAACACCCTCAACCGCAAGGGCAAGGTCACGCGCGCACGTCGCACGGGCAAGGCCGGCAGCAAGCCCGACACCAAGCGGGCCATCGTCACCCTGGCAGCGGGGCAAGAAATCCCGCTGTTCGAGAACTGAGGCGCACACCATGGCCATTCGTTCCCGCAAGCCCACGTCCGCCGGCCGTCGTTTCCAGACGGTCAGCACGTTCGGCGAGATCACCAAGACCACGCCCGAGAAGTCGTTGGTCACCCCGCTCCACAAGAGCGGTGGACGCAACGTCTACGGACGCAAGACGGCCCGTCACCGCGGTGGCGGCCACAAGCGTGCGTACCGCGTCATCGACTTCAAGCGCATCAAGGACGGCGTGACCGCCAAGGTCGCCGCCATCGAGTACGACCCCAACCGCACCTGTCGCATCGCGCTGCTGCACTACGCAGACGGCGAGAAGGCCTACATCCTGGCTCCCAAGGGCCTCAACGTGGGCGACCACGTGATGAGCGGCCAGGGCTCGGACATCAAGCCCGGCAACGCCATGCCGATGCGCTTCATCCCGGTCGGTACCACCATCCACAACATCGAGCTGCGCCCCGGTCAGGGCGGCAAGATCGGCCGTTCGGCCGGTATGGCCGTGCAGCTCGTCGCCAAGGAAGGCGAGTTCGCCACCGTTCGTCTGCCCAGCACCGAGATGCGCCGCGTGCTCATCGACTGCCGTGCCACGGTCGGCGAAGTCGGTAACAGCGAACACGAACTGATGAAGATCGGCAAGGCCGGTCGCAACCGCTGGAAGGGCGTCAAGCCCCAGACCCGCGGTGTGGCCATGAACCCGGTCGACCACCCGCTCGGTGGTGGCGAAGGCCGCACCTCTGGTGGCCGTCCCCCCGTCTCGCCCTGGGGCAAGCCCGAGGGTGTGCGTACCCGCAACACCAACAAGCCATCGCAGAAGCTCATCATGCGTCGTCGCCGCACGTCGAAGGGCCGGAGGTAATCACCCATGTCACGCAGCCTCAAGAAGGGCCCGTTCGTCGACGACCACCTGCTCAAGAAGGTCGACGCACAGAACGCAGTCGGCGAGCGCAAGGTCATCAAGACCTGGAGCCGTCGCAGCACCATCATCCCCGACATGGTCGGCCACACCATCGCTGTCCACGACGGTCGTAAGCACGTGCCCGTGTACGTCACCGAAAGCATGGTCGGTCACAAGCTGGGCGAATTCAGCCCGACGCGTACCTTCAAGTACCACGCCGGCCAGGAGAAGAACTCGAAGGGACGCCGCTGATGACCGGCCCGAAGCTCAACGAGAAGTCGTTCGTCGCAGGCGAGCGCAGCGGCACCAAGGCCAGCGCCCTCTACGTGCGCATGTCGGCCTCCAAGGTCCGCGTCGTTCTCAACCTCATCCGCGACCTTCCGGTCCGCCGTGCCGACGAAGTGCTGCAGTTCACCGATCGTGAAGCTGCTCGCGTCGTCCGCAAGGTGCTCGCCAGTGCTGTGGCCAACGCCCAGCACAACGACGAGCAGGATCCCGAGGAGTTGTACGTGAAGGCGGCGTTCGCCGACGAGGGTCCCACCCTCAAGCGCTTCTCGCCCCGTGCACGCGGCCGCGCCGGTCGCATCAACAAGCGAACCGCGCACATCACCGTCATCGTCGACCGTCTCGACGACGATCGTCTCGAGGTCGTGCAGGGTCGCGAGGCTCGCCGCACGCAGGCCGGCCGTCGCCGCGTCGCAGCCGGTGGTTCGGCCAACAGCCGTGCCGCTCGCGTCGAGCGCAGCCGCACCAAGGCGCAGTCGCTCAAGGGCGGCGAGACCACCGAGACCGACGACTCGGTCGCTTCCGAGGTCCCGACCGACGAGGCAACACCCGAGGTGTTCACCGGTGCGATCGTGGCCGACGGCGACGAAGCCCCCGAAGGCTTCGCCATCAAGGGCAACCAGCAGTCCATGCTGTTCCACGAGCCCGGCACCCGCTACTACGACCAGACCAAGGCCGAGTTCTGGTTCGACACCGTGGAGAACGCAGAAGCCGCCGGCTTCAGCGCCCCGGCCAGCCAGCAGGCCGCAGACGACGACGCGGCCGACACGGCCGAGGAGAGCAACTGATGGGTCAGAAGATCAACCCGTACGGCTTCCGTCTTGGTGTGACCACCGAGTGGAAGAGCCGCTGGTTCAGCGAGCGCGACTACAAGGAATACCTCACCGAGGACTGGAAGATCCGCAAGGCCCTGATGGCCAAGCTGGAGTCCGCCGCCGTGAGCCGCATCGAGATCGAGCGCACCCGCGACAAGGTGCGGGTGGACATCCACACCGCACGTCCGGGCATCGTCATCGGTCGTCGTGGCGCTCAGGCCGACGAGCTCCGTGCGCTGCTGACGCAGCTCACCGGGAACCCGAAGGTCCAGCTGAACATCGTCGAGATCAAGAGCCCCGAGCTCGACGCCGCACTCATCGCCCAGGGCGTGGCCGACCAGCTGGTCAACCGCATCGCCTTCCGTCGGGCGATGAAGCGTGCCGTGCAGAACGCACAGAAGGCCGGTGCCCTCGGCATCCGCGTCCAGTGCTCGGGTCGCCTCGGCGGCGCCGAGATGAGCCGCACCGAGTGGTACCGCGAAGGTCGGGTGCCGCTGCACACGCTGCGCGCCGACATCGACTACGGCATGCGTGAGGCGCGTACGTCCAGCGGCCGCGTCGGCGTCAAGGTATGGATCTACAAGGGCGACATCGTCCCGTACAAGGCACAGACCGAAGACAAGGTCACCCGCGAGGCGGCCATGGCCGTCGGCGAGACCGCCGGCATGCCCGCCGCACGCAAGGTCGTGTCGTCGGGTGCTCGCAAGAAGAGCGACGAGCCCGAGCTCGAAGCCGCTCCGCTCGTCAAGGAAGCCGATCCGGAACTGGAGAAGCTCCTCGACGAGGAAGAAGAAATCGCCCGCCGCACCCACGGTGCAGCGCACGAGGCCCCGCATTTCCGTGGGGAGGACTGATCCATCATGTTGATGCCCCGTAAAGTCGCACACCGCAAGCACCACCGTGGTCGCACCTTCGGCCTGTCAAAGGGCGGCAACGAGCTGGCCTTCGGCGAGTACGGCATTCAGGCGCTCGAGCCGGGCTGGCTGACCGCCCGCCAGATCGAGGCCGCTCGTATCGCCATGACCCGCGCCATCAAGCGTGGTGGCAAGGTCTGGATCAACATCTTCCCGGACAAGCCCGTCACCAAGAAGCCGGCCGAGACCCGCATGGGTTCCGGCAAGGGCAACCCCGAGTTCTGGGTGGCCGTCGTGCGGCCCGGCCGGGTCCTGTTCGAGCTCTCGTTCCCGAACGAGGAAGTGGCCAAGGCCGCCATGAACAAGGCGATCCAGAAGCTGCCGATCAAGGCACGCGTCATCACCCGTGAGGAGACGTTCTGACATGGCACGTTCCAACACTGAACTGAAGGAAATGGATCTGGCCGCCCTCGTCGAGGAACTGCGTGCCACCAAGCAGGAGGCCCTGAACCTCCGCTTCCGCAACGCCACCGGCCAGCTCGACAACAACGCCGAGATCCGCACGGTGAAGCGCCAGATCGCACGTATCAACACCCACATCCGGGCGCGCGAGATCGCACTGGCTGAGGCAGGCCAAGGAAAGGCAGCACGGTGATGGCCGAGACGATCGAAACCAGCGAGCGCAAGAACCGCAAGGTCCGTGAGGGCCTCGTGGTGTCGAACAAGATGGACAAGACCGCAGTCGTGGCCGTCATCGAGCGCGTTCGCCACCCCAAGTACGCCAAGTTCGTGATGCGCACCAAGAAGCTGTACGTCCACGACGAGACCAACGACGTCAACATCGGCGACCGCGTTCGCGTGATGGAGACCCGTCCGCTCAGCAAGAACAAGTGCTGGCGCGTCGTGGAAGTCCTGTAGCGTGCCAAATGATTCAGCAGGAATCACGGCTTCGCGTCGCCGACAACAGCGGCGCCAAGGAAGTGCTCTGCATCAAGGTGCTCGGTGGCACGCGCCGCCGCTACGCCTCGATCGGTGACATCTTCGTCGCCACCGTGAAGGACGCCATTCCCGGCGCCGCGGTGAAGAAGGGCGACGTCGTCAAGTGCGTCGTCGTTCGTACCAAGAAGGAAAAGCGCCGTCCAGACGGCAGCTACATCCGCTTCGACGAGAACGCGGCCGTCATCATCAAGGACGACCTCACTCCTCGCGGCACCCGCATCTTCGGCCCGGTGGGTCGTGAGCTGCGTGACAAGAAGTTCATGCGCATCGTGTCGCTGGCCCCGGAGGTGCTGTGACCATGAAGCTCAAGAAGGGCGACACGGTCGTCGTCATCGCCGGCAAGGACAAAGGCGTCGAGGGTGAAGTGATCCAGGTCATGCCCCGTGACAACAAGGTCCTCGTCAACGGCGTGAACACGGCCAAGAAGCACTCCAAGCCCAGCAAGGGCAACCCGCAGGGCGGCATCATCGACCGCGACATGCCGGTCGACGCCTCGAACGTCATGCTCGTGCACAAGGGCAAGCCCACTCGCGTGGGTTACCAGATCAACGACGACGGCACCAAGGTGCGAGTCGCCAAGCGCACGGGTGAGGTGATCTCATGAGCACGGACATCAGCACGGTCCCGCGTCTCAAGCAGAAGTACCAGGACGAAGTGGCCAAGGCGCTCAAGGAGCAGCTCGACCTCGGCAACGTCATGCAGGTTCCGCGTCTCGCGAAGATCGTCATCAACATGGGCGTCGGCAGGGCCACACAGCAGCCGTCGCTGCTCGACGGCGCAGTCGCCGATCTCACCAAGATCAGCGGTCAGAAGCCGATCATCACCAAGGCCGGTACGAGCATCGCCTCGTTCAAGCTGCGTGAAGGTCAGAGCATCGGTTGCAAGGTCACCCTTCGCGGCGACCGCATGTGGGAGTTCCTCGATCGTCTGATCGCAGTGGCCATCCCTCGTATGCGCGACTTCCGTGGTCTCCCGGCAACCAGCTGGGACGGTCGAGGCAACTACACGTTCGGTCTCAGTGACCAGACGGTGTTCCCCGAGATCGACTACGACAAGATCGATGCGAACCGTGGCATGGACATCACCATCGTCACGACGGCCATCACCGACGAACAGGGCAAGGCCCTGCTCGATGCCTTCGGGTTCCCCTTCAAGAAGGGTGCCGATGGCGAGGCCGCCCCCCAGAAGAAGCGTCGCGGACCCGTCCGCGGCGGTAAGGGCAACGCCCCGGCGAAGAAGAAGAAGTAGGAGAGGGCACCGCAATGGCAAAGAAGTCGCTCATCAACAAAGCGAATGCGACCCCCAAGTACAAGGTGCGTGGCTACACGCGCTGCCGTCGGTGCGGGCGTGCCCGCTCGGTGTTCCGTAAGTTCGGCCTGTGCCGCGTGTGCCTTCGTGAGATGGTCCATGCCGGCGAAATCCCTGGCGTCACCAAGGCCAGCTGGTGAGGAGTCCCAATGCTGACTGATCCCATCGCCGACATGCTCACTCGAGTCCGCAACGCCAACACGGCGATGCACGACGAGGTTCGCATGCCCGCCTCCAAACAGAAGGTCGCTCTGGCCGCCATCCTCGAGAAGGAGGGGTACATCACCGGTTTCGCGGTGGCCCCCGCCACCTCGGGTCCTGGCGAAGTGCTGACCATCTCGATGAAGTACTCAAATGATCGTCGTCGCACCATTTCGGGGCTTCGTCGCATCTCCACCCCAGGCCTGCGGATCTACCGCAAGTCCACCGAAGTGCCTCGCGTGCTCGGTGGCCTGGGTGTGGCCGTCCTGTCCACCAGCCAGGGGCTGATGACCGACCGCGAAGCGCGCAAGCGCAACGTGGGCGGCGAAGTCCTCTGCTACGTGTGGTGAGAAAGAGGATTCGACATGTCTCGTATCGGTAAGGCACCCATCGCCGTGCCCGGCGGCGTCGATGTCGCCATCGACGGCGCTTCGGTCACCGTGAAGGGCCCGAAGGGCACCCTCTCTCGCGACGTTCCTGGCGCCATCACGGTCCGCCAGGAGGAGTCGCAGCTCATCGTCGAGCGTCCGAACGACGAGCGTCAGAACCGCTCGTTGCACGGCCTCACTCGCACGCTGGTGAACAACATGGTCGTCGGTGTCACCGATGGCTTCTCCAAGGAGCTCGAGATCATCGGCGTGGGGTACCGCGCCGAGGCCATCAGCCCCACCACACTCCGTCTCGCCCTCGGCTTCAGCCACCCGGTCGTGATGGAAGCCCCGGACGGCATCACCTACGAGGTGCCGACGCAGACCCGAATCATCGTGAAGGGCATCGACAAGGAAGTTGTCGGCCAGGTGGCCGCCAACATCCGCGCGGTGCGCAAGCCCGAGCCCTACAAGGGCAAGGGTGTGCGCTACCTCGGCGAGAAGGTCCTCCGCAAGGCCGGCAAGACCGGCAAGAAGTGAGCATCTCATGAGCAACGTCGCACAGAAACGCCGCAACGGTCGCCTCATCCGCCACCGCCGCGTCCGCAAGAAGATCCACGGCACCGCATTGCGTCCGCGCCTGGCCGTCTACCGTTCGAACAAGCACCTGATCCTTCAGGTGATCGACGACGAGGCCGGCAACACGATCGTGTCCGCCAGCACCAACGAAGCGTCGTTCGCCGGTTCCGGTGGCACCGTCGATGCCGCCACCACGCTGGGTCAGCTCGTCGCCGAGCGCGCCAATGCTGCCGGCATCGAGAAGGTCGTCTTCGATCGTGGTGGCTACGCCTACCACGGCCGCATCGCCGCAGTCGCTGCTGCGGCCCGTGAAGCAGGTTTGGAGTTCTGATGGCCGGTCCCTCGAATTACGGCAACAACCGCAACGAAGAGCGCGCCCCCGATCCCATGGGTCTGCGCGAGTCGCGCGTCATCACCATCAACCGCGTCGCCAAGGTCGTGAAGGGTGGTCGTCGCTTCAGCTTCACCGCTCTCGTGGTCGTCGGTGACGGCAACGGTCGCGTGGGGCTGGGCTACGGCAAGGCCAAGGAAGTGCCGCTGGCCATCCAGAAGGGCACCGAGGAGGCCAAGAAGAACCTCTTCGAGGTCCCGCTCGCCGGCAGCACCATCACGCACCCGATCATCGGTATCAACTCGGCCGGTCGCGTGCTGATGAAGCCTGCCGCCCCCGGTACCGGCGTCATCGCCGGTGGTGCGGCTCGCATCATTCTCGAAGAGGCCGGCGTCCACGACGTGCTGTGCAAGTCGCTCGGCTCGGCCAACGCCATCAACGTGGCTCGCGCCACGATCAACGGCCTCAAGTCGCTCCAGCGCCCCGACGAGGTGGCGGCCCGCCGTGGCCTCCCCGCCGACGAGTTCGTGCCCAAGGGCATGCTCAAGGCGTACGAAGCGCGCCAGAAGCAGATCGCTACAGGGGAGACCCACTGATGAGTGCGAAGCACATCGACACGGCCAAGACCCTCACGGTCCGCCAGATCCGTTCGGCCATCGGCAACAAGCCGAAGAGCCGTGGCACGCTGCGGGCCCTCGGCCTGCGCAAGATCGGCGACACGAACACCCTTCCCGACCGTCCCGAGATCCGCGGGATGATCGCCCGCATCCCGCACCTCATCGAGGTGCAGGAAAACACGGAGAGCTGACACCATGCGCGTTGACGAACTCGCCCCCGCACCGGGGTCCAACAAGGCCAAGAAGCGCGTCGGTCGCGGCATCGGCGGCAAGGGTGGCAAGACCGCCGGCGCCGGTACCAAGGGCCAGCAGTCGCGTGGCCGTGGCAAGGTGGCCCGCGGCTTCGAAGGCGGCCAGATGCCGCTCAAGCAGCGCGTCCCCAAGTTGAAGGGCTTCAACAACCCCTTCCGCGTCGAGTACAGCCCGGTCAACCTCGACCAGCTGCAGGCGATCGCTGAAGCCGATGTCACCCCCGAGGTGCTCGTGGCCAAGGGCCTCGTGCGCAAGAAGACCTTCGTGAAGGTGCTCGCTCGTGGTGAAGTCACCTCGGCCATCCACTTGACGGCGCATGCGGTGTCGAAGGCCGCTGACGCGGCCATCACCGCGGCAGGCGGTAGCGTCACGCTGCTGCCCCTCCCGTTCAAGCAGGGCCGTCCGCCCGTCAAGGGCAACCAGTTCACCAACCGCTGAGTATTGACCCTGGCGTCGCCTCGATGCCGCCTCGACCCTCGCTGGGAGCCAGCCTGTGTTCTCCAACCTGAAGAACGTCTTCCGGGTGCCCGACCTGCGGAACAAGATCTTGTTCCTCATGGCGATGATCCTGCTGTATCGACTGGGCAACGCCGTGCGCGTGCCCGGCATCGATCGCGACGCCGTCGCGCAGTTCAAGAAGGGCGTCGAATCGCAGGGCGCCCTGGGCTTCCTCGACATGTTCTCGGGTGGTGCCTTCGGCAGCTTCTCGATCTTCGCGCTCGGCATCATGCCGTACATCACCTCGAGCATCATCATGCAGGTGCTCGGTGTGGTCATCCCGAAGCTCGAGAAGCTCCAACAGGAAGGCGCGGTCGGCCAGCGCAAGATCACGCAGTACACGCGGTATCTCGCCATCGGCATCGCCACCCTGCAGGCCACGGCACTCACGTTCATCTTCGGTAACGGCAACGGCAACGCCTTCTTCGGCGCCGCCCAACGGTTGCCACAGAACATCAAATTGCTCCCCGACGGCATGTGGCCGCGCGGCTATCTGGTCATCATCACGCTGGTCGGTGGAACCGCGGCGCTGATGTGGATCGGCGAGCTGATCAGCCAGCGAGGCATCGGCAACGGCATGTCGATGATCATCTTCGCCTCGGTGGTCAGCCGTCTGCCGTACGGCTACTACGCGATCTTCCAGGAGAAGAGCTGGGTGCCCTTCACGCTGCTCGTGCTGATGAGCATCGGCATCGTCATCGCCGTGGTCCGCGTCGAGTTGGCGCAACGGCGCATCCCAGTGCAATTCGCCAAGCGTGTCGTCGGACGACGCATGTACGGCGGACAGAGCACGTACATCCCGTTGAAGGTGAACCAGAGCGGTGTCGTGCCGATCATCTTCGCCAGCTCCATCCTGTTGCTGCCGGTGCTGCTCACCAACCTGCTCGGTGGCAGCAGCGACGGTGGCTGGCGGGCCAGCATCCAGAAGTGGGTCGACACCTACCTGGTGAACAGCCAGAACTGGGTGTACATCACGATCTTCTCGGTGATGATCGTGGCCTTCGCCTACTTCTACAACTCGATCGCGTTCGATCCCATCCGCCAGGCCGACCAGATCCGTCGCCAGGGTGGCTTCATCCCGGGTGTGCGCCCCGGCCCGCAGACCGAGCGCTACCTGTCCAAGGCCGTGAACCGCATCACGCTGCCGGGCGCCGTGTTCGTCGCCTTCATCGCGATCATGCCCTACCTGTTGCTGTGGGCCTTCAGCGTGCGGAACTTCCCGTTCGCCGGCACCACCGTGCTCATCGCCGTCGGTGTGGCGCTCGAGCTGATGCGTCAGATCGACAGTCAGTTGACACTGCGGAACTACGAGGGCTTCCTGAAGTGATCCCGGGCGCCCGGCTGATCCTGCTCGGGCGCCAAGGCGCTGGCAAGGGCACACAATGCGTGCGGTTGTCACGCCACTTCGTCGTTCCGCACATCAGCACAGGCGACATGCTCCGCGCCGCGGTGCGTGAAGGCACCGAGCTCGGCGTGATGGCGAAGCTGGTCATGGACGACGGTGGTCTGGTCGGCGACGACATCATGGTCGGCATCGTCCGCGAACGTCTCGCTCAGTCCGACGCCGTCGGCCGCGGGTACATCCTCGACGGCTTCCCCCGTACGGTCGGTCAGGCCATCGCCCTCGACCAGATCACCGACGAACTGCGCATCGACGTCGTGCTCGACCTCGACGTGCCGCGAGATCTGGTGCTCGAGCGTCTGTCCGCTCGTCGAGTGTGCCGCGACTGCGGCACGAACTACGTCGCTCGGGGCGGCGAGAAGCTGCCGTGGATCTGCGAGGTCTGCGGTGGCGACGTCATGCACCGCGACGACGACACCCCAGAGGCCATCGCTCACCGTCTGGACCTGTACGAGGAACAGACCTCGCCGCTCATCCAGTACTACAGCGCCGAGGGCCGCCTGGCGGTCATCGACGGGGTGGGTCATCCCGACGAAGTCTTCCGCCGGCTCACGTCGACGGTCGAAACCGCACGCCGAGGGTCGTGATGGCCCGGTTCGGTCGCAGCGGCATTCCGCGGCGGACCACGGACGAGTTGCGCCACATGCGCGCCGCGGGCCGAGTGGTCGCCGAGATGCACGACGCGGTGCGCGCCGCGGCGCGGCCGGGCGTCACCACCGCCGACCTCGACACCATCGCGGCAGGCGTCATCGAGCGTCGCGGCGCCACCTCGAACTTCTTCGGCTATCACGGCTTCCCGGCCACCATCTGCACGTCGGTCAACGACGAGGTGGTCCACGGCATCCCCGGGACTCGTGTGCTGCTCGAGGGCGACCTGCTGTCGGTCGATTGCGGGGCCATCGTCAATGGTTGGCACGGCGACGCAGCCTTCTCGATGGGCGTCGGCGCCATCACCGTGGCGGCGCAGCGGCTGATCGACGCAGCCGACGCCGCGCTCGCGGCGGCCATTCAGCAGATGCGACCGGGCCGCACGCTCGGCGACGTCGGCCACGCGGTCGAGCGAGTGGTGAAGGGGGCCGGCTACGGCAGCCCGCGCGACTTCTGCGGCCACGGCATCGGCACCGCCATGCACGAGGACCCCGATGTCGAGAACCGTGGCCGGCCCGGTAAGGGACTGGCTCTGGGCGTTGGCGTGGTGTTGGCCATCGAGCCGATGCTCATCGAAGGCGGCCACGACTCCGTGCGTCAGTTGGCCGACGGCTGGACCGTGGTCACCGCCGATGGGTCGCTCGCAGCGCACTCGGAGCACACCGTGCTCGTCGGCGAACACGGCCCCGAGGTGCTCACCCGCGCCTGACGGTCGTCAGCCGTCTCGACGCGCGGCCGGTGGCGGTCACCGTACGGACAGCGTCAGGAAAACGGCAAGCCGGTCGCGAGTTTCACGGCTGCGACACTCGTCGGCAAGGCGGCGTTCATGTCGCTGTCATCCTGCCTGTTTACCGTGAAGGACGCATGCACTCGACCGTCGAACTCCCCTTCGCCGCAGCAGCAGCGCCCCGAAACACGCAGGTTGCCCTGTTTCTCGAGACGTTGCAGCGCGAGCAGGAACGCTACCTCGACGCCATCGGGTGTGCCCGATCGACGCTCCCCGACCAGGGGTCGCAACTGGCCCAGATGTCGGCCGTGCAAGGCCGCCTCGTGCGGCGACTGTTCGATGCGCAGCGCGCGATTCTCGAGCAGCGTGCCCGTGTCGACGACGAATTCCGGGCGTTTCTCACTGGCGATGTCGACGGCGCGCGCTACGAACGTCAGCTCGATGCGCTGCTCGACGAGTGGTGGCAGATGGAGCGACGCGAGACGGCGGCGCCCATCGACTTCATTGCCGACGACGCCATCCCACTGAGCGCCGGTGCACTGAGCGACGGCCCACTGATTGACGACCCACTGATTGACGAGCTGGCTGAGGTGGACGCGTCGATCGTGGTGTGGCGCGCTGCTCGCCCGCTCCCGACGTCACTGGTGAATGCGCTCGACACCGCCGGACACGTCGATCTCGACCGTCTGCTCGACGACCTCGTCGCCGACCTCGACGCACATCTCGCAGTCGCTGCTGCGTCGGCGTCGGTGCTGCCTCCTCCGGTGGTGGGCGATCTGGTCATTCTGGGTGCTCCCGAGGACGACGACGCTCGCTTCACCTCGTTCTGGACGCAACCGCAGACCGGGTCCGAGTTCGAGATCGATGCCCCCGAGGCGGTCGAACATCCCCTCGCATGGATTCCCATGCAGGTCGTCGTGCCGATCGCCGCCGTGACGGCCGGTCTCTCCCTCGCACTGCTGCTGATCGGGTGATCCGCCATGACGACCTTGAACGGACATTCGCCGCTCGGCGGAGCCATGAACGGCTCCAGCACGAACGGAGTCATCATGAGCGAGATCACTCCAGCGGTCCCAGCTGAGCAGCCCGACCTCGCTGGTCAGCGTCGGGATCTCGAACGCGAACTCGCCGACCTCCGTCGCGAGCTGGACGAAGCCCGTACGCGCCTCGCGGAGCGCGACGCAGCGATGAAGTCAGCCCTCCGCGAGGAGCTGATCGCGTCGCGTGAGCGGCTCGCGGCGATGGACGCCGAGCACCAGCAGATGATCGAATCGATCAGAGCGGCCACGCAGACACAGGTCGACCAGGTCATTGCCGACGCGCAACGTGAAATCGGAGAGCTGTCGTGAGCGACACCAACCGCGCCCCGGCCGCGGGACTCTCCGACCGCGCCGCCGTCGCGATGCTCACCCTGCAGTTGCGGACCGCGCAGAAGGAACTCGCCGACGTCCGCGCCGAGGAGGCGTCGTTCGACGAGCAGGCCGCCCGCGCCGAGCTGCGTGCTCGGCTCGAGCCGCTCGAGGCGGAGCGGAAGGCAGCACTCGAACAGGCGCTCGCCTCGGCACACGCCGAGTCGACCACGGCCGTCGATGCTGCGCGGCAGCGTGCCGCCGAGATCGTCGCCGCAGCCCGCGCCGACGCCGAGGCAGCAGCCGAAGCGGCCGCGGCAGCAGCGGTCGAAGCTGAATTCGCCGCAGCCGAGGCGGCAGCAGCCGACGCGACCGAGGCGGAGGTCGTGGTGATGCCGCCGAACGAGACGATTGCCGCTGCCGCGGCTGCGCCGCTGATCATCGACACGACGTTGGCGGGCGAGCCTGCACTCGAGACCGAGCCCGATCCGGTGGTTGCGGAGTCGCCGACCGAAGCACCCGCCCACGCGGTGACTGACGCGCCGCCGGCCGAGCCGGTGACCACTGTCGCGCCGGTGATGCCGAACGTCGTGATCGACGCCGAGGCCTTCGCCCGCATCTTCGCCACGGTGATGGCCGAGACCATCGAGAAGGTGCGTGCCGACGCGCAGCCCCAAGGCTGGCCGCCCGCCCCCGGCGCGCCGTACCCGCCCGGCGCGCCCGGCCAGCAGTACGGCCAGCAGTACGGCCAGCCGTACGGGCAGCCGTACGGGCAGTACCCGTACTACGCGCCGATGCCGCCTCCGCCGAAGGAAGGATTCTGGAGCCACGCTCGGCATCCCGACGTCGTCCTGCTGGGGATCGCCACGATCATCGTCCTCGTCATCATGGTGGCCTGGTTGTCGTGAGCGTCACCGAAGCAACGGTCATCCCCGAACGCCCGACCGGAGAACCGTCCGCCCCCCGGGAGATCGACGAACGCCGGGGACGCAGCGATCGAATCTTCCACGGCGGCGCGTCGCTGAGCGGCGCCTTCGTGCTCGCGATCATGGTCGCGGTCGGCCTGTTCCTGTCCATCCAGGCCTTCCAGGCGCTGAAGTCGCAGGGTCTGTCGTTCTTCACCACGTCCGAGTGGCAGCCCGACCGCAACTCGTTCGGTGTCGCCTCGGTGCTGATCGGCACCGTGCTCATCGCCATGGTGGCGGTCGCGATCGCGCTGCCCATCTCGATTCTCACCGCGCTGTTCATCGTCGAGGTCGCCCCGGTCTGGTTTCGCTCGACCCTGGTCGCACTGGTGGACCTGATGGCCGCGGTGCCCAGCGTGGTGTACGGACTGTGGGGTCTGTTCCTCTTGCAAGGCCAAGTCGTCGGCGTGTCGAGGTGGATCAACACCTGGTTCGGTTGGCTGCCGTTCTTCAAGGTCGCCGGTGCATGTCAAATCTTGACATTCATTCGTGCACCAATTTTTATTGTGATCCGACAATCAACAAGGACAATATGCCGGTTACAACGCGAAGCCAA
>JANMFL010000531.1:0-9580 GCA_031377945.1 Acidimicrobiaceae bacterium | reverse complement strand
GTCGACGATGGTCGCCCACGGCACGATCTCGGAGTATCCCTTCGGCGCCCACCCGAGTGTCATCAGGTAGTTGACCATCGCGTCGGCGACGATGCCCTCGTCGCGGTACTGCTCGACGGCCACCTTGTCGCGGCGCTTGGACAGCTTCTTGCGCGATTCGTTCACCAGCACCGGCACATGCGCCCACACGGGAGGCTCGTGGCCGAGCGCCTGCCAGATCATCTGCTGCTTCGGGGTGTTCGGGAGGTGCTCCTCGGCGCGCACGACGTGGCTGATCGCCATGGTCACGTCGTCGACCACGTTGGCCAGCAGGAACATGGGGCTGCCGTTGCCGCGCAACAACACGAAGTCCTCGATGAGGGCGTTGTCGAACGACACCTCGCCGCGCACCAGGTCGTGCACCACCGTGGTGCCCTCCGGGACCCGGAACCGCAGCACGTGGCCAGGGCCCGGTCCGAGGCCGCGATCGCGCGACCAGCCCTGGTACCCCTGGTTGCCTTCGGCTTTGTTCCGGGCTTCGACATCGGCCGCCGTCATGTCGCAGTAGTACGCGTGACCAGCGGTGAACAGGCGCTCGGCAGCAGCGACGTGCTGTTCGGCGTCGTGGCTCTGGAAGTACGGACCCTCGAAGTGTGGGTCGTCGGCGTGGATGCCGATCCATGCCAACGCATCGATGATGCCCTGCGTCCACTCCGGTCGGTTCCGAGCTTCGTCGGTGTCCTCGATGCGCAACACGAACGTGCCACCTTGGCTGTGGGCGAGCGCCCAGTTCCAGAGCGCGGTGCGAGCACCGCCCACGTGGAAGAAGCCGGTGGGTGACGGGGCGAAGCGGAAACGGGGGCCAGTCATGCCGCTCCGAGGCTACCGGTCAGCCGAGGAGCGCCAGGGTCCGCAGCTGCCGCACGGCGACGGTGAGGGTGGTCAGGTCCTGCGCGTCGACCCGACGCAGGTCGTTGAAGATGACCACCGAGGTGTCGATCAGCCGGTCGTTGTCGTGGAACCAGTCGTCGACCGAACCGACGCGCAGCGAATCGGAAGTGAGATCGGCCAACGCCGACACGAGGTCGTCGCGCAGCGCGGCGCGGGCCTGCGTCTGCCAGCGGGTGCTGCGCGGCAGCGCCCCGACCGCCTCCCACAGCCAACTCAGGTCGAGACGGTCGAACACCTGCCAGTACGCGGACGCCACTTGCCCCACCGGCAACCCCGTGTGCGACGAGAGGTCGATGACATCCAAGCCCGTGTGCAGGAGTGGCCATTGCACGCTGCGCTGGGCCAGATCCTCCGGCACGCCGGCGGCCAGACGTCCGGCCTCTCGGGCGAACACCGACTCGCGCATGCGGCCCACGGCGTGGTGCTCGAGCGACACCGCGAGTTGCGCAATACCGGCCCGGAACTCGGCCACCGCTGCGCCGATGTCCAGCGGCAAGCTGCGGTGACGCATCAGCCACAAGGTGCATCGTTCCGCCATGGAGCGAAGCTCGAGGAACAGCTCGAGCTGCATGTCGGCCTTCACCACACCGGTGAGCGCCTCGACGCGGTCCCACAACTCGACCAGACCGAGGATGTCTCGAGCAGCCACCCACGCCCTCGTCGTGTCGACGACGCTCATCCCGGTCTCCTCCGACACGCGATGGTCGAACGAGATGCCCGACAGGTTCACCAACTGGTTGCCGATCTGGGTGGCGATGATCTCGCGGCGCAAACGGTGTTGGCGAATGTCGTCGGCGAACTCCTCGCGCAGGCGAGCCGGGAAGTAGTGCATCAGCTCGGGCTCGAGGTACGGGTCGTCCGGGACGTCGCTGTTCGCCAACTCGGTGATGTCGGCGCTCTTCGTGTACGCCAGCAGCTCCGAGAACTCGGGCGTCGTGAGACCGGTGCCCGAGGCCTGCCGCTCGGCGATCTGCCGATCGGTCGGCAGGAACTCGAGCGCTCGGTTCAGCCAACCTTCGGCCTCGAGCAGATTCAGGTAGCGGGCGTGCACGTTCACCATCGGCAACGCCTGACGCCGGGCGATGGCGAGCGCCAACGTCTGGGCACGGTTGTCGTCGAGCACCAACTCGCCGACGTCGTCGGTCATGGAGACGAGGATGTCGTTGCGCTCCTCGACGGTGAGCCGGCCCTGCTGCACCGCACCGCGGAGCAGGACCTTGATGTTCACCTCGTGGTCGCTGCAGTCGACCCCCGCCGAGTTGTCGATGGCATCGGTGTTGATCAGTCCGCCGGCGAGCGCGTACTCGACCCGCCCGCGCTGAGTGAATCCGAGGTTCCCGCCTTCGCCGACCATGCGGCAGCGCAATTCGGAGCCGTTGATGCGCAACTGGTCGTTGGCCCGGTCGCCGACCTCGGCATGCGTTTCGGACGTCGCCTTCACATACGTGCCGATGCCACCGTTCCACAACAGATCGACGGGCGCCCGAAGGATGGCCGACACGAGGTCGACGGGCGTGAACACCGATCGCTCGGTGCCCAGGCGCCGCTGCGCCGCCTCGCTGATCTCAATCGTCTTCAGCGAGCGCGGGTACACACCACCACCCGCCGACAGCAGCGCCACGTCGTAGTCCGCCCAGCTGGACCGCGGGAGGTCGAACACCCGTTGCCGCTCCGCGAACGACGACGCCGCATCGGGATCCGGGTCGATGAAGATGTGGCGGTGGTCGAACGCGGCCACGAGTTGCAGGTGCGGCGAACGCAGCAGGCCGTTGCCGAACACGTCGCCACTCATGTCGCCGATGCCGACGACGGTGATCTGGTCGCGCTCGACATCTTTGCCCAGCAGGGCTGCATGACGGCGGACGCTCTCCCACGCACCTCGGGCGGTGATGCCCATCTCCTTGTGGTCGTAGCCATCGCTGCCACCCGACGCGAACGCGTCGTCGAGCCAGAAGCCGTAGTCGCGTGCGACCGCGTTGGCGATGTCGCTGAACGACGCCGTGCCCTTGTCGGCGGCCACCACCAGGTACGGGTCGTCGGCGTCGTAGCGAACGGTGGACGGCGGCGGAACGATGTCGTCGCCGACGATGTTGTCGGTGAGATCGAGCAGGCCGGCCACGAACTGGCGATAACAGGCGACGCCCTCGGCACGGAACTCGTCGGGAGCGGTGGGTGGCCGTTTCAGCACGAACCCGCCCTTCGCACCGGTGGGCACGATGACCGCGTTCTTCACGATCTGGGCCTTCACCAGCCCCAGGACCTCGGTGCGGAAGTCCTCGCGACGATCGCTCCACCGCAGGCCACCGCGAGCGATCCTTCCATTGCGCAGGTGGACGCCTTCCACCCGCGGTGAGCACACCCAGATCTCGAACATCGGGCGAGGCAACGGGAGATCGGGCACCTTCGACGGATCGAACTTGAACGCCAGCACATCGCGATGCCCGGCGTTCGGGCCAGGGCGGAACGCGTTGGTGCGCAGCGTCGCGTCGACGAGCGCGAGGAGCGCCCGCAACGTGCGGTCGTCGTCCAGACTGGGCACGGCATCGAGTGCGCCGACGAGTTGCTCTCGTCGTGCGTCGGCGGCGCCGGCCGCGTCGTGGTCGGCGGTGGGGTCGAAACGCGCGGTGAACAGGTGCACCAACTGGGCGGCGATGCCGGCGTGCCGAGCGAAGGTCGCCTCGATGTACTGCTGACTGAAGGGAAAGCCGATCTGGCGGAGGTACCGCGAATACGCGCGCAGCACCTCGACCTGCCGTGCGGTCAGCCCGGCGAGGAGCACGAGACGGTTCAGCCCATCGACCTCGACGGTGTTGGTGAACTCGGCGACGAAGGCACGCTGCACCTCGGCCCGGGAATCGTCGGTGAGGTCGACGCCCGCCGGGACCTCGACGCCGACGTCGTGCAGCCACACGCCCTGCTCGCCGAGCGCGAAGTGAAACGCCCGCTCGTCGATCGCCCGAAAGCCGAGCTGATCGAGCAACGGCAGCAGGTCGGCGATGGGCACTGCAGCGCCGCGGTGATACACGCGGAAGCGCCATTGCGCGGGGCCGGCCTCGGTGAAGTGCATCATCGCGGTCGCCACGTCGGGCACGTCGGCCCCACCGGCGGCGAGGCCGTCGATGATCGGCAGATCGATGGCGGCACTGTTCGGCCAGTTCAGCTCGTCGTAGCCGGCTGGGACGACGGGCAGGATGCGAGCGAGCAGCGTGTCGGCCGTCTCGGCACCGACCTCGTCCGCGAGCGCAGTTCGAGTGGCGGCAGCCCAGTCGTCGGCCACCTCACCGGCGGTCACCTTGATGCTCACGGTTGTCCGTTCCTTCCCGACGACGCTGTCGTGATGTACGTACTCCCAGTGTGCCACAGGGGCGTCCGCTGTAGGTTCGGGGGATGCAGCAGATCAACGTCCTCGGCGAGGTGTTGGAGCCCTGCTCCTTCGACCCGCTCACTGGCTTCTACCGCACCGGATGCTGCGAGAACCGCGGCGACGATCCCGGCCTGCACGTCATCTGCGTCGTGTGCACCGATGACTTCCTCGCGTTCTCGGCGAGGGTGGGCAACGACTTGTCCACCCCGATGCCCCAGTACGGGTTCGCGGGCCTGAACGATGGCGACCAGTGGTGTCTGTGCGCGTCGCGGTGGCAGGAGGCCTTCGAGGCCGGTCATCCGCCGCACGTCCGGCTCTCGAGCACCCACGTGTCGGCCCTCGAGTACTGCAACCTCGCCGACCTTCGCGCCCACGCTGTCGACGCATGAGTGCGGTCGTCGTCCGACACGACGGGCCCGTGTGCGTCGTCACGATCGACCGTCCAGAGGTGCGCAATGCGGTGGACGGCCCGACAGCGATGCTCCTGGCCGACGCGTTCCGAGCGTTCGACGCCGACGAGGCCCTCCACGTCGCCGTGCTCACCGGTGGCAGCGGCACGTTCTGCGCGGGCGCCGATCTGAAGGCGATCAGCGAGGGGCGCGGCAACCGCGTCGACCGCGACGTCGATGTCGACGGGCCGATGGGTCCCACGCGCATGCAACTCTCCAAGCCCGTCATCGCCGCGGTCGAAGGGTTCGCCGTCGCCGGTGGGCTCGAACTCGCGGTGTGGTGCGACCTGCGCGTCGCCGCCAGCGACGCCGTGTTCGGGGTGTACTGCCGACGATTCGGGGTGCCGTTGGTCGATGGCGGCACCGTCAGGTTGCCGCGCCTGATCGGGCACAGTCACGCCACGGACCTCATTCTCACCGGTCGGGGCGTGAGTGGCGACGAAGCCGTCCGCATGGGCCTGGTGAACCGTTCGGTCTCGCCGGGCACGGCGCTCGACGCCGCCGTCGCGCTCGCACATGAACTCGCCGCGCTCCCCCAGGGCTGCATGCGCCGCGATCGACAGAGCAGCATCGACCAGTGGTCGCTCGACCTCGGCTCGGCGCTGCAACACGAGACCCGGCTGGGACTCGAGACCATCGCGAGCGGCGAGACGCTCGCCGGAGCGTCGCGGTTCGTGGCCGGTGAAGGTCGCGAAGGCCGTCCCGTCCTCGCTGACCCGGCGGACCCCGCGGCCACGCCGTGACCGGCGTCCCCATCGTTCATCTCGACCGCTGGCTCGACGGCACGGATCGCACCGGCGTGGCAGCCGCGCTCGATCGAGCCCTGCGCGATGTCGGCTTCTTCCTGGTCGCCGGCCACGGGATCGACGACCGACTCATCGCCGAGACGCGACGGGTCTACACCGAGTTCTTCCACCTGACCACCGAGCAGAAGTCCAAGGTGCGCATGCCGACGCTGGGCATGGCCGGTTGGGCACCGATGGGCATGGAGGCCAACGGCTACTCGTTCGGGCACGAGACACCGCCCGACATGAAGGAGAGCTACCGACTGGGCGCGTGCGCGCTGGCCGGTCGGCCGCCGTTGCGCGGCGAGAACGTCTGGCCCGAACACCCTGCCGACTTCCGCGAGACCGTGACGCGCTACATGGCAGCGGTCGACCGACTTCACCTCGACCTGCTTCGAGTCTGCGCTGCAGCCGCGGGGCTCGACGATCTCGAGTTCCTCGCGGCGCGTTCGCTGCACAACGACAACACGCTGAACGTGAACTGGTACGCACCCATCCGTCACCTGGGCGCGCCTGCACCCGGGCAGTACCGGATCGGTCCACACACCGACTTCGGCAGCATCACGGTGCTGCACCGCGAGCCGGGTACGTCGGCGTTGCAGGTGCAGTTGCCTGATGGCGAATGGGTCGAGGCTCCCGTCGTCGAGAATGCATTCACCGTGAACGCCGGCGACCTCCTCGCCCACTGGTCGGGCGGGCGATGGCGCTCCGCCATCCATCGCATGCTGCCACCGGCGGCGCATGCCGTCGACGAGTCGCTGCTGTCGCTGGTGTACTTCTGCGATCCCGATCCCGAGACCGTCGTGGTGCCGTTCGACGGCGACGCTGCGCCGATCACCGCGGGCGACTACCTGAAGGCGAAGATCGCCGCGATCACGATGGATTGAGGGACGGGTAGCCTCCCCACATGGAGCACAGCCCCACCGTTGCTGCGGCAAAGCCGCTGTTGCGAGGCTGGACGCACGCGGTGTCGTTCCCGCTGATGCTCGTGTTCGGGTTGGCCATGCTCGTACTGGTCAACGCCACGGTGTCGGGTCGATTGCTCTTGGCCGTGTACGTCGTCGGCACCGCGACGATGTTCCTGGTCAGCGCGATGTACCACCGCGGCCGGTGGAGCCCGCCCGTGAAGCTGCGCATGCAGAAGCTCGACCGCACCGCCATCTTCCTCGCGATCGCGGGCGGCTACACCCCCATCGCTGCGCTGTGCCTGGACGGGTGGACGCTGGCGGCCGTACTCGCCGGCGTATGGGTCGGGGCGGCGATCGGCATGGCCGTGCAGTGGATCCCCTCGGTGCCTCGCGCGTGGCGTGGTGCCAGCTACATCATCGTCAGCTGGATCGCCGCGTTCACCTTCCCCGACCTGCTCGATGGTCTGGGCACCACCGGCTTCGTCCTCGTCCTGGCCGGCGGCATCTGCTACACGGTCGGCGCGCTCACGCTGGCCACCCGCTGGCCGGACCCGTGGCCGCGAGTGTTCGGATTCCACGAGGTGTTCCACGCGTTGACCGTCGTGGCGGCCGCGCTGCAGTTCGCAGCCATCGCCTGGTTCGTCGCACCCCGGCTCGCTGCGTGAAGCGCCGCGAAGGAGACGACGAATGACGCTCACGCTCGCCACGCTGGTGGTGCACGACTACGACGAGGCAGTTCGGTTCTACGTCGACAAGGTGGGCTTCACCCTCGTCAGCGATGAACCGCAGAGCCCCACCAAGCGGTGGGTCGTCGTTGCCCCACCTGATGGCGGCGCAGGCCTGCTGCTCGCCAAGGCCGACGGACCCGAGCAGTTGGCGGCGGTTGGCAACCAGACCGGAGGGCGTGTCGCCTTCTTCCTGTCCACGACCGACTTCACCAGCACGCACGCGCGGATGGTCGCTGCCGGCGTGCGCTTCCGCGAAACACCCCGGCAGGAAGCGTACGGCTGGGTGTGCGTGTGGGAAGACCTCTACGGCACCACCTGGGACCTGCTCGAGGCACGTCCGACCTAGGGCGATCTACGGAACGGGCGGTGTCGACAACCAGGCGTCGTCGGCATTCGGCTCGACTCGTGCCGCTCTGACGTTCACCCACTGGGCGAGCAGGACGCCGACCATCACCACGACAGCCCCCAGCAACTCGACCACGCCCACGTGCTCGTCGAGGAACAGCACGGACCAGAAGATGGCGAGGGCGATCTCGGCGGTCATCACCATCGCGACGACGCCGGGAGCGATGTGGCGCATGGCGCGGAAGAAGCACACGTTGGCGATCACCGTGGGCACCAACGCGAACAGCAGCACCTCGCCGATCAGACGCGGCCCGCGCGGGACGACGAGGCCCTGCGCGAACGCGAGGGGGGCCATCACCAGTGCCCCGCCGAGGACATTCCAGCCAGCCGACACCACACCGTCGGTGTGCGATGGCAGCACCCGACCACTGATGATCATGAACGCCGCCATCAACACCGCCTGCAGCAGCGCGAGGCCGACTCCGAGCGAGCTGATCTCTCCCACCCCACCGAACAGTTCGGGCACCGTCAGCACCACCCCGGCCATGACGACTGCGAGGGCCACCCACGTGAGGCCCGACGCCCGATGGTGGCCGAGCACCGACGAACCCACGACCACCAACACCGGGTACAGGTACACGAGGACGATGTACACCGATACGTCGAGGTACTGGAGCGCGACGAAGCCGGTGTACACCATCGCGCCGAACAACACACCGAGAGCGAGCGATCGGGCCCTGGGCACGGCGAGCGGATCCGGGCCACCGCGACGGTGCCACACGACCGCCACGGCCCACAGCACGAGCGAGGCGATACCGAAGCGCCAGAAGAGCAACGACGCGGGCCCGAGCGGGCCGAGCAGGTCCTTGCCGACGATTGCGGACAGTGAGTACGACAGTGCGGTCGCTCCCGCCCACAGCACCCCTGTGCTGGGGTTCTTGGCGTCCGGCGTCACCGACGCAACGGTAGCCGTCCTCGTCAACTGGACAGAAAAGTCGTCCGCAAAGGCGGGTACGTCTGACGTGGCCGTCGCCTGACGTGCTCGGAGGTCCGTGCGGCCCCGACTATCGTCGCCGCATGGATCTCGGCAGCCTGCTCGCAGCACTCCTTCTCGGCTTCTTCTGTGGCGCCATCGCACGCGCGCTCGTGCCCGGCGACCACTTCCGCTTCCTCACCGGGTGGCGATCGTGGGCGGCGTCCACCGCCCTCGGCCTGCTCGGCGCGCTGCTGGGTTACTGGATCTTCGCCGGTCTGTTCGGCATCGGTGACAGCGACAAGTTCGACTGGGGCGGCATCCTCGGCGCCCTCATCGGCTCGATCCTTGTCGTGTGGTTGGGTTCGAAGATCCTCGGCAAGGTGATGGCCGGCCGCAGCTCCACGGGGTCAGTGCCACGCTGACGCCGTGTTGCCGCGGCGGCGAGGCGTCCAGCCGGCCGTCGGCACGCTGGCGCGCAGCAGTCGGGTGTAGTCGTTCTGAGGATCGTCGAGCACCGCACGCGTCACACCACGCTCGACGACCTGTCCCTGGAACATCACGATGATGTCGTCGGTGATCTGCCGCACGACCGCCAGGTCGTGGCTGATCAGCAGGTACGACACCCCGGTCTCGGCGCGCACATCGGCCAACAGGTTGAGCACCTGGGCCTGGATGCTCACGTCGAGCGCCGCCACGGATTCATCGAGGATGAGCAACTGCGGCTCGGCGGCGAGGGCTCGGGCGATGGCGACACGCTGACGCTGGCCACCCGACAGCGCGCGGGGCAGGGCATGCAGCTGTCGTTCGTCGAGCCCGACGAGCGAGCCGAGTTCAGCGACGCGCGCCGATCGATCGGCCGCGGTGCCGCCCCTGTGCAGCGCGAGCACCTGTCCGATCGCTGCGGCACCGCTCTGGTGAGGGTCGAGGCTGCTGTACGGGTCCTGGAAGACGATTTGCACCTCCCCTCCGCGACGACGACGCTCGGCCGTGCCCTTGGCGGGCTTCGAGCGGTCGCGCCCGCAGGCGCGGATGGTGCCCGACGTGGGCGCCACGAGGCCGGTGATCATCTTCGCGATGGTGGTCTTGCCCGATCCG
>JANMFL010000526.1:0-10884 GCA_031377945.1 Acidimicrobiaceae bacterium | reverse complement strand
GCCTGAAAGCGCGCCCAGGTGCCGTCGACCAGCAGCGGGTCACCCTCCGGAAGGACGCGAGGCGCCTCGCCGAACTCGATCATCACCAACGTTCCACCCGGCGTGAGCGCAGCGAGCAGGCGCTGCAGCGTTGCAACTGGGTCGGCCACGTGGTGCAACACCATGCCGGCCCAGATGAGATCGGCGGGCGGCGAGGGCGCCAGGTCGTGCTCCAGATCCCCGAGCACCGTGTGGATGCGTTGGCCGACGCCCGCGGTGCGTGCGGCGCGGTCGACGTGCGCGAGCAACTCGGCGCTGGCATCGAGGGCCGTGATCTGCGCATCGGGGAAGACGCCGGCGATGACCATGGCCACGGCACCCGGACCGCAGCCGACATCGAGCACGCGCCGCGCCGGTGAGGGCAGTTCGGCCAACACCTCGAGGACGATCGGCTCGGTGATGGCCGCGTCGAGCTCGAGCCGTCCGGTCATCGCGACCCAGTCGAAGTCGGCACCGTGCTGATGTTCGTGCGGTTCGGGCATGGTGGCGAGCGTACGGGCCGACCGCGATGGCCGCGAATGCGCAACAACGGCGACCGATCCATCGACGTGTGTGCTACGTGATGGAGTGACGGACCGGTCGCCGTCGAAGTGCTGCGCTGCGCGAGCCGCGCGGTGCACTTACTCACACAGTGTGGACGGTTTCCCCGGTCATGTCCATCCGTTCGAGGTGGTTCGTCACGAACTGTCACAAAGGGGGTGGGAATGTCGCCCGCGTCTCACGCGACGCGTTCATCATCTCACCGGGGGCGGAGCACGGCTTCGGCTCGCGTCTGCATCTCGGCCACCGCTGACCTGGCGGTCCGCATGCCGCGCAACGCATCCTGGATGGCCTGCCAGCCAGCATCTTCGACCTCGGGGAACCGGGGATGCGCCGGATAGGTGATCATGGCCGTGTCGATGGTCTCGGTGGTGATCTCGAGTCGTCGTCGGTCGATCTCGGAAGTGGGCCGTACCGCAGCGAACGCATCGACGCGGGCGCACACGTTGCCGCCGCGGGCGTCCATCGTGTGGGCCTCGGCGCTGGTGAGCCGTTCGACCAGATCGAGTGCCGCGGGCAGGTCACCGCAGGTGGTGGGAATGGCCCACGCGTGGCATCCGGCATAGCTGACCCGGCGTTGGGTGCCCGCCGGGTAGGGGTGGGGTGTGAGCCGGCCGTCCATGCCCGCGCCCCGGATGTTGCCCCATGCGCCCGGCCATGCGCCCGCCGCGTCGACGCGGCCGTCGAGCAGTGCACGGTCGACCTGGTCGTAGTGCCAACCGGGAAGGTCGGCGGGTGCGGCCGCAGCGAGGCGGCACAGTTGCTCGACCGCGGCGACGGCTTCGGGCGACTGGATGCAGGGCTGACCGTCGTCGGTGAACAAGGCGCCGCCCGCACCGGCCACGAGCTCGAAGAACGTGCCGAACAACCCGGACTCGCGCCCGGGAAAGCCGAACACGGCTCGGCCCCCGGCGAGGTCGTCCCAGGTGCTGGGCACCACGCCGATGCGGTCGGTGCGCACCCACATGATGCGGACGTCGATCAGACGTGGCACGCAGTGGTGCGCGCCCTCGAACTCGCACAGGTCCACCGCTCGCGGGGCGAGCGCAGACATGTCGACACGACCGTCCAGGGGATGCAGCCAGTGCGCCTGCGATGGCGCGTACTTGCTGTGGGTGGAGATCACGTCGAGACGTTCACCCGCGGCGACCATCGCGGCGACCTGGCGGTTCAACGTGGGGTGATCGGCCTGCACCACGATCTCGACGTCGAGCCCTTCGAGCCCTTCGAGCCCGGTGTAGAGGTGGTCGTACATGGGGCCACCGACCAACGCGAGGCGCAGCGTCATGTCGCGTCCACGATGCGAATGCCGCTGATGCCGCCGTCGACCAACAGGTCGATGCCGGTGGTGAAGGTGGTGGGAGCGGCCAGATAGGCGACCGCATCGGCGACCGTTTCGCACGACACCAGCGCACCCATCGGCTGTCGACGGCGCAACGCCTCGTGGGTTGCGACCGGGTCGTCGGTGGCGGCCACCAGGCGTTGCACCCATGGGCTCTCGACGGTGCCGGGCGACACGCAGTTCACCCGAATCCCGTGTTGCACCTCGTCGGCGGCCATCGCCTTGGTCAGTGCCTGCACCGCCCCTTTCGAGCTGGCGTAGACGGCCCGCTGGACGAGACCCACCGTGGCGACGATCGAGCAGGTGTTGACGATCGCGCCGGCGCCGGCGGTGCGCATGTGCGGGAGGACGGCCCGCGACATGTTCGCGATGCCGAAAACGTTCACCGCGAACACACGTTGCCAGTCGTCGGGTGTGCTCTGGACGACGTCGCCGATGGCGCTGATGCCGGCGTTGTTGCACAGCACGTCGATCCGACCGTGCTCGGCCACGATGCGGTCCGCCGCGGCGACGCACTGCGCAGGGTCGGTGATGTCGAAGCCGTCGGTCAGGTCGAGCCCCACAGCCACATCTCCGTCGGCACCGAACCGTTGCACCATCGCACTCCCGATGCCACCCGCTGCACCGGTGATGACCACCACTCGTCCGCTCATTCCGTCTCCCTCGCGTGCCCGAACCGAACATCCTCGCGGCACGCGTCGCGCACCGGAGGTCGGGGCAGTCTCGCGCCTACGCTGCGCTTCGCCGACGAGCCACAGGACGCGCCATGACCACCATCGTCTCCGTCACCACCCACGACCTCCGGGCGCGCACCTCTGCGTTCCTGCACGGATCCGACGCGAACCACCCCGACCCGGACTATTCGGCCGCGTACGTCGTACTGCACACCGACGGCGAGCACGAGGGTCACGGCATGACGTTCACCATCGGGAAGGGCAACGAGCTGTGCTGCGCCGCGATCGAGGCGTTGTCGACGCTGGTGGTCGGCCGCCGGCTGAGCGACCTGACCGACGACATGGGAACGTTCTGGCGATCGGTCACGAACCATTCGCAGCTGCGTTGGCTGGGTCCCGACAAGGGCGTCATCCACCTCGCGACGGCGGCGCTGGTGAACGCGGTGTGGGATCTGTGGGCGAAGGAGCGTGGCGTTCCCGTGTGGCGGCTGGTCGCCGACATGGAACCGGCGCAGCTGGTCGCGTGCATCGACTTCCGCTACCTGCGTGACGAGGTCGACGAGGTCCGCGCGCTCGAGATGTTGCAGCGCATGCGGCCGGGGCGCGACGAACGGCTCGCTGCGTTGCGTCGCGACGGATACCCGGCCTACATCACATCGGCCGGCTGGCTGGGCTATCCGGAGGACGAGGTGCGGCGGCGTTGCCGTGAAGCGCTGGACCTGGGGTGGAACAGCTTCAAGACGAAGGTGGGGATCGACGTGCTGTCGGACCGCCGTCGCTGCGAGGTGATGCGCGAGGAGATCGGCGACGACCGGCAACTGATGGCCGACGCGAACCAGGTGTGGGACGTGCATCAGGCGGTGGACTGGACGAACCAGCTGAGCGACTACCGACTTCGATGGATCGAGGAGCCCACTCATCCCGACGACGTGCTCGGCCACGCCACGATCCGCCGCGGTGTGGCACCGGTCGGTGTCGCCACCGGCGAGCACGCGGCCAACCGGCTGATCTTCAAGCAGTTGCTGCAGGCCGAGGCCATCGACTACTGCCAGGTCGACGCGTGCCGGCTGGGTGGCCTGAACGAGGTGCTCGCGGTGCTGCTGCTCGCAGCGGCGCGAGGCGTGCCCGTGTGCCCTCACGCCGGTGGAATCGGGCTGTGCGAGTACGTGCAGCACATCTCGATCATCGACCATCTGTGCATCAGCGGTTCGCTCGACGACCGCACCACCGAGTGGGCCGATCACCTGCACGAGCACTTCGTGCATCCGGCGACGGTGCGCAACGGCGCCTACGTCGTGCCCGAGGCACCCGGGTACTCGATCCAGATGAAGCCGGAGTCGATCGCTGCCCTGCGATTCCCCGACGGCGCCGAATGGCGATGACACGCCTCGGCCTGGGAACGGCGCCCCTCGGCAACCTGTTCACCTCGGTGACCGACGACGACGCAGCGGCCACGGTCGCCGCTGCGTGGAATGCGGGCATCCGATACTTCGACACCGCTCCGCAGTACGGACACGGCATCGCCGAGATGCGACTGGGCCGGGCGCTGGCAGGGTGCCGGCGAGACGAGTACGTGCTCGTGTCGAAGGTGGGACGGCTGCTTCGGCCCACCACCGGAGTGCGTCCCCCGACGTCGTTCCGCGACGTGCCGGACGTGGACCCGACGTTCGACTTCAGCCGTGATGGCGTGCTGCGGTCGATCGACGAGTCACTGCGTCGTCTGGGGACGGATCGGCTCGACGTGGTGCACGTGCACGACCCCGACGATCACGAACGCGAGGCGCGCGACTCGGCGTTCCCGACGCTGTTCGAATTGCGCGACCAGGGGGTGATCGGTGAGGTCGGCTGTGGCATGAACCAGTCGGCGATGCTCGCCGATCTCGTCGCCGAACTGCCCCTCGATTGCGTGCTGCTGGCGGGCCGGTGGACGCTCGTCGATCGTTCCGGAGCCGCCCTGCTGGATCGTTGCCAGGAGCACTCGGTGGGGGTGGTGCTCGGAGGTGTGTTCAACAGCGGACTGCTCGCTCGACCCGACGTGGATGCCACCTTCGATTACGTCGCCGCGCCGCCGCATCTGGTCTCGATGGCGCGAGCCATGGCGTCGACGTGCTCCGAGTTCGGGGTCGAGCTCGCGGCAGCCGCCGTGCAGTTCGGCCTTCGCCACCACGCCGTGGACACCGTGTTGGTCGGAGCGCGTTCGGCCGCCGAGGTGGTGGCCGATGTCGCCTTCGGCGCTGCCGTCGTTCCCGACGCGTTGTGGGCGGCCCTCGACGAGCTCCTGCTCAGCTGATCCGGTGACGCAGCGCAAGGACGTCGGCGAGGTCGCGAAGGGTGGCAGGCTTCGGCAGAAAGTGGTCTGCACCGGCCGCCAGCAGTTGGCGAGGCCGTTCCGGGTTGGCGTCGCCCGACATGATCGCGATGAACGGTTGGCCGCCCGGCCTGGCGCGCACACGTGCGAGGAAGTCGAAGGCGGAGCCGTCATGCAGGTTGAGATCGCAGAACACGACGTCGAACGATCGGGTCGAGATCGCCTCGGTCGCGTCGGCCAGGCTCGCCGCAGTGACCACGTCGGCGTGCAACTCACCCAGCTGCATCGAGGCGACGAGGAGGTTGATCGGGTCGTCGTCGATCACCAGAACCGACAGCCGGCCCACGTCCGGCGACTCGGCTGAGGGCCTCGCCACGCCGCGGGTGGGTGTGGTGTCGGTGGTGAGGCTACGCGCGAGTTGCACCCAGAACGTCGCCCCGTCGGGCCGTGCGTCGGCGCCGACGGTGCCGTGCATGGATTCGACCGTCGCCTTCACGATGGCGAGGCCGAGACCCACACCGTGGGTTCGATCGGTGCGACCGCGTTCATACGGGCGGAACAGCCGATCGACGTCATGCGGATCGATTCCCGCACCGGTGTCGCGCACTGCGATGCGGACGGTGTCGGGGAGGGAACCCGGCGAGACCTCGACCACGATGGAGCCGCGCGTGGTGTGGCGGATGGCGTTCTGCAGCAGGTTGTGCACCGCCTGGCGAAGCCGGTCGCCGTCGCCCACGACGCGCTGCAGCACGGGGTCCACCTCTGCGGCGAACAGAACCACATCGGGGCCGACGTGTGGCTGGGCGAGCAGCGCCACGTCGCGGACGAGCACGTCGAGGTCGATGACCTCGCTTCGGACCTGCAGCGTGCCCGCCTCGATGTGGCCTTCGTCGATGAGATCGTCGACGATGCGGCGCAGTGTGGTCGCCTGGCGCTGCAACGCCTGGACGACCTCTGTCGACTCGGCCGGCAGCTCGCTGCGACCGAGGATCTCACTGAGGCCGAGGGTGCCGTGGACGAGGTTGCGCAGCTCGTGGCTCACCTGATCGACGAACGACTGCCGCCGCTCGAGCGAGGCGTGCTCGCGCGCCGAACGCGCGGCGAGCTCTTCCTCGAACTGCTTGCGTTCTTCGATGTTGCGAACCGACAGGAGGATGGCATCGATGCTCGGCTGGCCGATGAGGTTCGTGGCATTGAGTTCGACCCACGTGTACTCGCCGCCCTTGCGCTGGGCCCGCACCTCCGTCGTGGCCTGGGCGTGAGCGCCGCTCTCGACGAGGCGCGACAGGGCGTGCAGCGCTGCGTTGCGATCGTCGGGGTGGAGCACGTCGAGCAGGTCGACGTCGGTCCAGAAGTCGGGCTCGTGGTCGAGGTCGGCCCGGTAGGGCGCGGTGGAGTCGATCACCTTTCCATCCGGGGCGATGAGCAGGATGGTGTCCCAGATGTGCAGTGCCATCGTGCGGAAACGCTCTTCGTTGTGGCGCAGTGCTGTCTCCGCCTCGATGCGGTCGGTGACGTCGCGGCCCACGGCCAGGATCGAGATCAGCGAGCCGTCCGCGGCGCGTACGCCGGTGTTCGTCCACTCGACCGTTCGCCCGTTGGGGTACGGCTGCGCGCTCGTGTGCGACTGATGGTGCAGCCCGATCTCGTCGACGACCCGCTCGCGCATGATCGACCCCTGGCCGGGCGATTCGGTCTGCACGTCGAAGAGATCGTCGATGCGTTGTCCGACGGGGTCGCGGTCGAAGTCGAAGAACTCGCGGCAGGCGCGGTTGGCGTACAACACGGTGCCACGAGGAGCGAACTCGCACACCAGATCCTCCTGCAGGTCGAGAGCCCGTCGCAGCGGATGCAGGTCGTGGCGCGGCCCGGGCGTCGGGGTGAGGGTGACGACCACCAATTCGGTGCCGTCGCGTGCGGAAACGCGGCTGAGCCGGAGGAATGCGTCGAATGCCGAGCCGTCCAGGCGTTGGAGCGAGGCGTGCAACGG
Organism: Acidimicrobiaceae bacterium; assembly: GCA_031377945.1. Taxonomy (GTDB): domain Bacteria; phylum Actinomycetota; class Acidimicrobiia; order Acidimicrobiales; family Ilumatobacteraceae; genus UBA668. The sequence goes on along the minus strand of JANMFL010000526.1, from coordinate 3,991 downwards.
TTGGTCCACGGTCTCGCCCCGGATCACGCGATGGAAGAGCTCGTTCACCCAACCGAGCACGTCGGGATGCACCAGCAGGTCGGCCACCGATGGTGCCGGCGCCGGTGCGGTCCAGCCGATGAGCGTGCGCATCGCCCGGTTGGCCCATTGCAGTCGCCCGTCGACGGTGACGACGGCGGTTGCTGCCGGCAGCACCTCGACGACTTGGTCGGCTGCGATGTGATCGGGCAGCGGCTCCGGCGTGATGTGCAATTGCATGGCGGCTCCCGTCAGGTTGGGAAGCTCAGGGGCGCGGCTCCGAGTTGCTCTTCCCGGAACGTACAGCGGATGAACCACCCGTGCGATCGATTCCGTCCGTTCGACGTGTGACATGTGCGGCACCTGCGGTGCGCGGTGCCGCGGTCACTCCGACGCGCGCGTGTCCGGTGGGGTACCCCGCCACTCCGAGCCGGTCGGGCGAGATCAACCATCGAGCTGCATCACGTCGCGGCCACGGAGCGGACGTAGCGGAGTTCGGCCATGTCGGTGACCATCAGACCTGGCAAACCGGCGTCCCAGAACGGCGCGTGGTCCGAGCGACGGGTCACGCTCAGGCACGTTCCCCCACCCTGCACGATGCCGATGCCGACGAGCCGGCGGGGAGCGACATCGTGGGCTGCGTCGAGGAACGTCTCGGCCCAGGCGCGGGCTCTCTCGTCGGCAACGATCACGGTGTTCACGCCCGCAGCGGTCGGCGGGTCGCCGGTGCCTGAGCGAACGCCCGCGCCACGCTGAGCACGGCTGTAACACCACTCGCGTTGTCGTCCGCGCCAGCGACCCCTGCGGCGCTGTCGTAGTGCGCCGAGACGACGAGGACGCGTTCAGGCGTGGTCGTGCCGAGTCGTCGAGCGACGATGTTGACCGGGAGCACGGGCGAGAGGACCACCTCGGCCCGGTGCCATCGTTCGACCGTGTAGCCGCTCGCACGCAACTGCTGCTCCAACCAGGATCGGGTGCGTTCTCGCTCGTCGTCCGTGGCCCGTGCGACACGCAGTCAGCGCGATGAGCGCTGCTGCCCAGCAGGACGAGTGCCTGCGCACGGTGACTCACGGCTTGGAGAGGTGAAGTGCCCGGCTGGTCGACGCGGGGAAGAACATCGAGACATGGCCGTCGTCCCAGCGGACGAGGTAGTGCTGGACGTCACCGTCGCCGATCACCTCGAGCACCTCTCCGGTGCGCGGTGGGTGGCCGAGTTGCATGTTGTCGACGACGATCTCGTCGCCGACTGCCGCGTCGATGTTCATGGAGGCCTCCCGAACTCGTCAACCTTCGATACCTCGATTGAACCCCCGAGCAGCCGCCCATCGCCAGAGTCAGAAGTCCTGGTGAACGTGGTCGGCATCGTGCGGCCTCAGCGAAGCGTTCGCCCTCGGACCACCGATGTGATCAGCCTGTCGCGCAGCTCGCCGGCTCGACGGAGACCGGTCGCCACAGCTGGAAGCCGTCGACGTCGACCTCGAGCGTGAAGTCGTCGGGGAAGGTGCGTCCGGTGACAGCAGGAAGGCGGTCGAGCGCGCTGCGGAGTTCGGCGGACTGATCGGCGGTGATGCCGGCCGGGTCCGTCGTCGCAACCCACGCGTCGCGCCATTCCGGCGCGGTGAGATCGAGGATCGTCACGTCGAGGACGTCGGCCGCGGCGGGGTAACCGAAGATCGTCATGATCAGGTGCTCGTTCACGGTCGCCCCGATCGCGACGGCGGTGGTCGACGTCCAGCCCCACGCCATGCCGATGAGCCGGGTACCTGAACAGAAGCCTGCGTCGGTGGCGTCGCGCTGGAGGCGAACGAGGAAGTCGGACGTCGACGGGTCGAGCCGCAGCTCGGCACCATGCACGCCGACTCGCGTCGGCGTGGTCTGCGTTGCGATGTCGGTGGAGTCGAAGGGGTGGTGGCGGCTGTCCACCATGTTGCTGACGAGCATCGTCGCCGCGGCGGCCACGACGACGCCGATCGCTGCTTCGCGCAATCTGGGTCCACCGACCACGATCACGACTGCCGCGGCGGCGCACCACATCAGCGCCGCGGCGAGCGCCGCCTGGTGGTAGATGCTCATCGCGGATCCGAAGCCGAACATGAACACTGCGGCGATGCACAGACCGGCGATGGCCAGACCGCGACGGAGTTCGTCCCGATCCGTGAGGTACCAGTTGGCCAGGGTGTGCAGCAGCGCTCCGACGAACAGCAGCACGGCAGCGTTGGTGGTGCCGTACCAGTCGAAACGCGAGAGCGGTTTCGGCAAACCGAGCAACGGCCACGGCACTGCGGTTCCGACTGCGGCGACCGCCGAGATCACGAGTGGGGCGACGCGGAGCGCGCGAGGCGCGACCGCCGTTCGGCCCAGCCGGAACGCGACGACGGCGGCGACGGTCGCCACGACCATCAACACGACCGTGGCGGGGCGGAGGAGCACGAGGTCCTGCCACGCCACCTTCGGGGTGCGGAGCACGTCGATGAACGCACCGCGAATGGTCTGGTTGCGATCGAGCGGTGGGAACGACGCCGACTGGCGCAGCACCCACAGGAAGTTCGTCGGCCACCATCCGAGCACCAGGCCGAGCGCCGTCCACCCCAACCCCCAGGTGGTGGTCAACAGTGCGAACGACCAGGTTCGCCGGTGGAGGTGCGCGCCCACGAAGACAGCCGCCGCAATGGCGAACAGCGGTGCCGTGGAGGGCTTCGCCGGGATCGTGAACCACATGCCCAGGGCGAGCACGGCGGCGGCGCCGTGAGCGCGGGCCGAACGCCAGAACGACGGTGTGTCGCGTCGGAGCATGGCCGCCATGACGGCACCCGTCGTGGCCAGCAGCAGCCCGACCAGGTTCACCCAGTTGTAGCCGGGCGTGCGCAGGAAGCTGCTCGTCAACAGTGGTGCGCCGAGTGCTCCGACCAGGGCGACCCCCCAACGGCTGAGGCGGGCGTGCGTGGACTTGTCGCCGCCGACGAGATGTGCGCCGATGGTCCACCCCATCCACCCGCCGCTCAGTACGAGCACCCAGATGGCGAACGTGCGCAGGTCGGCCACGTCGTGTCCGAGCAAACGGAAGAAGGGAGCGGTGTGCCACCCGAACGGCGTCACCCAGCGGGCGGTCGCCGTGGGCGGGTCGGCGGCCAGCAGGTACAGGCCCTCGTCGCGGAATCCGATGCCGCGGTCGGTGCTGAACGTCCAGGCGACCAGCCACCACAGGCCGATGCCGCCGACCAGGGCGACCATGCTGCCCGTGATCCGGCGCGTCGTCGGTGTCGTTCGCCGTCCCGTCGCACCCACGGGCCGAGCGTAGTCGTCGGTCAGCGGACCCTGGCGGAGACGATCGCCGACCACGGGGCGAGTCCCGAGGCATTTCGTGCGGCGACTCGGAACGAGTAGGTCACGCCGGTGGTCAACCCGTTCACGGTCGCGGAGCGCCTGGTCGACGTGCCGTCGTCGAACGTCAGCCAGTTCGTCGAGGTCGAGCGCCGGTACTGCACCACGTAGTCCGTCACCGCCGTCGCCCCCGCGGTCGGTACGGTCCAGCTGAGGGATACTCGCCTGGTGCCGGCGGTGGCGGTCACCGTCACCGGCCCGGGCACGCCGATCGGCCTGGCCTGCACGGTGGCGGAGAAGGCGCCGGTGCCGGCGAGGTTCACCGCGGCGACTCGGAACTGATAGGTGACGCCGTTGGTCAGCCCGGTCACCCTGGTGTTCGTGGTGGTCGAGACACCGTCGGCGAACGTCGACCAGGTCGTGGTGCCCAGTCGTCGGTATTGGACGACGTAGTTCGTGATGGGTGCGCCACCGTTGGCCGCCGGTGCCCGCCAGGTGAGCGCCACGGTGCGGTGATAGGCCACGGCCTCGAGCGCGGTCGGCGCCGTGGGGACGGTGCGTGGTGTGCTGGTGGTGGTGGTGTTGGGTCCGGTGCCGGCGGCGTTGGTGGCGGCGACGCGGATGGTGTAGGTGGTGCCGTTGGTGAGGCCGG
>JANMFL010000502.1:0-7436 GCA_031377945.1 Acidimicrobiaceae bacterium | reverse complement strand
CTCGCGCAGCAGCTGCACCTGCTGCATCGTCTCGACGCCCTTGGCCCCCACCTGCAGACCTAGGTGCTGGGCAAGCGCGGTGATGCCGGCCACCAGACGGCGGGCGTAGTCGCTGCCGTCGAGTTCGCGGGTGTAGCTGCGGTCGATCTTCACCATGTCCACCGGCCGGTCGCGCAGGTACGCCAGCGCGGCGTACCCGGTGCCGAAGTTGTCGATGGCCAGGCGCACACCGATGCGCTTCAGGTGCTCGAGGTTCTCGTGCACGGTGTTCGACGGTTCAATGAGCGCGGACTCGGCGATCTCGACACACACCATGCGCGGGTTCAGCCCGCTGTCGAGGAGCGACTGCTCGAAGTGCAGCGCGAGTCCCAGGTCGGCCAGCTGCTGCTTCGACAGGTTGAGGCGCAGTGTCAACGGGCGTCCGGGCAGTGCTGCGGTCCACTTCGCGGCTGCGGTGCACGCCTCGCGCACCACCCAGTTGCCGCTTTCGACCATCACGCCGATCTCCTCGGCCAGGCCGATGAATCGGTCTGCCGACCACAGCTCGCCCGACGGGTGGTCCCAGCGCAGCAGGGCTTCGACCGCGGAGATCTCGCCGGTCAGCAGGTCGACCTCGGGCTGGTAGTAGACGGCGAGCTCGCCCAGATCCAGCGCCGGTCGCAGCTGCGCCTCCAGCGTGGTGCGCGCCGCGACCTCGCCGCGGAGGTTCTCGTTGAACACCGACACCCGGTCGCGTCCGCAGTTCTTGGCGCGGTACATCGCGATGTCGGCCTCGTTGAGCAGGTCGTTCGGCGTGACCACGTCGGTCGAGATGGCCACACCGACGCTCGCCGTGATGCGCAGCTCGAAGCCGGCCACGAACATGGGCGTGCGGAACTCGTCGACGATGCGGTGCGCAACGCGCAAGGCCTCTCCCGAGTCGTCGATGCGCATGACGATCACGAACTCGTCGCCGCCAAAGCGGCAGACCAGGTCGCCACCACGGACGGCGGACTCCAGTCGACGGGCGGCCACCTTCAGCAGTTGGTCGCCGACGCTGTGGTCGTGCTCGTCGTTGACCTCCTTGAAGTGGTCGAGGTCCAGCATGATCGCCGCGGTCAGCCGCCCGGCACGACGGCCAGAGCTGAGCGCACGCTCCAACTCGTCGATGAGGGCCGATCGGTTGGCGAGCCCGGTGAGCGGGTCGTGGGTGGCGAGGTGTGACAGGTGCGACTCGGTCTCGTGCCGGTCGGTGACGTCGCGCCAGGTCTGGCCGATGCAATCGCCCACCCGGCTGGCGCGCAGGTCGAAGCGACGGTGTGGCGCGTCGGGGCGCGAGTCCGGGAACTTGAAGTCGTCGAGCACCAGCGGCACACCGGTCTCGACGACGGACGAGAACATGCGCACCAGCTCGATCGCCATCTCGTGCGGCGAGCGCTCGCGAATGGTCGAGCCGACGAGCTGCTCGTGCGTCAGGTCGTGGTAGTCGCTGGCTGCGTCGTTCGCCTCGATGAAGCGGAAGTCGACGATCCGGTCGCCCTCGTCGAACACCGGCATCAGCAGGCAGTGAGGGTCGAACACGGTGTCGAGCGTGGCGCGCAGCTGGTCCTGCTGCGCCTGGGCGCGCTCGCTCTCGTGGACCAGGTCGTCGACGTCGTTCCACGACGCCACGACCCCCATGAGCCGACCGTCGGCGTCGGTGATCACCGAGGATCGGCTCGAGACCCACAACCACGTTCCGTCGGCCTTGCGAACTCGCACCACGAAGGGCCGCGCCGGCTCGACGGGGTGTTGCGCATCCGTCATGGCGGCACGTTCGTCGCGGGACATCTGCCAGTCCTCGGGGCGCACCAGGTCCGCGATCGACGTACCGACCAACTCGACCGGTTCGTATCCGAGCACGGGAATCACCGACTGCGACACCCATCGGATGCTCAGGTCGGGGTCCACCCGGAACACCACGTCGGTGGTGTGCTCGGCCAGCAGACGGAAGTGCTCTTCCGATGCGGCGAGCGCCTCTCGCGCGTGCACGATGTCGTCCACGTCGCGCACGGTGCCGACCGTGCCGATGATGGCGCCGCTGTCGTCGCGCAGCGGTGCAGCCGTCGCCGACACCCAGATCGGCGCGCCGTCGGGAGGGATGATCCGGCCCATGTACTCCGTCTCACCGCCGCGGGCGATGGTCTCGAAACCCTGCACCACCGGTGTCTGGTCGTCGAGCACGAAGTCCACCAGTGGATGTCCGACCAGTTCCTCTGCCGGACGGCCGGTCAGTTTGCGGATCGCCGGCGACACCCAGCTCAAGCGGCCCTCGAGGTCGGCCGTGAACACGACGTCCGACGCGTGCTCGAGCATCAGCCGGTAACGGTCTTCGGTTCGGTGCATCCGACCTCCTCTCCGACCGGCTGAATCGTCGCACTGTGTGGCTCGAACAATGCTCTCCGAGCTTCATCTATCCACTGAATGCCCTGATTGCCTAGGGCATATTGACACACAGTTGTGGGCCGGAAACTGGACACATGGCTCGGGTTAAGGTCCGACGCATGAAGTATGAGCAACTCGGTTCCACTGGTCTTCGCGTGTCCCCCATCTGCCTGGGGTGCATGAGCTTCGGGGTGCCCGAGCGGGGTACGCACGCGTGGACGCTCGACGAGGAGACCAGCCGGCCGTTCATCCGTCGGGCCGTCGAGGCGGGCATCAACTTCTTCGACACGGCGAACAGCTACAGCGACGGCACCAGCGAGGAGATCGTCGGTCGGGCGCTGGCCGACTTCGCCAAGCGTGAGGAGATCGTCCTGGCGACGAAGGTGTTCTTCACCGACCGGATGAAAGACCCGAACCTCGGGGGTCTGTCGCGCAAGGCGATCATGTATCAGATCGACCAGAGCCTGCGCCGTCTGGGCACCGACTACGTCGACCTCTATCAAATCCACCGCTGGGATCCGCGTACGCCCATCGAGGAGACCATGGAGGCGTTGCACGACGTGGTGAAGGCCGGCAAGGCGCGCTACATCGGCGCGTCGTCGATGTCGGCGTGGCAGTTCGCCAAGGCGCAGCACACGGCCGAGCGCCACGGGTGGACGAAGTTCGTCACCATGCAGAACCACTACAACCTCGTGTACCGCGAGGAGGAGCGCGAGATGCTGCCGCTGTGTCTGGACCAGGGCGTCGGTGTCATCCCGTGGAGTCCGCTGGCGCGTGGGTTCATCACCCGCGATCCGAACCAGTCCACCGCCCGTCGCGAGACCGACGAGTTCGGCAAGATCCTCTACGGCACCGCGAACCTCGAGATCCTCGAGCAGGTCGCGGCCATCGCCGCCGAGCGCGGCGTCACCCGGGCCGCGGTGGGCCTGGCATGGGTGGCGAAACATCCTGCGGTGACCGCGCCCATCGTGGGCACCACCAAGCCGCAGCACCTCGACGATGCGCTGTCATCGATGGACATCACGCTCACCGCCGAAGAGATCGCCCGGCTCGAGACGCCCTACACCCCGCAGCCCATCCAAGGTCACTGAGCGAACCCGTCACTGAGCGAACCCGTCACTGCGCGGGCCGCACCAGCTTGTAGGACAATTCTGGGTGCGCATCGACGCTCCATCGCGTGCGCCTACGCTGCTCGTATCACGCACGATGCCGACCCCCGGGAAGCGAGCGAGATGACAGGACACGAGCCCACGTCGAGTCGAGCCGCCGGCCTCGCCGGTGTCGTCGTCGCCGCGCTCCTGCTGCTCGTGTCGCTGGGGTTGTACCTCGCGTCCGGCGAAGCTGTGGCCGAAGGTGATGGCGGCCCGTCGTCAAAGCCGCCAGGCCCACCGACGTCGGTGTACCAGTCGTTCCCGGGGTGCCGTGTCGACGTCGACAGCAACGGTGTCGGTGCCGCTCGTCGCCACCACGTGGCCGTCACCCTCGACAACGACGTGCGTGAATTGTGGTTGGTGGTCACCACCGCCGACGGCGCCGAGCGGACCTTCCACGTGCCCGCCGCGCAGGGTTGGGGTCACGTCTCGCTCGACGGCTCGCTGCGCCTCACCAGCATCGCGGTCAACGGCAGCGCCAACCTCGAGGACTTCATGACCGGCTGCACCTGGACCGCCCCAACCGCGCGAACTTAAGTTCCTGGTGAACACGCGACGGCCGGGACGGCCGGGAAGGTGTGCTCACCAGGAACTTAAGTTCGCGCGTCGGTGGACGCGCTGGAGGTGCCGAAGACCTGGGTGACGATGCGGACGGCGATGTGTTCGATGGTGGCGAGCACGATGAGCAGGTCGAGCGTGAGCGACCAGTTCTCCACGTAGAACAGGTCGAGTCGGCGGTAGGCCTCGAACGACGGGTTGTCGCGTGCCTCGACCTGCCACAGGCCGGTGATGCCGGGCATGACCAGCTCGCGCGTGCGCAGTTCGGGGCTGAAGTGCTGCACCTCGCTGGGCAGCGCGGGCCGCGGGCCCACCAGGCTCATCTGGCCGCGCAGCACGTTGAACAGCTGCGGCAGTTCGTCGAGGCTGCTTTCGCGCAACCACCGTCCGGCCTTGGTGACCCGCGGGTCGGTGGCCATCTTGAACAGCGGGCCGCTGCGCTCGTTGTCGGTCTGCAGCGCGGCCAGGCGGGCCTCGGCGTCGACGAACATGGTGCGGAACTTCCACACCCGGAACGGGGTGCCGGCGCGGCCGATGCGCTCCTGGCGGAAGAACACCGGGCCGTGGTCGCCCAGCTTCACGGCCACGGCGGCGACCAGCATGACCGGCGACGCGAAAAGCAGCAGCAGGCTGGCGACGACGATGTCGAACGCTCGTTTCAGCGCCGCCTGCGAGCGGTTGAACTTGGGCGGCTCGACGTAGAGCATCGGCTCGTGGGCCAGGGCCATGCTGCGCACCCGACGCGACTCGATGCCGGCGAGGCCGGTGGCGACGAACACGTGCACGCCATCGCGCTGCAGGTTGCGGACCAGCGAGTTGAACCGCGCGGTGTCGATGCCGATGGGCGAGACGATGACGCCCGATGCGCCCGCGTCGCGGACCAGATGTTCGGCGTCGTCGAGGTCGCCCAGCCACATGTCGGCGAGGTGCCCTTCGGCGGTGCCGCCGACGAGGCCGAGCACGTCCATGCCGAGTTCGCGGTGGGTGACGAGCAGGTCGACCAGGCGACCCACCTCACCATCGCTGCCGAGCACCATGGTGGGGCGCAGGTAGCGGCCCCGCGACCGCGAGTGGGTGAGCCACGCCCGGAAGGCCGAGCGCCACACGACGAGGGCGAAGAAGATGCCGACGCAGGCGATCATCGCCTGTTCGATGTGCAGGTCGAGGTGCAGCACGCGGTCGGCGAGCAGCATCACCAGGCCGAGCAGCATGGTGGCTCGGGCGAGTTTGGTGAGCTCGACCAGTCGCACCGTGCTGGTGCGGGCGAGCAGCAGCCCCTGGCTGCGGATGCACCACACGCCGGCGACGGCGACCACGAGGGTGACGACCGTGCGTTGCCACGGCGACGACAGCTGTAGGTACCCGCTCACCCAGTGCCCGACGATGGAACCGACGAGCAGGGCCACCACGTCGCCGCCGACGAGCGTGAGCTTCAGCGAGTTGCGACGCCACAGCGCCCGTACTCGACCGGCCTCGGGGGGCGTGGCCTGGTCGGTGTCGGGCGCAATGGCGTCGCGGAGGGTGTGGGCGCGCTCGTCGGACTCGACCGCGGTGCGGTCGACGACTGCTGCATCCACGTCGTCTTCGATGCTCAAGGGGCTCCCGTCCTCCTGACCGTGCACGCTACGCGTTTCCTCGGCCGGTTGACCAGGGTACGCACCGAGAATTCACGAAGTTCGAAACAATCACCCCTGGTGCGGCGGCGAATTGGGTCGTATGACCCACGCCGTTCACCGTCTCAGGGGTCGCGTTGGGCGGTGGGCGCGACGAACACTCGCCATCCACCCGCCGGCTCTGGTCCCGACGCCTCGAACGTGACCACGATGGTGGTCGACGCGCCGGGCGGAATGTCGATGTAGGTGGCGGCCGCGACCACGCCGAGTTCGCGATCGGTCTCGAGGCCGATCGGTTCGCCGTCCTGCGTGCCGCCCACCACACCGATGGGCGTGTAGGTGCTCAGGTACAGCACGTTCGTCCCGAGCGGCAGCCCCGAGCTGTTGCCGGCGATGTACTCGGTCAACCCTTCGGCGGGTGCGGTGTTGGTCAGCTCGATCGTCAGGTCGACCACGTCGATGCCCAGGTCGTCGTCGAACCGCGACGCCGTCGTCACCCGGTGCTGCAGGTAGGCGTCGAGCTTGTTCGGTGCGGCGTTGTTGAACGTGATGCCGAAGTCGGCATGCCCGGCCGACAAAGGAAAGCGTCCCGACAGGCCGACGGCGTCGAACATCTGCTGTTCGTCGGGCTGGTCGGTGAACATCGCCAGCCGGTGTTCGCCCACGAACGGCCCAAGGTCCTTGGCGGCGTGCAGTGGCCCAGGCATGGCGCCGCCGAGCAGCGACTCGATGGTCTGCTTGGCGAGCACCTCCAACAGGTCGACGCGCAACTCCTGCGGGAACAGCAGGTACTGCTCGCGCAGGATGAAGTCGGCGGCGTTGGTGCTGTCGATGGTTTGGTCGTAACCCTCGACGGTCTGCGGTCCGGTGAACGTGAGCAGTTCCTGCACGGTGTACGGGTCGATGTAGATGAGCCCGTCGATCTCGGTGTCGTAGGTGGCGGCCCACATCTGCTGCACGAGCGAGGTCATCGTGGGCACGTCGGGTGAGATGCCGATGTTCTTCCACGCGATCGGCTCGACGAGCCCGTTCTTGGCGCTGCGGAAGTTGAACGCGCCGTAGCGGTCGAAGAAGTCGTCGGGCATGTCGATGGCCATGCCGTCGACAGGCGCGGCCAGGCGCAGGTCGTCGCTGCGACCGAACTCGCTGAGCGAGATGGTGCCCCTGTCCATCGTCAGGACCGCATAGTTGCCGATGAAGCCGCCCACGCTGCGGCTCTCGGCCGGCTGGCCGAAGGCGATGAAGTAGCGACGCGGTTGTTCGGCGCCCAGCAGCCCGGGTGCGGCGTGCACGGCGAGCGCCATGTTGTCGACCGACGTGCGGTAGCGGTCGACGTCGTCCTGCACGCTGGCGATTCGCTCGGTGACGGGGTTGGGCACCCAACCGGACACGGGGGCGTTCAGCGTGGTCTGCAGTTCGACGATCGCGGCCTGCAGGTCGTCGACCGGACCGGCCAGGGCGTCGACCGCCGCCAGGTCGACCGCGCCGTCGACGATGCGCAGTTGGTCGGGGTCGATCTGTGCGGCGGCGATCTGGGCGCGCACCGTCACTTCGGCGGCCGAGTCGACGATGCGCAGCGTGGTGGCCCGGTTCTGGGCGACGACGGGCACCACTTTGCCGGCCTTCGACCACGGCGAGTCGAGCTGGTGCTGCGCGTCGGCGAAGGCGACGGCGGCACGGTCGAGCAGCGTCGATGCGGTGTCGAAGTCGC
>JANMFL010000486.1:0-11246 GCA_031377945.1 Acidimicrobiaceae bacterium | reverse complement strand
CGAACGCCGGCACGTGGATGATCGGGCGGCTGCAGACCGACCGCGACAAGGCCCGACTGCTGGACGGGATGAGCGCCGCCAGTGGCGGTGTCGACGTGAAGGCCGTCGGCGACACCATCAGCGGCCTCGCCAAGCGCGAGTTCGTGCTGCGCCGTGCCGGCAAGGACCAGCCCGAGGTGTTCACGACTCGCTGGGCGATGAGCTATCTCCGCGGGCCGCTCACCCGCGATCAGATCGCAGTCCTGATGGCCGACCAGAAGTCCGTGGCGACACCGTCTCCGGCACCGTCTCCGGCACCGTCTCCGGCTGGCCCGGCGTCGTCGCCGACGCCTGCACCTGCCACGTTGCCGCCGCCGTCGGGCGTACCCAGCGCTCCCCCGGTGCCGCCCAGCGCGCCACCCTCCAGCAGCGCCGACGACACGACCTCTCCGGTGATGCCCGATGTCGCGGAGGGTGTGGCCGTCCGCTGGGTCGACCCGGCCGCGCCGTGGCTCGCCGACGTCGGCGCCGACCCTGCGGGCACCACATGGGAGCCGGCCTTCATCTGTCGGGTCGCGATGCGGTTCGACGACGACAAGGCCGACTTCGTCCACGACCAGGAATTCGAGGCGGTCCTGTTCCCGCTCACCGAGCAGGTCGACGCGAGTCGTCCCGTCGACGTCGATTACGACGACCGCGACCTGCGGAGCGAGCCCCCGTCGCCGTGCACCTTCCGGCTGCCCGAAGCACCGATCCGGCAGAAGACCTACTTCGCTCGCGTCGAACGCGACCTCATCGACTCGCTGGTGCTCAGCCGCAGCGTCGACATGCTTGCGAACAAGGCACTCAAAGTGTTCGGCCGTCCCGGAGAGACGCCCGAGGCGTTCGCCGTTCGCTGCCATGCAGCCGCGGGCGACCTGGCCGACACCGAGGCCGCGAAGTTGCGCACGAAGTACGAGACCAAGCTGAAGTCACTGCAGACCCAACTGGCCACCGCCGAGGACCGAGCGCATGTGTTGCAGACCCAGGTGTCGGGCAAGCGCACCGATGAACTGGTGAGCGCGGCGGGGTCCATCCTCGACGGCTTTCTCGGCGGACGGCGGTCGCGCGGCAGCATGATCAGCGGCGCGGCGCGGCGTCGATCCAGCACGCAGGCAGCGGGCGCGAAGCTCGACGCCACCGAGAACAAGATCCAGTCGCTGCAGCGCGACCTGGCCGACCTCGAGCAGCAACTGGTCGAGGAAGTTCAGGCGATCACCGACCGCTGGAACGCCGTCGCGCTCGACATCTCCACCGTGTCGGTCCCGCTCGAGCGCACCGACGTGAAGGTGGTCCAGCGCGCCCTGGTCTGGCTGCCGGTCCCCTGAGCGGCACGGCGCGCATGCACCGCAACACCCCCGACGTCAGCGACGGAACTCGTCGGGCGGCAGCGTGCTGGGGCCGACATGCAGGTCGAGCCAGGCACACATGTCGGCCGAGGCCTCCCACGCCCCACGCACCTTGCCCACCGCGGCCTTCGTCTGCATCCACTTCGCGGGCGCGAAGTCGCGCCCAGCCATCAGCCCCTTGCGCCGCAGCAGCGCGATCCTGGGGTGGTCCTTCGGGTAGCCGCGCGGGGCGGTCTTCAGTTCGCTCATCGCCCCCGGCGTCATGCCGGACTGCTCGACCGCAGCGACGAGGCGAGCGATCTCGTCCCCCGTCGCCTCGGCGTCGATGGCGGTACGGAATCGTTCGAGTTGATCGGCAGCCATTGCGTAGTAGCCCGCGCCGGCATACATGCCGGTGTCGCTGAACGCGACGTAGAAGCCCGCACCACCCTCGCTCTCGCCGTACCCGCCGATGTTCTCCTTGTAGGGCGTCTTGTCCTTGCTGAACCTGACGTCCTTGTAGGGGCGGAACACCTGGAACGGGCCGAAGTCGGCGAGCTCGTCGAGCAGCGCCAGGAACGGTCCGCGTACCGCCGTGTCGTAGACGGCCTTGTTCGCCTGCCAGTAGGTGCGCGAGTTGTCGGCCTTGAGCCCTTCGTAGAAGTGCGCAGCCTCGAGAGAGAACCCGGTGAACACCATGCCAATGATGCCAGTGTTGCCAATGATGCCAGGACCGTGGCAGCCAAAGGGTCCTAGAACTGTCCCTGGACATCGATGACATATGGCCCTACGGTCCGGAACTGGCAGCGCGTACCGTCCAGCGCAACACGACAATCAACCCGGGGGTTTCCACCATGCGTCGTCTTGCTCCATCCATCGCCGTCCTTGCCATCGGAGTTGCGCTCGTTGCGTGCTCGTCCGACGGCACGTCCAGTTCGTCATCCGAAACAACCGCCGGCGGTGGAGTGACCGTTCCCACGGAAACGGGCGCCCCTGTGGCGGTCGAGGCCGGGGACACCAGTGACACAGTCCAGTTCCTGAAGGTCGACCCGACGTCGGTCAAGGCCGGCAAGGTGACGTTCACGTTCACCAACAACGGCACGCGGCAGCACGAGATGATCGTGCTCAAGACAGACGAGAAAGCCGACGCGCTGGTCATCGACACCGCCACCAACAGGGTGAGCGAGGACGCCAGCGTGGGTGAGATCAGCGAGACCGACAAGGGAAAGGTCGTCACCCAGACCTTCGACCTCGCAGCGGGCAACTACGTGCTCGTGTGCAACATCGAGAAGCACTACGGCCAAGGGATGTACTCCTCCTTCACGGTCACTCCGTGAGTTGGATCCGGGCGGCGATCACGGGCACGCTCGTGGTCGCCGTCGCATTCGGCCTGCTCGTCGTCGTGCCCGACATCATCCTCGGGTTGACATCGATGGAACGTGGCACCAAGGTCTTCCTGGCCACGACCACCTTCGCCGTTTCGTTGGCCGGAATCCTGGTCGTGCTGCGACGGCTGCAGGGCCGCCACCTGCTGTGACTGCTCCCTTCAGGCCCGATGCGCAGTGGCTGTGGGACAACGAGCCTTGCCGTGCGGCCTGTCCGGTGCACACCGATGCGGGCGCCTACGTCACCGCGATCGCCGAAGGCCGATTCGAAGCGGCCTACACCATCGCACGGGCGCACAACCCGTTCCCCTCCATCTGCGGCAGGGTCTGTGCCGCACCGTGCGAGACCGCGTGCCGGCGCGGCGCCATCGATGCCGCGGTCAGCATTCGTGCGCTGAAACGGCATGTCACCGAGCAGTTCGGTGTGGAGAGCTTCGCCGGCGCCGAGCAATGGCACGCCGGCCACCCACCTGTCCCACCGGCCGACCTCGCGTCGGTCGGCATCATCGGCGGCGGACCCGCCGGAATGTCGGCCGCCCACGACCTTCGGCTGGCGGGCCACCCGGTCACCGTGTACGAGGCCGAGTCCCAACTGGGCGGAATGATCTATTACGGGGTGCCGGAGTATCGCCTCCCTCGGGCCCTCATCGAGCGCGAGAACGAGGCCATCATCGAGCTCGGCGTCGAGGTGCACACTGGGCGCCGCGTCGGGGTCGACGTGACGATGGCCGATCTCCTCGAGCGTCATGCAGCCGTACTCGTCGTCGTCGGCGCAGCACGCGGCCGCGACATCCAGATTCCAGGACACGACCTCGACGGCGTCGTGACCGCCATCGAGTTCCTCCTCAACGTGAACCGCGGGTACCGCGTCGAACTCGGCGATCGAGTGGTCGTCGTGGGCGGCGGCAACGTCGCATTCGACGCGGCACGCACAGCGTTGCGGAGCGACGACGACGAATCGCGTCGCGACCTCACCACCTCACTCGACGCCGCGCGTGCCGCGCTGCGTGCAGGCGTGAAGCACGTGACCGTCGTGTCACTCGAGTCGTTCGAGGAGATGCCAGCGGCGCTGGAGGAGATCGAAGCCGCCGAGGAGGAAGGTGTCCACATCGAGTTCCGACGCGGCCCGCGGCGGGTCCTCGGCGACACGAAGGCAACCGCGCTCGAGACCGTCGAAGTCGCATCGGTGTTCGACACCGACGGCAGGTTCAATCCACAGTTCGTCGACGGTACCGAGAGGTTGTTCGAGGCCGACACGGTCATCCTCGCCGTCGGCCAGGCACCCGACATCTCCTTTCTCGGGGACGTCGATCTCGACAAGAACCGATTCGGTGGGATCGCCGTCGATGCCGAGATGCGCTCCAGCGACCCGCGCATCTGGTCGGCCGGCGACGTGGCCTTCGGGCCCCGCAACCTCATCAATGCGGTCGCCGATGGCCAGCGGGCCGCCGCGTCCATTCACGCCTCGCTGACCGGCTCGCCGACGGCAGTTGCCCCTGCGGTTCGCATCGATCTCATCGCGAAGCCGGCGTTCCGGCGCCTCGCCACCGACTACGACGCCGTCGCGCGGGTACCGGTCCCAGGCCTTGCGCACGATCGACGAACGGGATTCGCCGAAGTCGAGACGGGCTACGACCAAGGGCAGGCGATGCTGGAAGGCCAGCGCTGTCTGCGCTGCTTCGACAACATCATGCTGCGACCCGAGTTGTGCATCCTCTGCGGACTGTGCGTCGATGTCTGCCCGTACGACTGCATCGAGATCGTGCGTGCCGACTCCATCGGTGCCGGCACAGCGGCGCAATCAGCACTCACCATCGACGAGGCCATGTGCATCCGCTGCGGGCTGTGCATCAACCGATGCCCGCCCGCCGCGCTCGTCATGGTCCACGCCCAGGAGGTCCACCCATGACCCAGACCGACCCCGCCCCCTCCCCTGCAGAGGCGACCGTCGACGTCCTCGAGCCCGAGCGCACGATCTCGGCGACGACGCGCTTCGGACGGATCAAACAGGGCGAAGCGTGGCGCAGCGTCTTCCGCCACCCGCAGCTCGACACGCCTCGGGGACGCGCCCTTCAGTCGTTCTCCAACGTCTTCCTGCACGTGTATCCGGTGAAGGTTCCCGCACGGGTGTTGCGCCTGCGCTACTCATGGCGCCTGGGGTACATCGCCACCGTGCTGTTCACCATCCTGATCGTCACCGGCGTGTACCTGATGTTCTTCTACACGCCGTCCGTGAACTCGGCGTACGGCGACATGCAGCAACTGCGCACGGGCGTCGGGTTCGGGCAGCTCGTCCGCAACGTCCACCGCTGGTCGGCGCACCTGATGGTGCTGGTCGTCGTGCTCCACCTCGTTCGGGTGTTCTACGCGGGCGCCTACAAGCGTCCTCGGCAGTTCAACTGGGTGCTGGGCATGATGCTGCTCGTCATCACGCTCGGCTTCTCGTTCACCGGCTACCTCCTTCCGTGGGACCAGCTCAGCTACTGGGCGGTGACGGTCGGCACGAACCTCGTGAACTACATCCCGCTGCTCGGCGGCACCGTTCGCGACGTGCTCATCGGTGGCGAGCAGATCGGGCAGGCGACCCTGCTGCGCTTCTACGCGCTGCACGTCGCTGTCCTACCCCTGTCACTCGCGATGGTGTTGATGATCCACATCTGGCGAGTCCGCAAGGACGGGTTCGCGGTCACTCGGGGTGGAACCGGCGCCTTCGCCGAGGAGGCGACCGAGCTCGCTTCCGAGAACCTGGTCCTCGACCCGGTGGTCGCAGCGGACGGCGCTCGCGTTCGGCTGCTCGGAGTGGTCGATCGCGAATCGGTGACGGCCGAGGAACGCCTCACCGATGACACGGTCTTCACCTACCCGCACATGTTGGTGCGTCACGTGGTGGTCGGACTCGGCACGATCGCCGTCGTGCTCGCCCTCGGCATCGCCTTCGCTGCACCGCTGCGCGGCATCGCCAACCCCAACGAGACACCGGAGCCGGCCAAGGCACCGTGGTACTTCGTTGGCTTGCAGGAGATGCTGTCGCACTTCGACCCCTTGGTCGCCGGCATTCTGCTGCCAGCGGGGGTGTTGATCACCCTCATCTTGTTGCCGTACGTCGATCGCAACCCAGCGACGGAGTCGCGGTACCGAAAGGTCGCGATCGTGATCTTCTCCATCATCCTCACCGCGGCCATCGTGCTCACCGTCATCGGCGCACTGTTCCGCGGACCCGGGTGGGAGTTCATCCCGCCCTGGCGCCACTCGTATCTCGAACTGTGAGGTCACGTTCATGACGAACACTCGACGCAATTTCTTGAAGGCGGGCTGGCGCTACTGCACGGGGCTCCTCGCCGTCGCAGCCGGATGGACCACCTGGGAACTGTTGCGCCCGCTCCGCGCATCTGGCGCCTCGGGCAAGTTCAAGGTCGGCAACCCCAGCGAGTTCGCCGACGGGACCGCAACGTACAACTCGGCGGGCCGGCTGTGGATCGCCAACACCGGTGGTCACCTGTTCGCCCTGTCGCAGAAGTGCCCGCATCTCGGCTGCAGAGTTCCGTTCTGCGAGAGCTCCGGCCAGTTCGAGTGCCCCTGCCACGGCTCGGTGTTCGACATCGCCGGCGAACACGTCACCGGGCCTTCCCCACGCGGCATGGACCAGTACGCGTTGTCGATCGAGAACGGCGAGTTGTTCGTCGACCTCGATGCGAAGACCGACGGTCCTCCCCCCGGAACGAGGAACTTCTACACCCCTGCCAAGGGACCATCGTGCAAGGGACAGGGGTGAATCGTGCCGAAGCGACTTGAGCCGAAGGAGTTCGAGCCGGCTTGGCTGCAGCGCAGCCTCGACCGTTACCTGACGTGGGGTCTCGCCTTCATGTTCATCCTGGTGGTGGCGTTTCCGCTCTACCACCTCCGCGAACCGACGCTGCGCGCCGACGCCAAGGCCGAGCAGGAGTCGCAGTACCTCCGTTCCGGCGGCGAGTTGTTCGAGAAGAACTGCGCCAGCTGCCACGGGTCGCAGGCCACGGGCGGCTCGGGACCGACGTTGAACTCGAAGGAGTTCTTGTCGACCACCACCGATCAGCAGATCGAACTGCTCATCACCGGCGGGGTGTCGGGAAGCTCGATGACCGCATGGAGCCAGGACTACGGCGGCGTCCTCACCGCCGAACAGATCCGCCAGATCGTCACCTTTCTGCGCAGCCTGGAACCCGACGCACCGAGCATTCCCGACTGGCGCACCGGCGCGAAGGCGAAGTAGGACCTCACATCGCGGTGTGCCTCTAGTCTTCAGCAATGGTGGTGTTGGCGATCGATCAGGGGACGTCGGCCACGAAGGCGGTCGTGGTGCTCGGCGATGGCACGGTGGCCGGCCTCGCCGAAGTACCCGTCGACGTGCGAGCCACACCCGACGGCGGCGTCGAACTGGACCCTGAGCGACTGTGGCAGAGCGTCATCGACGCCGGGCGCGCGGCGCTCGCCGCAGCAGGCCACCCCCCACTCGGAGCCATCGGGCTGGCGAACCAGGGCGAAACCGTGATGGCGTGGAACCGCGACACGGGTGCACCCCACGGACCGGCCATCGTCTGGCAGGACCGTCGGTCGAGCGTGGTGTGTGAGCGCCTCGCCGAGCACGGACCTCGACTGGCCGACATCACTGGGCTGGAGCTCGACCCGTACTTCGTCGCACCGAAGATCGCGTGGCTGCGAGATCGCGTGCCGGCGGGTCTGGCCATCACCACCACCGACACGTGGCTGCTGCATCGCTTGTGCGGCGCGTTCGTCACCGACGTCGCCACGGCCGGGCGCTCCCTGTTGGTCGACCTGGAGAGCGGTGCGTGGCACGTCGAAGCGTGCGAACTGTTCGGCATCGACGTCGCGTCGCTCCCGCGCATCGTCGGCAACGCCGAGCCGCTCGGCTCGTGCACGGTGTTCGGCGATGCCGTACCGGTGACGGGCGCATGCGTGGATCAACAGGCCGCGCTGTTCGCCGAGGCCTGCCGCAGCGCTGGGCAGGCGAAGTGCACGTACGGCACCGGAGCGTTCATGCTGGCGTGCACCGGCGACATGCCGACTCGCTCGGCGAACGGTCTGGTCGGCTGCCCTGCATGGCGACTGGGCGACGAGACGACGTGGTGCCTCGACGGCCAGGTGTACACGGTCGGCGCGGCGGTGAGCTGGCTGATCGAGATGGGGGTGATGACGGAGGCGGCAGACCTCGACCGCCTGGGTGGCGCGGTGGCCGACGCAGCTGGTGTCACGTTCGTTCCGGCCCTGGCAGGGCTTGCAGCGCCATACTGGAAGCCGCACGCCAAGGCGGCGTTCACGGGCTTGTCGCTCGGCACCGACCGCAGCCATCTGGTCCGTGCTGCCATCGACGGCATCGCCGCCCAGGTGGCCCTGCTCGCCGCTGCCGCCGGACGCGACCTCGGCGCGCCGCTGACGACGTTGCGGGTCGACGGTGGCCTCACGCGCAGCCACACCCTGCTGCAGGTGCAGGCCGACCTGTTGCAGTGCCCGGTCGAGGTCTACCCGTCGCCTCACGCCACTGCGCTCGGCGTGGCCGCGTTCGCCGCCATCGGTGCGGGACTGGCGACACCCGTCGACCGGTGGGCACCGAGTGCGGTCGTCGAGCCGCGCATCGCTGCCGACGAGGCCGCCGAGCGTCTCGCCGCGTGGCAGGCCGTGGCGAGTGCCACGATGGAGTGCTGATGGAGTCGTTCGACGTCGTGGTGGTGGGTGCAGGCGTCGTCGGCGCCGCCGTGGCTCGCGAACTGTCGCACCATCGGCTCCGCGTCGCCCTGCTCGAGGCGAACGCCGATGTCGGCGCCGGCACCAGCAAGGCCAACACCGCAATCCTGCACACGGGCTTCGACGCCACACCCGGCTCGGTGGAATCGCGCCTCGTGTCCAGGGGCTATGCACTGCTCGACGCATACGCGCCGAACGCCGGCATCTCGATCGAGTCGACCGGCGCGATCCTCGTCGCGTGGGACGACGAGCAGGCTGCCTCGCTCGCTGCGCTGCGCGACAAGGCCATCGCCAACGGGTACCAGCGGGCCGAGGTCGTCGACGCCGCCACGGTGCGCGACTTGGAACCGCACGTGGGTCGCGGTGTCACCGGCGGGATGGTCGTGCCCGACGAGCACATCATCGACCCTTGGACGACACCCCTCTCGTTCGCGCACGACGCGGTGGCGAACGACGCGGCGCTGTTCGTCGGATTCGAGGTCGAATCGGTGATCCTCGGCTCGGAGCTCACCGAACTGGTCGCAGCCGACGGTCGGGTGGTCCGCACCCGCTACGTCGTCAACGCTGCCGGCCTGCACGGCGACGACCTGGATCGGCGCTTCGGTTTCGCCGGATTCACCGTGCGTCCTCGCCGTGGTGAACTGATCGTGTTCGACAAGCTGGCGCGACCCCTGTTGCATCGCACGCTGCTGCCGGTACCCACGTCGCACACCAAGGGGGTGCTCGTCGCCCCCACGGTGTTCGGCAACGTGATGCTCGGACCGACGGCCGACGACATCGACGACAAGTCGGCAACGGGTTCCACCCGCGACGGACTCGACGCACTGCTCGCCAAGGGGCGGCGGATCATCCCCGCACTGCTCGACGAGGAGGTGACGGCGGTCTACGCCGGTCTGCGCGCGGCCACCGAACACAGCGACTATCAACTCAGCGCGCACGCCGACGCGCGCTACGTGTGCCTCGGCGGCATCCGGTCGACGGGCCTCACCGCCTCGATGGCACTGGGAGAGGAGGCCATGGTGCTGCTCCGTTCCATCGGCCTCGAGGCCACCCGACGCGACGACGTCGTCCGGGTGCACCGCGCACCGCTCGGCGAGACCTCGGTTCGCCCGTATCGTCGCGGCGGCACGATCGTCTGTCATTGCGAGCGCGTCACTGCCGACGAGATCGCCGACGCGTGCGCAGGTCCTGTGCCGGCTCGCGATCTCGACGGCATCCGGCGACGCACTCGTGCGCTGGCAGGGCGATGCCAGGGCTTCTACTGCTCGGCAGACGTGTGCGGTCTGGCGGCCGACGCCGACGGCCGAACGCCTCGACAGTGGTTGGGTCTCGCGTGAGCGAGGTCGTCGTCATCGGCGGCGGACCTTCGGGTCTGGCGGCCGCGATCGAGCTTCGCCGTCGCGGTGTGAAGGTGACGGTGCTCGAACGCGAGTTGGAGGCCGGCGGGGTGCCCCGCCAACTCCCCCATCTCGGTTTCGGCCTGCGCGACCGGCGGCGGGTCACCACCGGCCCGCGATACGCGTCGGGATTGGTACGCGTCGCCGAACGCGCCGGGGTCGACCTGCGCACCGGCGTCACCGTGACGTCGCTCGACGATCTCCACCTGCAGTTGGCCACCTCGAGCGGCATGGAGACGCTCACCGCCGACGCCGTCGTCCTCGCCACCGGCGTCCGCGAGCGCCCTCGATCGGCACGGCTGATCCCCGGCGACCGACCCGCCGGGGTGTTCACGACGGGCGCACTGCAGCGTTTCGTACAACACCATCCCGCCCCGCTCGGCGGCCATGCGGTCGTGGTGGGCGCCGAGCACGTCAGCTACTCCGCGGTCCTCACGCTGCGCCACGCCGGCTGCGAGACCGTCGCCATCACCACACCGTTCGACCGTCACCAGACGTACCGATCGCTCGCGTGGGCCACCGCACGGAAGGTCCCGCTGCTCACGGACGTCGAGGTCGCCGAGATCGTCGGACGGCACAGAGTGGAGGCAGTCGTGCTCACCGATGGCAGGCGCGTCGCCTGCGACATGGTGGTGTTCACCGGCGACTGGGTGCCCGATCACGAGCTGGCTCGACTCGCCGGCGTGCCGATGGTGCCGGTGGCGAAGGCGCCCGTCGTCGACGCCGGTCTGCACACCGCCGAGCACGGCCTGTTCGCGATCGGCAACCTGGTGCACCCTGCCGAGACCGCCGACGTCTGCGCACTCGACGGCGAGCACGTCGCCGCAGGAGTGCTCGACTGGCTGACACTCGGCAGATGGCCGAAGCAGGTTCAGGCGGTGACCTGCGCCGAGCCGGTCGCGTGGGCCACTTGGGATTCCCGCGGCATCAACCTGCGCATGACCGAGGTGGCCACGGGTCGACTTCGGTTGTTGCACGGTGGCGACGAGCAGTGGACGAGCGATCGACAGACCTGGCTGCCCAACCGGTCGATCACGATTCGCAGCGACGCGATGGAGAGCAGCGTCCGTCCGTTCCCAGGCCCCGACCTCCACGTCGACCTCGTGTGAGCGAGGTTTCCGTATGCTGTGCGGAGTCAGGCCGACGTAGCCCAACGGCAGAGGCACAGCGTTTAGGTCGCTGTCAGTGAGAGTTCGAATCTCTCCGTCGGCACCATCACTCGATGGGCGCCTCGATACGGGCCTCGACATGCAGGTGATCGAAGCCTCGGGTGACCATCTCGGCAGAGCAACCCGGCCGAATCCGGGCCATCCTGTGTCCCCATGATCGTCGATGTGCAATACAGCTCGGCCCACAACGACTGGCCCACGCTGCGCGAC
>JANMFL010000163.1:0-16185 GCA_031377945.1 Acidimicrobiaceae bacterium | reverse complement strand
CCCCGCTTCATCCGCCATCTGCTGGTCAAGGACGTCGACGGTGCGCTGGGCGTCATCCGCGAGGCGAACATCTTGCCGTCGGTGTGCGGGCGTGTCTGCCCGCAGGAATCGCAGTGTGAGAGCCAGTGCGTGATCGCGCGGAAGATGGAGCCCGTCGGCATCGGTCGGCTCGAACGATTCGTCGGTGACCACGGCAAGGTGCAGCGGCCCGACATCGCCGCACCCACGGGCAAGCGCGTCGCGGTCGTCGGTTCGGGCCCATCGGGTCTCGCCTGCGCCGCCGACCTGGCACGCGCCGGCGTCGACGTCACCGTGCTCGAAGCGCTGCACGTCACCGGCGGTGTGCTGCGCTACGGCATCCCCTCGTTCCGGCTGCCGCGAGAGATCATCGACCGCGAGATCGAAGGTTTGGTGGACCTCGGCGTGCGCATCGAGACCGACAAGGTCATCGGCCGCACGTTCACCGTCGACGACCTGCTGACGACGCGCGGCTACGACGCCGTGTTCCTCGGCGTCGGCGCCGGTGCGCCCTCGTTCCTGGGCATCCCGGGCGAGAACGCCGGTCGGGTCATCAGCGCCAACGAGTTCCTCACCCGCGTCAACCTGATGGGTGGCGACCGGTTCCCCGACATCGACACACCCGTCGGCATCGGCAAGGACGTCCTCGTCATCGGCGCCGGCAACACCGCGATGGATTGCCTGCGCGTCGCCCGCCGCCTGGGGGCCGACGTGCGCTGCGTCTACCGGCGCACGAAGGCCGAGGCACCGGCTCGCGCCGAGGAGCTGCACCATGCCGAGGACGAAGGCGTCGGGTTCTTGTGGTTGCACAACCCGGTGGAAGTGCTCACCGACGAGCGCGGCGACGTGCGCGGTCTGCTGGTCGAACGGATGGAGTTGGGCGAGGCCGACGAACGGGGCCGTCGTCGGCCCGTCGGTACGGGCGAGCGGTTCGAAGTGGCCTGCGACACGGTGATCGTGGCGCTGGGCACCAACCCGAACCCGATCGTCACCCGCAACACGAAGGGGCTCGAACTCGACGCACGCGGGTATGTCGCCGCCGACCCCGAGACACAGGCGACGAACCTTCCCGGCGTGTTCGCCGGCGGCGACATCGTCACCGGCGGGGCGACCGTCATCTTGGCGATGGGCGCCGGGCGCAGAGCCGCCGCGGCCATCCTCGACTACCTCGATCACGGCACCATGCCCGACGTGCCGGCGGCCACCGGACCCGTGTGCCCGCGCTGTCACCGTCCCGTCGAAGTTGGCGACGAGGACGGCATCTGCTGCGCCGACCAGGTGGTCGCGTGGAAGTGCACGGACTGCTCGAAGCGCAGCGAAGGCTTCGCCTTTCCCTACGGCCGCTGCCCTGCGTGCAACGGTGTGCTGGCGCCGGTCGACCTGGTCGCCGGCGCGGTTCCCGACGGTGCGATGGCGGCGGTGCGGACCGCGTTCGAGATCGAGCTCGGCGGTCGCGACTTCTACGTCGCCGCCGCGAAGTACACCAGCGACGAGGAACTGCACGACATGTTCCAGCGCCTGGCCGCGATGGAACGTGAGCACATCGACACGCTCGTGCGCCGCTATCACCTGCCGGTGCCCGACGACGCCAGCGGCGACCTGCACCCTGGGGCGCTGCAAGCCGGCGCGCAGCGAGTGCCGACCGAGCCGATCGACCTGCTCGAGCTGGCGCTCACACTCGAGCAGCGCGCCGAAGCGTTCTTCCGCGAGCACATCGACGAGGCCGCGCCCGCGGCGCGCGAGCTCTACCGCGAACTCGCGGCGGAGGAGGGCGAACACATCGCCCTCCTCACCACCGAGTTGTCGGCCCTGCGCAGCAACCGCCGCGGCCTGCTGTAGGTCAGATGGGCGGCGCTAGCGGCGTCACATCGGCCGATGCGGCCGAGGCTGGGCCGAAGCCATTGGCGTTCACTGCGCGCACGAAGAAGTGAACCGGAACGTCGTTCGTAAGGCCGGAGGCGACGGTCCCCGGAGTGGCGCTGACGGTCGAAGTCCACGCCGTCCCGTCAGTGCTGATCTCGTAGTCGATGATGGCGGCGCCCCCGTTGGACACCGGTGCATCCCATGTGACCTCAGCGCTCGCGTCCCCCGCGACGGCGGCGACATTCGTCGGCGCGTCAGGAACGGTTGCGGGCGTGAAGGGACCTCCAACCACCGACGGCGCTCCGGTGCCGACGATGTTCGTCGCGGACACTCGGACCTCGTATGCCGCCCCGTTGACGAGACCCAACAGGTCGTACGAGGTGCAGATCGCAACCTGAGAACACGTCACGGTGACCTGCGACCAGGGATAGATCTGCTCTTCGATCCAGCCAGCGAACGTGCTCACTCGGGTGTACACGCCCGGGAACGCTGCTTGGGCGCATCCGTTGCCGAAACTGGTGATACCCGCCAGCTTCGGCTGGCCTGCCACGTCGATGACGAGGGGACCACCGCTGTCACCCTGACAGGTGTCGATTCCCCCGGCGATCGCCCCGGCACACAGCATGACGTTCGGCTTGTAGTCAGTTCCATAGGACCCGCACGCCCCGGACGGTCCGGAGAGCACGCTGACTCCAGCCACGCGGAGTTGGTCGGAAACGGAGCCTTGGAACGAAGTGGTGCCCCAACCGCTGATGGTCGCCGCGGTGCCAGCCGACGGACCTGCGGCGTCCGTGAAGAGCTTGATCGGGGTCCCGGCCGCGGGTGTCACGAGGTGAAGCAACGCGAGATCGTTCTCCTCCGTCGTCGGCGAGTAGGCAGGATGCACGATGATCTCATCGACAGCGATCTCGTTGCCCGCAGTCATCGAGGCCAGCGTGCTGAGTCCACTGTGAACCTTCACCGTGCCCGGGACCTCGCCAGCCATGCAGTGGGCAGCCGTGACAACCCATTGCGTCGTGAGGAGCGTCCCCCCGCACAGGTTGCCCGAAGGCAGCACCGCCACTTGCCAGGGCACCTGATCGATGGTGGTCGTGATACCACCAACGATTCGCGGCTGCACTCGGACCTGCGGGTCCGGCACGAGGCGATAGTCGACCCTGTACGACGTGATCGGTTGGCCGCCGTTGCTCACGGGAGCAGTCCACGTGAGGTTCAAGCCGCCGTCGACAGCGGTCGCGGACAGCCCACCAGGAGCACCCGGCACATTGAACGGCGAGAGGGGGTTCGAGACCGGGCTGACAGCACCGGTACCCGCTGCGGATTTCGCCGCAACCCTCACCAGGATCACATCACCGGCCGCGAGGCCAGTAATGGTGGCACCCGGCACTGATGACACGCCGTCGACGACGGTCACCCATGAGACACCGCCGTTCTTCGACACGTCCACCCGGTAGTCGGTGATCGGACTCGCTCCCGCGGAAGTGGGAGGCGACCAGGTGACGGCGACCGAGCCGAGCCCAGGGGAACCCGTGGGCTTGCCGGGAGCGCTCGGAGGGGCAGGCAGCGCGAGCGGCTTCTTGGAGAGCGAGATCGCGGAGTAGGGGCCGAACCCCGACACGTTCTTGGCTCGGACGCGCACGCGGTAGCTCACCCGCGGGTCCAGGCCTTTGATGGTGACCGCATGAGCGATCGACACGGAATCGACGTAGGTCTTCCAGACGCCCGTGTTGGACGGAAGGTATTGCACGATGAAGTCCGTGACCGGACCACCCACCGGATTCGCGGGCCCGGACCAGACCACCCGCATCGCGCCAGCGAGAGGGGTGAGGGTCGGGGTGCCGGGCGCGGCGGGAAGTTTCGGCGGAGGCAGGGGTTGCTTCGCGAGCGAGTTCGCAGAGTACGCGCCAAAGCCCGTCGCGTTTCTCGCTCTGACGCGCACGACATACTTCGCCTTCGGATTCAGGCCCGTGATCGTCGCCGACCGCAGTGGGGACACCGGATCCTTGAGCGTGGTCCAGGCCAGACTGCTCGCGGGCGCGTACTGCACGATGTAATCCGTGACCGGAACCAGATTCCGGGCCGGAGCAGTCCAGGCAACCTTCAGCGACCGAGGACCGGCCGTTACCAGCGGAGTGCCAGGCTTGTTGGGCCAGATATCGGTGTTGATGAAGGGCGACCATCCGGAGTTCGGCGCCAGATCGCCCGAAACAGTGAACCCCGAGTCATAGGCCATGAACGTCTGAGCACGCACTCGTGTCGGATTGGAGAGGCACCAGAGCGGAACCGCGACGCCGTAGCTGTCGATTGTTCCGTCGTAGCTCCAGCCCGCCGTACAGACGTGAGTGTTCGACGTACCCAGCCAGAGGTCAGCAAACAGAACCCCGCCGGAATTGAGCAACGAGAGCGAGTAGTCCGTGACCGTGTCGTTGTTCAAGTCAAGGCGCCAGATCAGTCCGGTGTTGCCGAACTCCCAGTCAATGTTGAACGGATTGGTCCAAACGGCAACAAAGGCGCCGGCGAACAGGACCGGCTCGCCGCCCAAGTTATCGGTCGACACTCCGGCGCCGTAAAGATCTCCCTCGCCGAGCGCAGCATCAAAGAATGGATCAGCGACTGTTGCGAGACCGCGGCTTGACGCAAGAAGTCTGCTGAGCATGATCGATTTTGATGGCTGCTCGTTGACCGACAGTTGCGCTCTCGCGGCCTTGAAGTCCGCAACGGTCGCAATCCGAGGACCGTCGCTCGCTGAAACAGGACTAGACACGACCGTAGTCGCAGCCAGTAATGACACGGCGATCAGCGTCGCCTTCAGCAAATTCCTGCGCACTTCAACACTCCCGCTCGCGGCAATCTGAAGCGAACAGTACACGGAGTGCTCGCTTGAGGCACAAGATGGCGAATTGGCGACTATTGGCGGGCGAACTCGCGAATGACTCGCCCGGGACGCGCCCCGCTGTGCTGGCCGTCTTCGGTGACGATCTTGCCGTTGACCAACGTGGCCGCGTAGCCACGGGCCCGCACCTTCAACCGGCCCTTGCCGCCGGGGAAGTCGTTGGCGTACTCGGGGTGCTCGCTGGCCAGGCGGTCGATGTCGAACACGTTGACGTCGGCGTACTGGCCGACCTGCAGGGTGCCACGGTTCTTCAGGCCGAGCACTCCCGCCGGGAACGACGTGAGGCGGCGAACGGCCTCGGACAGGCCCACCGCGTTGCGCGTGCGGTGCCAGTACGAGAGGTAGTGCGTGCTCGCGTCGGCGTCGCAGATCTGCCCGGCGTGGGCGCCCGTGTCGGCGAGGCCCGGGTACACGTGGTCCAGCGTCAGCAGTTCGCCCAGGGCATCGGTGGCCCGGTTGAAGAACCAGGTGTTGAACAGCTCCTTGCCGTCGCTGGCGATGAGGCGATCGATCACGAAGTCCACCGGGTGCACACCCAGCGCCGCGGCATGGTCGGCGACCGACATGCCACCCTGCTCGTGGTAGTCGGGCGAGTCGCCCGTGCCGAGCGGGTGGATGAAGTTCGGGTCGTACCACATGCCCTTCTCCTTGCCCTCCTGCACGAGCAGGGCACGGGTGGCCGGGTCCTTCAACGCGGCAACACGGTCGGCGATGGTGGGCAGCTGCATCAGCTGGCGCCACTGCTTGCCCTTCACGGGCGAGATCTGGGCGAGCCCGCACAGCGAACCACTGGGGCGGGTCATCGACGCCAGTGTGATGTTGCCGGCCTTGCCGCTCTCGTTCTCGAGGAACCCGCCGAACACGTCGACACCGCCTCGCCCGGTGTTCCCGACGCCACCGCTGAACAGCACGTCACCGCAGGCCTGGGCCATCTCCTTGAGCAGCATGAACTCGTGCCCGCCCTTGGTGGCGAAATCGTTCACGGCCTGGAACAGACCGCCGCCCGCGGCGTTCATGCCGTCGGCGACGGCGAGGTATTCGTCGAGCGGGGCCAACGTGCCGGGCACGTACCGACCGTCGGGCACCACGTGCAGCAGGATCCGCGAGGTGCTGAACCCCACGGCGCCGCCGGCAACGGACTCCTCGGCGATGTCGCGCATCGCGTTCAGTTCTTCCGGGGTGGCCGGTTCGTCGCTGAGCGAACGCTCACCCATGACGTGATAGCGGACCGCACAGTGTCCGACCATGCCGACGATGTTCAGTGCCGGGTCCATGCGCTCCACCGAGTCGAGGTACTCGGGGTAGGTCTCCCAGTCCCACGGCAGGCCATCGAGGATGGCGTCGCGCGGGATGTCTTCGACGCTCTCCATCATCTCGGCCAGGAACTGGCGATCGTCGGGCCGCACCGGAGCGAACGTCACGCCGCAGTTACCCATGAGCACGGTGGTGACACCGTGCCACGAGCTGCTCGTCATGTACGGGTCCCAACCCACCTGCGCGTCGAGGTGGGTGTGCAGGTCGATGAAACCGGGCGACACGATCTGGCCGGTGGCGTCGATTTCGCGTCCGGCCGCCTCGCCGGACAGGTCGCCGATGGCCGTGATGACGTCGCCGTCGATGGCCAGGTCGGCCACGTAGCCGGGCGCACCCGTCCCGTCGACGATGGTGCCGTTGCGAATGATCAGGTCGTGAGCCACGAATCCCCCTTGAGTTCCCGCCGGGACCCTACCGATCCTGGGTTTCCGCGCCGCCACCGAGCTGCCCGTTCACCAGGAACTTAAGTTCGCGCGAGGCGGCCGCGGAGACGGTGCATGGTGATGGACTGCATGATGCCGAGCGACACCGCCATCAGGCCGACGACGAGCAGCGGCGACAGCCACCGACCGAGGAACGCGACCGCGACGATCACCCCAAGGGTGAACACCCGCTCGGGCGCCACTCGGCGCACCGCTCGCCACTGGATGACCATCAGGCCGCCGTTGAACGCGACTCCCGACAGGGCCAGCGTCCAGCGGTCGTGCGTGTCGAGGTGCTCGGTCGGGTGTTCCACGAGGTGCTTGGCGACCACGGCATAGAAGATGAGGCCCATCGCAAGGGGGAAGTGGCCCATCGTGAACACATCGCGGGCGAACCGACCCCGCTCGGCGCCCTTCGCCTCGCGAAGGTGGTGTTCGGTGACGCCGGGCAGGTACGCGAAGTACGTCCACCACAGCACGCACGCCATCGCCACCGTCACGACCAACGCGGACACCGTGGTCGCCGTCAGCCCTGCGGCTGTCGCCGTGGCTCCGGCCGCCACCAGCACCTCGCCCAGCGAGATGATGATGAACAGCGAGTGCCGCTCGGCGAAGTGCACGGGGTCGATCACCCAGTCGCCACCGGCACCACGCATCGCTCCGATGACGTTCATCAGCCCGGCCGCCACCCAGAGGACGACGCGCACGTCGCCGTGGAACAACGCCCCGACCATCACCACGATCGGGGCGGCAACGGCGAACGACGCATACCGAATGAACGCGATGCGGCGCTGCTCGTGACCCCACGCGACATGACCCTGCATGGACAGCACGATCAGTTGCACACCCATGTACGCCGCGCCGAACCAGACGCCGCCGCCCTCGAACGCGGTGGGGATGCTCACGGTCATCACCAACGCCACGGGGATGATGCACAGCACCAACACCCGCGTCACGGTGACGGCTTGCAGGTCGATCGCCGAACCGGCCCACGTGAACTGCGACCACTGCCACCACACCAACCAGGCGAGCAACACACCGTGGCCCAGGCCGGCAGCCGTCGGGTCGTGCGAGATCAACGACGCGACCTGTGTCACCGCGAAGACGAAGACGAGGTCGAGGAACAGTTCGAGGTTGGTGGCGTGCCGCTCGCGCGCCGCGTCGGGAGACTCGGTCGCCGAGAGGTCGGTCACACGTGCTCCTGGCGGATGCTCGCTGCGCGGGCGTGGGCGGGGAAGCCCTCGTGTTCGCTCATCGCCAGGATCGTAGGTGTCATTCGAGCGAGCGCCGTTCCGTCGGCTCGGGCGACGGCGGTGCGCTTCAGGAACGTGTCGGCAGTGATGCCGCTGCTGACATGAGCGAAGCCGCCGGTGGGCAGGCTGGCCGGGCATCCGATGACGAAGTTGCCGGCACTGAACAACGTGTGTTGACCGATCAGGATCTCACCGGCGTTCACCAACAGGTCGAGCAACTCGGCTTCGACGGCCGGCGCCACCGCGACCTGCAGGTGCTCGGGCGCCCATCGGTTGGCCACCTCGGCGGCCCGCGCGAGGTCGTCGACGAGCACGCAACCGCCGTTCACGCCGAGCGCGGCGCGAGCAGCCTCGGCTCGAGCGGCGGGCAGCACGGCCAACTGCGACCCCAGTTCGACGTCGACGGCGTCGGCGAACGCCGTGGACACGGTGATGAGCAGCACGGCCGAATCGGTGCCGTGCTCGGCCTCGTTCAACAGGTCGGCCGCGGCGAGCCTGGGGTCGGCGGAATCGTCGGCGACGACCACGCTCTCGGTTGGCCCGAGGATCATCATCGTGGCCACACCGAAGCGCTGCATCTCGACCTGCGCGCACGCGACGGGCGGACTCCCCGGACCGACGACCATGCGCACCTTCGGGATGGACTCGGTCCCGAAGCCCAGCGCGGCCACGCCGGCGGGACCGTTCACCCGGAACACCTCGGTGATGCCCAGCTTGCGGCACACGACCAACACTGCGGGGTCCATGCGACCACTGCCGTCGGGCATGGGCGGCACCACCAGGGCCACCTGCGGCACCCTGGCCACGACCGCTGGAACCGCCAACTGGTAGGCGACGCTCGGGTAGCTGGCCTTGCCGCTGGGCACGAACAGACCGGCAGACGAGATGGGGGTGATCTTCTCGCCCACGGTCAGGCCGGGCTCGCTCACGAAGCTCCAGTCCTGCGCGCGGGTCATCTGCTGCTCGTTGAACGCGCGTAGGTGGGCGATGGCGTCGTCGATCGCCGCGTCGACCTCGGGCGCAACCGCAGCGGACGCGAGCTCGTCGACCGTGGCCTTCAACTGGTGCGGCTCGAGCGACACCTCGTCCCACTCGCGCAGGGCACGGCAGACCGCTTCGTCGCCGTGGGCACGCACGTCGTCGATGATCCGACCGATCGATGCCTTCAACCCTTCGTCGAAGATGGCCTCCAACCCGCGCGCACACAGCGCCGCACGAGCGGGCTCGTCCATCGCCGACCAGGTCATCCGTCGCATCACGGGCATGGCCCCGACGCTACCGGTGTCAGAGCGACGGCCGCCGGTGGAACCACGGGTCGGCTTCCTCCAGCTGAGCAGCCAACTGCAACAGCACGTGGTCCTCACCGGCGCGGCCCATCAGGTGGGTACCGATGGGCAGCCCGGCGTCGTTCCACCACAGCGGCACGCTCATCGCTGGCTGCCCCGTGCCGTTGGCGAGTGGGGCGTAGGGCGAGTACGGCAGCACGTGGTCGAGGCGGTAGTCGAGGAACGAGTGCCAGCCGTCCTGCCGGTCAGATGCGAAGCGGCCGATCGCCGCTGGCGGTTCACCGAGCGTCGCCGTCAGCAGCATGTCGAACGGCTGCAGGTACCGAGCCAATTGACGGCCCACGGCGTGCACCGTGTCGATGCAACCGATGTAGCGGGCGCCCGACACCGTGCGGCCCAGCTCGCAGGCCAACCGGGTGACGCGCTCGACGCGACCCTCTGCATTGGGGCCAGCGGCATCGACCGTGCGCTGCGTGCCACAGGCGACGATCTCGGTCCAGGCGACGATGAACGCGTGCATGTCGAACTCGGGCTCGTGTGGCACCACCTCGTGCCCCAGCGACTCGAGCAGTTGCGCGGTGTGCTCGACGGCCGCGGTGCAGTCCGGGTGAATGGCGTCGCCGGTGAACGTTCTCGTCGTGACCGCGATGCGCAACCGACGTGGCGCCTCGGCGATCGCGTCGAGGAACCGGCCCGCGAGCGGTGGCGCGTGGTACGGCGCCCCGATGTCGGTCCCCGCGGTCGTGTCGAGCATTGCGGCGGTGTCGCGAACTGAGCGCGACAAGAACCCGTCGATGGCCATTCCCGCCCAGCCCTCGCCCGCCATCGGGCCGTCGGGCAGCAGCGCGCGGGTGGGCTTCAGCCCGAACAGCCCGCACGACGATGCCGGAATGCGGACCGACCCGCCACCGTCGCTGCCGTGCGCCAACGGCACCACACCCGCGGCGACCGCGGCACCCGAGCCACCACTGGACCCACCCGCGACGTGATCGACGTTCCACGGATTGCGCGTGGGCCGCCCGTAGACCTTCGCCTCGGTGGTGACACCGATGCCGAACTCGGGGCTGGTGGTGCGCCCGAAGGTGACGACGCCTGCCTCGCGTATGCGGATGAAGAGTTCGCTGTCGTACGAGTAGCGATGGCCGTCGTACAGACGCGAACCCATGCTCGTGGGGAAGGCCGCTGCCTCGCAACCGAGGTCCTTCAACAGGAACGGCACCCCGGTGAACGGCCCCGTGGGAAGGCCATCGGCGATCGACGCGCGGGCGACCGTCTCGTGCACATGCACCACCGCAGCGATCGAGTGATCCGTGTCCGATGCACGCTGCAGGGCGGTGTCGAGCAGTTCACCCGCCGTCACCTCGCCGCCCGCCACCAGCGCCGCCAGACCCAGGCCGTCGAACTCGACGTACTCTTCGAACCGCATGGACCCATGGTGGCACGGACGGGTCCAGTAGACTTCCGTCACGTTCCGGTCACTTCCGAGGAGCGTTCCCGCCATGCCCGTCACTGTTGTCGTAGGCGCCCAATGGGGCGACGAGGGCAAGGCCAAGGTCATCGACCTGCTCGCCGCCGAGCACAGCCATGTCGTCCGTTACCAAGGCGGGCACAATGCCGGCCACACCGTCGTGGTGGGTACCGAGCGGTATGCGCTGCAACTCATTCCCAGCGGCGTGCTGTACCCGCACATCATCCCGGTCATCGGGAACGGTGTGGTGGTGGACCTGCCCACGCTGTTCAACGAGATCGACACGCTCGAGAGCCGCGGCATCAGCTGCGCCAAGTTGAAGGTGAGCTCCCAGGCGCACCTCATCTTCCCCTGGCATCAGTCGCTCGACGCTCTGTACGAGGCGAAGCGCGGCGACGAGAAGATCGGCACCACGCTGAAAGGCATCGGGCCGGCCTACAGCGACAAGGCCCGGCGCATCGGCCTGCGCGTCGGTGACGTGCTCGATGCTGCGGCGTTCCGCGAATCGGTGCGTGCCAACTGCACCTACCACAACCGCGAGATCGAAGGACTCGGCGGCGAGGCGCTCGACGCCGATGCCGTGGCCGCGCAGTTCGCCGAACTCGGAGCGCGCCTCGCGCCCTATGTCGCCGACACCGTCGAGATGTTGCACGAGGCGCTCGACCGCGACGACGCCCTGCTGCTGGAGGGAGCGCAAGCCACGTTCCTCGACCTCGACCACGGCACCTACCCGTTCGTCACGTCGAGCAACCCGACCGCGGGCGGTGCCTGCGTGGGCACCGGCATCGGCCCCCGCTACCTCACCCGCATCGTCGGCATCACCAAGGCGTACGCAACGCGTGTCGGATCGGGCCCGTTCGCCACCGAGCTCACCGACGAGTTGGGCGACAAGCTGGTCGACATCGGCCGCGAGTTCGGCACGGTCACCGGCCGCCGCCGACGCTGCGGCTGGCTCGACCTGGTCATGCTGCGCAAGGCCGTGCGCATCAACAGCCTCACCGAACTGGCCCTCACCAAGCTCGACGTGCTCGACACGTTCGACGAGGTGAAGGTGTGCACCGAGTACGACGCCGACGGCCGACCGGTCTACGCCGTGCTGCCGGGTTGGCTCACCGACCTGAGTGCGGTCACCGACCTCGACAAGCTGCCCGACAAGGCGCGCGACTTCGTGGCGCTCGTGGAGCGCGAGGTGGGGGTGCCGGTGAAGATCGTCGGGACCGGCGCCGAACGCGACAGCTACGTGATCTGGTCATGATTCCCCGCTACACGATGCCCGAGATGGCGGCCGTGTTCAGCGACACGGCGCGTTTCGGTCGCTACCTCGAGATCGAGTTGCTGGCCACCGACGCACACGTCGCGCTCGGCATCGTGCCGCCGGCCGACGCGGTCGGGTGCCGAGAGCGTGCCCCGCACGTCGACGATGCATTCGTCGCCGCAGTCGACGAGCGCGAGAAGGTGACCGACCACGACGTGGCCGCGTTCGTCGACGTCGTACAGCAGGCCATCGGTGCACCTGCCGGCGCGTGGATCCACTACGGACTCACGTCGAGCGACGTGGTCGACACCGCCTGGTGCTGGATGCTCCGCGACGCGTGCGACCTGTTGCTCGAGGCCGCCGACGCACTGGTGGCCGTGCTGGTTGCCATGGCTCGCGAGCATCGACACACGGTCATGATCGGCCGCACCCACGGCATCCACGCCGAACCCACGACGTTCGGCGCCAAGGTCGCACTGTGGGCGCTGCAGGTGGACCGCGACCGCACCCGCCTTCGTGCCGCCCGCGACACGGTCGCGGTGTGCAAGCTCAGCGGCGCGGTGGGCACCTACAGCAACATCGACCCGTCCATCGAGGCCCATGTCGCCACCGCGCTGGACCTGCGCGCCGTACCCGCGACCCAGGTGATCGCCCGCGATCGGCACGCCGAGTTCCTGTACGCGTGCGCATCGGTCGGCTCGACCATGGAACTCATCGCGGTCGAGCTGCGCCACCTGCAGCGCACGGAGGTGCGCGAGGTGCAGGAGGGATTCAAGGTCGGCCAGAAGGGTTCCAGTGCGATGCCGCACAAGCGCAACCCGATCAGCGCCGAGACGATCAGCGGTCTGAGCCGCGTGCTGCGCGGCAACCTCCAAGCCGGCATGCAGGACGTCGCCCTGTGGCACGAGCGTGACATCTCGCACAGCTCGGTCGAGCGGGTGGTGCTCCCCGACAGCGCGTTGCTCGCCTACTACGTGCTGCGGCGCATGACCCGGTTGCTCGGCGGACTGCAGGTGTTCCCCGATCGAATGCTCGCCAACCTGTGGGCCAGCCATGGTCTGGTGTTCAGCCAGCCCGTGCTGCTCGGCCTGGTGCAGGCCGGGCTCACCCGCGACGACGCGTATCGCATCGTGCAGGAGAACGCCGGCAGGGCGTGGGACGAAGGACGTTCGTTCCGCGAGTTGCTCGAGACCGATGCGCGCGTGACCGTGCCGGCCGCAGTGCTCGACGACGCCTTCGATCTGCAGCGCAGTGTGCGCCACGCCGGGTTGGGTGTCGACCGGCTCGACGCCCTCGGCTGAAACAGAGGCGCCGCCGTACGCTGGCGTGCCGCATCGTGCTCGAACCGCGATGCGACCAGGAAGGAAGTGGTCCGAATGGACGTCAGCAGGTTGTTCGACCTCGAACCCCATGGCCCCGACACGTTCGTCGGCATCGGACCCCGCTACCCGTGGGGCGGCCTGTACGGCGGCCAGATCGTGGCGCAGGCACTTCGCGCCGCTGCCGCCACCGTCGACGCCGAGCAACAGGTGCATTCGCTGCGCGCCTACTTCATCCGTCGCGGCGACCACACCGAGCCCATCCGGTTCGAGGTCGACCGCATCCGCAACGGGCGCAGCTTCACCACCCGCCGCGTCGTCGCCCGTCAGGCCATCGGCGCGATCCTGAACCTCGAGGCCTCATTCCAGACCGCGGAGGACGCCGACGACCTGCAGACCGTGGCGCCGCCGGCGGGCGTGCCGGGTCCCGACGGCCTCGCCGGCGAGATGTGGATGGAGGCGTTCGAGCGACGCGACGTGCCCTCGTCCGCGCTCGCCGACGGCGAGCGCGTCGGCACGGGACGGCTCGTCGCGTGGGTGAAGACGGTCGGCGAGATCGGCGACGATCAACTGCTGCAGCGCTGCTGGATGGCCTACATCAGCGACGACATGCCCACTGAAGCGGTGCACAAGGCGCACCCCGACTTCTCGACGACGCGCGACATCACCTTCAACGCCAGCCTCGACCACACCATCTGGTTCCACCGCCCGGTGCGCGCCGATCGGTGGCACCTCTACGACGTCACCTGTCACTCGTACGTGGGTGGACGCGGCCTGTCGATCGGTCACGTGTTCGCAGAGGACGGCACGCACGTGGCGACCATGGCCCAGGAAGTGTTGGTGCGCGACACGCGCCGGAAGCAAGACTGAGCGCATGCGCCTCGACGACCTGGCCGACCAGATCAACACCATCGCCCGTCTCACCGGAACGTTCACGCTGCGTTCCGGACAGACCGCCACCGAGTACTTCGACAAGTACCGCTTCGAGGCCCAGCCCGCGCTGCTGGCCGACATCGCCGCAGCCCTGGCGCCGATGATCCCCGAGGGCACCGAGGTGCTCGCCGGGCTCGAAATGGGTGGCATTCCCATCGCCACGGCACTCAGCCTGCACACGGGCATCCCCGCCGCGTTCGTGCGCAAGGAGGCCAAGACCTACGGCACGGCGCAATTGGCCGAAGGCACCGACATCGTCGGCAAGCGGGTCACCGTGGTGGAAGACGTCATCACCACCGGCGGCCAGGTGGTCATCAGCACGAACGACCTGCGGCGCCTGGGTGCCATCGTGGAACACGTGCTGTGCGTCATCGACCGCAGCCCCGATCACGGCGCCGCGCTCACCGCCGAGGGCCTGCACATGCACGCCCTGCTCACCCGCGCCCAGCTCGACGCCGCCGAATCCCGCCGCTGACCGACCACGGGTTTCCGGGGCTGACCTACCGCAGCGCCCCCAGGTCGGGCGCGAGACCTAGGTCGGTCGCGAGACCTAGGTCGGTCGCGAGACCAGGGTTGGGCGCGAGACCTCCCGAATTCGGGTCTCCTCGCGCCCACGGGCGAGAAACGTCCCAGATCTGGGACATTCCGCGCCCAGGCCGGGCCGCCGCGCCCGGGTCAGGGGGTGTGGAGGACGCCAGGGTTGAGGATGCCCTGGGGGTCGAGCCCGTGCTTCAAAGCGCGCATCGCGGCGAGTGTCTCGGGGCCCTTGAGACGTTCGAGCCACTGCACCTTGGCGACGCCGATGCCGTGCTCGGCGCTGATGGTGCCGCCCAGTTCGATGGCGGTCGACAACACCGACTCGGTGATCTCGGCGGCCCGATCGGTCGCTCCCAACACATTCACGTGCAGGTTGCCCTCGGCCAGATGACCGAACACGATCAGCTCCGCACCGGGCAGCGCATCGACGGCCGTACGCACACGCGTGACCAGCTCGTCGAGACGATCGAGCGGTACGGCGACGTCCAGCTTCACCGGCACCCCTTTGGCACCGATCGCGATGGTGACGTGGTCGCGAATGCGGTACAGCTGGTCGCGCTGCGGCCCGAGCGCCATGACGCCACGACGGTCGCCGACCGCGCCCGCCAGCTCGAGCGACGGATCGGTGTGCGCGGCGCAGTCGACCATCACGAACGCACCGGCGAACTCGACCGGGAGCGGCGGCCCGATGCCCAGGTGGTCGCAGGCCACGTGCACGGCCTCGGGCATCAACAACTCGACCGCGTCGAGCGACGAAAGTGTCCGCAGCGTGGGCAGCATGGCCACCGCGTCGGCGAGCGACTCGCACGCGACCAGCGCCGCTGCGGTGTGGCGATACCAGGGCACCAGCTTCAGTCGGACCGCGGTGACGACACCGAGCGTGCCCTCGCTGCCGACGAACAGCCCCGGCAGGTGCAACCCTGCGGTCTCCTTCGGCAGACCACCCAACTGCGTCACGACAGACCCGTCGGCCAGCACGGCCTGCAGGCCCATCACCTGGGCGCGCATGGTGCCGAAGCGCACCACCCGCGAGCCGCCGGCGTTGGTGCTGACGCCTCCGCCGACGGTGGCCGACGCACGCGCTCCCCAGTCGACGGCGAAGTCGAGGCCGGCGGCGCGGGCGTGCTGCTGTAGTTCCTCGATGGTGACGCCGGCGCCGACGGTCACCTGCATCGCGCTCACGTCGACCGGGTCGAGGCGGTCCAGGCGCCGAGTGCTCAACACCACTTCCCCACCGCGCGGCACGCTGCCGCCCACCAGCCCGGTGTTCCCGCCCTGCGGCACGATCGCCACCCCGGCGTGGGCGCAGGCCCGCACCACTGCCGACACCTCGTCGACCGTGCCGGGCCGCACCACGCAGCGCGACACGCCGTGGTACTTGTTCAACCAGTCGGTCTCGTAACCCGCGCGTACGTCGTCGTCGACCAACACGTGGTCGTCGCCGACGGCGGCGCGCAGTGCGGTGATCAGCGGGTCGGCCACGTCGCTCCAACTCACTCCACGATGGTGGCGCCGACAGGCAGTTCACCGAGCAGCGCGTCGCTCACCCAGCAGCGCGTCAGGTGCAGCGTGCTCTCGATGCGGACGACCCGCTTGGGTTGGTCGAACGCGCGCCCGCACATGC